>ONTQ01000018.1 GCA_900320795.1 uncultured Bacteroidales bacterium
GTGACGAATCTTACGATCATCACCGGTATGAATGAATATGCGCTGCGCTACGCGCCGTTTGCGGAGTGGATGAACGGTCATCATATCAACGTCTGGTGCCTGGACGCTTTCGGACAGGGGCTGAATGCGCCTTCCGTGAAACTGCTGGAGCGCTGGCCCGAAGGCGCGTTTGATAAGACGGTAAAAGCGCTTCTGCAGATGGTCAGGCTGGCCTCTTCCAACGGTCTGCCGACATTCCTGATGGGACACTCGATGGGCTCCTTCATGGTGCAGTCCTATCTGGAGAAGTATCCCTGCAGCACGAACGGCATTATTCTGTGCGGCTCCAACGGCGGACAGAGAAGACTGATGAAGACAGGCTACAATCTGGCCAAGAGCATCGATGTGATGATGCTGGGTTGGAAGTTCAACGAGCATTGGGCCGTGAACCTGGGCAAGATGTGCCAGATATGGGGCGGCTTCGAGTTTGACGAGAATCCCATGTTTATCTACCAGTATTCGGATATGCTGGACTACATGGACAACTTCATGACCGGCGGTATGGTCTCCTGGTTCCCGGTTCCTTCTCAGGAAATCGCATTCATGGTGACCAACGCCTATACGTCACGCCGTGAATACAAGGGCTTTGAGCCATCGGCCCACCCTCTTACCTATATACTCAACTGGAACGGCAGCATGTTCGGGGGTATTCTGAATACCCGCTGGGCCGCCGGTGTCCAGACAGAGGCCCGTAACAAGTATTCCTACATGGTTACGCTAGGCCAGCAACTGGCACTTCCCAAATTCCAGATTTATGTGGACTACATGGGAGAATATGACCAGTTGGACCGCCTGGGCATCGTTCAGGAAAACCTTGGCATCCAGGAGAACGTGCGATATCACTCTATCATTACCAAAGCCAACTGGCAATTTGCCCCCAAGTGGAACCTCATGGGAAAGGGCATGTATGAACTTGCCTCCGTGGCCGGTAACCAGCAGTATTCCACTTACCGGAAGTCCATCGGCTGGGTGGGCAGCATCGAGTTCTATCCCTGGGACCAGCAGGACCTCCGCTTCTTCCTGGCCTACATCGGCCGAAGCCACCACTTTACCAACTCCAGCGGCCTTGCCGGCGCCAATGGGACCGAGCACCGCATCGAACTGGGCTTCATGTACAGAATCAAAGCATATTAAATCATTATTCTAATACTATGTCTGAACAAAAATTCAGGGTCGAAAGCGACCTCATCGGCGAACTTCAGGTTCCCATCGACGCCTACTACGGCGTACAGACCCAGCGGGCCATCAACAACTACAAAATCTCCAACACCAGGATGTGCGACTATCCGGAGTACATCATCGCCATGGCCTATGTAAAAATGGCCGCAGCAGCTGCCAACGCCGAACTGGGCGTGCTGGACAAGACCATCGGCGACGCCATCGTTGCAGCCTGCAAGGAAATCGTGGCCGGCAAGTTCTGGGACCAGTTCCCCGTGGACATGATGCAGGGCGGCGCCGGTACTTCCGTGAACATGAATGCCAACGAAGTGATCGCCAACCGCGCCCTGGAACTCATGGGACACAAGAAAGGCGAGTATCAGTTCTGCTCCCCCAATGACCATGTGAACTGCGCCCAGTCCACCAATGACGCTTATCCCACCGCTTTCCGCTATACCTTCGTCCGCATGAATAAGCACGTGGAAAAGGCGCTGAAAGACCTCATCGCCGCCTTCCGCGCCAAGGGCGAGGAATTCAAGGACATCATCAAGATGGGCCGCACCCAGCTGCAGGACGCCGTTCCCATGACCTCCGGTCAGGAATTCAACGCCTTTGCCAACAACCTGGAAGAAGAACTGGCCAACCTGGAACGCAACGCCGTTCTCCTGAAGGAAATCAACATGGGCGGTACCGCCATCGGCACAGGCCTGAACGCTGTTCCCGGGTTTGCCGAACTCTGCACCAAGCGTATGAGCGAATTCACCGGCGACACCTTCGAGAAAGCCCCCGATCTGGTGGAAGCCACTCCCGACACCGGCGCCTACGTAAGCTATTCCGCAGCCCTCAAGCGCCTGGCCGTCAAGCTCTCCAAGATTTGCAACGACCTCCGTCTCATGGCTTCCGGTCCCCGTTGCGGCCTGCACGAGATCAACCTCCCTCCCATGGCTCCGGGTTCCTCCATCATGCCGGGCAAGGTGAATCCCGTCATCCCCGAGGTTACCAACCAGGTGTGTTTCAAGGTGATCGGCAACGACACCGCCGTGTGCTTCGCCGCCGAAGCCGGCCAGCTGCAACTCAACGTGATGGAACCGGTCATCGCCGAATGCATCCTCGAGAGCCAGACATGGCTGATGAATGCCATGAACACCCTCCGCACCAAGTGCGTGGACGGTATCACTGTCAATGCAGAGCACTGCTACGACATGGTGAAGAATTCCATCGGCATTGTGACCGCCCTCAACCCGTATATCGGCTACAAGAACTCTACCAAGGTGGCGAAGGAAGCCCTGCAGACCGGACGCAGTGTCTATGACCTCGTTCTCGAACACAAGCTGATGACCAAGGAGAAACTGGACGAAGCCCTGGATCCCAAGGCCATGACCGCCTCCCACGCCCTTCTCAAATAAGATGGCAATCAAAATCAATCTGCAGAAGACGGAAACGGAACTGTTCTGCTCTTCCAAATGGTGGGGAGACCCGGACCTTCCGGCCGACATGGACTATCCCACGGTGGAAGTGACGGACGATGACGGCACTTACGACTATCCACTCACCTTCATTTGTCAGATAGACTGCGAAGACATCGGCCCTCTGGACCCGGAAGGCAAACTTCCCCATCAGGGGATGCTCTATGTCTTTGCCGGCGTGGACGAGTATCTGGACGGATTCGACAGTCCGTTCCATAATGGCCTGGGAGAATGGGGCCGGAAGATGGTGGTGGTCAAATACACCAAAGCCATCAACTTCGAAACCTTCCGCAGCGCCATCCTGGTAGATGATGAGGACAATTCCCTCACGGAGGCTCCCCTGAAAATGACATTTGAGGCCTGTGCCGATGACGCCCCCTGCACCCGGCTGCTGGGAATCGGCCCGGATGAAGCGCTGGAAAGTCTCCTGCAAATCGTTTCAGGGACTGCCGGCCTCGCTTTCCCGGACCAAGGCGTCCTGTCCCTCCAATATACAGGGAAAGACCTTGCCGCCGGGAAGTGGAAACTGGTCAAGGCCCGTTTAATCGGCCACTAGCGTGGCTCCCAACTGCTTAATTATCATACAAATACAAGATATTCCTCGTTCAAAAATCGAACGAGGAATATCTTATAATCAACTGATAGTCAAGAATTTGGCAATCACATCACGAAGTGGACGTAATCTTCTGCGGCGCCGGCTGCAATCAGAAGGACCAGCAGGACGACGATGATGATGAGCCAGAGAACGAAGATGACCAGTCCGGGCTTCCAGGAGGGGGATTTGAAGCCGAAGATAAGCTGGATACCTCCATAGAGGAGGCCCACAAAAGGCAGGATGAAGGCCAGGGCGGCCAGCACCATTACCCATGGAGTGGACAAGAGATCATAAAAAGCCGGATATTCCTGCGACAGTTCCTCCATCCAATGGGCGATAGGCACGCCGAAGAGCTGGGTTCCCTTGAGGGACAGCACCGACACGGAAGCCAGACCAGAGGAGCCCGCAATCAGCAGAACGATTCCCACGGCCACCAGGATCCATTTCCCAAATCGCTGGAAGAAATCGGAATGAGCCACCTCCCGGGCCGCATCGCCCATCTCATGGATACCGCTCTGAACGGTCCGCCGGATGTCGTCGGCCGTTCCGGGATCTCCTTTCATGGCCCAGCGCTCCTGCGCCGTACGGGCTGCCGGCATGGCTACCCAGAGGAGGCAATAGAGGAAGGGGCCGGCCAGGCACCAGACATCATGCTTGGCTCCGGAGAAGAATACCACCGTAGTAACCACGGCAAAGATAATCCTCACCCAGGCAACCTGCACGTCAAAATAATTGGCCAATCCACTGCACACACCACCGAGCCGCTTGTCGGAAAGGTCCCGGAACAGTCTTTTCCGGGGTTTTTCCGTACCGGTTTCGGGAGCGGGATCATCGGCCTCGATGGTCTCCGGACGGCCGATGACATCAATCACACGCTGTACCCCCGGAAGAGTGACGACGGTACCTTTAGGGGTGTATTCCTGCAGGAGTTCGGCCACCCGCTCCTCGATGCCCTCCATGATTTCTTTCCCGCCTTCCTGCTTGAGGTAGTGGGTCTCCAGGGTCGTCAGGTACCCGGACAGCGTATCGGCCGCATCCTTTTCCAGAATAAAGGCATAACCTCCTATGCTTAGTTGTACGGTTTCTTTCATGACGGTTTACTGTTTTAAGGTTTGAATGCTTTGAACCATTTCTTCCCAGGCTGCATCCATCTCGGCGAGCTGTTCCCGGCCTTTCTCGGTAATCACATAGTACTTTCTGGGCGGTCCCTGGGTGGATTCTTCCCAGCGGTAACTCAGCAGCCCCTGGTTTTTCTGGCGGATGAGCAGCGGATACAGCGTTCCTTCCACCACAAGCATATTGGCTGCCTTGAGTTCTTCCAGAATGACGGAGGCATAGGCCTCTTTCCGGCTCAGGATGCACAGAATGCAGTATTCCAGCACCCCTTTCCGCATTTGGGAGCGGACATTTTCACTGATGTTTTCCATGGCCTGCTACTTTTTATAGGTTTCACGGGCGAAAGCCGACATGTTCTCCGCAGTAGGGGGAATGCCGCGCATCTCGCACTTCTTGACCGGAGTATCGGCCTTGGGGACGGCAATCCAGAGAATGACATAGATCCAGAATCCGGCCGATCCGAAGATGAGGGCCACCAGCATGAGGATACGGATGAGCGTAATGTCGATATCGAAATACAAGGCCAGACCGGAACAGACACCGGCAACGGATTTGTTGTCCACATCCCGGTACAGACGGCGGGGCAGGTCGGTTTTTGAGGCCGATGACGAATTGCTGAAGCCCCCTTCGGCCGATCCGTCGGGCATGCCGAGGGCCGATGTCACCTTCTGCACCATTTCCAACGTTACCACACGCGAGCCATCCCCCACTTCCTGGAAGAACAGTTCCGCGATGCGTCCTTCGATCTCTTCCATCACTTCCGTTTTCTGATGTTCCGGAACGGTGAGCTTGCCCTTGAAATGGTCCAGATACTCCTGCAGGCGGGTGTAAGCATCTTCATCCAGGATGAAGTTGCGGCCTCCCAAAGAAACATTTACTACCTTTTTCATTTTTCAAAATATTTGTTAGTGCAAAGATATAAATTATTTTTGGTACTTTGCAATACAAAGTAGTAAATTTTTTATACTATTTTTAGGATGGCCTCGCAACTTGCTTATTATCAATGCAATACGAACAGTCCTCAGCGCAAAAAGCACCGAGGACTGTACGTAAAAGCATGAGAATCAAACGATTGTCTGCCAGAAAGGGCTTATTCAGCCGGGGAGAAATCGTCTTTCCCTACTCCGCAGACGGGGCATACCCAGTCGGCAGGGATGTCTTCGAAGGCGGTTCCAGGGGCGATTCCGCTGTCCGGATCCCCTACTGCAGGGTCATATTCATACCCGCAAATGTTGCAAACGTATTTTTTCATATCCTTATATTGTGTTAGTGGTTTTTACAGGCCGATGGACTTAAAGAAGTCATTGCCCTTGTCATCCACCAGGATGAAGGCCGGGAAGTCTTCCACCGTGATTTTCCAGATGGCTTCCATTCCCAGTTCCGGATATTCCACACATTCGATGCTGCGGATGCTGCTCTGGGAGAGGACGGCGGCCACGCCGCCGATGGTGCCCAGGTAGAAGCCGCCGTGCTTCTGGCAGGCATCCGTCACCACCTTGGAACGGTTTCCCTTGGCAATCATCACCAGGGAGGCGCCGTGGTCCTGGAACTCATCTACATACGGGTCCATCCGGTTGGCCGTGGTGGGACCCATGGAGCCGCAAGGGTACCCGGCAGGGGTCTTGGCCGGGCCGGCATACAGGATGGGATGGTCTTTGAAATAAGCGGGCATTTCCTCACCGGCGTCCAGGCGGGCCTTCAGTTTGGCATGGGCGATGTCACGGGCCACGATGATGGTGCCCTTCAGGTTCACACGTGTTCCTACAGAATATTTCGTGAGTTCTGCGCGTACGGCGTCAATGCCCTTGTCCAGGTCGATTTCGATACCCTTGGGGCCTTCACCGGGACGGCGGAGCGCTTCGGGAATGAGTTCGGAAGGGTTGCTGTCCATCTTTTCGATCCAGACGCCGTCGGCATTGATCTTGGACTTGATGTTGCGGTCTGCACTGCAACTCACACCCATGCCGATGGGGCAGCTGGCACCGTGGCGGGGAAGGCGTACTATGCGGATATCATGCGCCAGGTATTTGCCTCCGAACTGGGCGCCCAGGCCAATCTTCTGTGCTTCTTTCAGGAGTTTCTCCTCCAGGTCGATGTCACGGAAGGCACGGCCGGTCTCATCACCGGTGGTGGGGAGGTTGTCGTAGAACTTGATGCTGGCCAGCTTGACAGTCAGGAGATTCTTCTCGGCCGATGTACCGCCAATCACGAAGGCGATGTGGTAAGGCGGGCAGGCCGCCGTGCCCAGGGAGCGCATTTTCTCCACGAGGAAGGGAATAAGGGTGCCCTCGTTCTGGATGGTGGCTTTGGTCATGGGGTAGAAGTAGGTCTTGTTGGCGCTGCCGCCGCCTTTTGCCACCATGATAAAGCGATATTCATCCCCCTGAGTGGCCTCAATGTCAATCTGTGCGGGGAGGTTGCACTTGGTATTCACCTCATTATACATATCAAGGGGAGCATTCTGGCTGTAACGGAGGTTTTCCTGGGTATAGGTGTTGAATACACCCCGGCTCAGGGCTTCTTCATCCTCGAAGTCCGTCCAGACGTGCTGGCCTTTTTCTCCGTGGATGATGGCCGTTCCGGTGTCCTGGCAGAAGGGAAGGATGCCCTTGACAGAAGTTTCGGCATTGCGGAGGAACTGAAGGGCCACATACTTGTCGTTGTCAGAAGCCTCGGGGTCACTCAGGATTCTTGCAACCTGCTCATTGTGAGCGCGGCGCAGCATGAACTGGCAGTCGTGGAAAGACTGCTGGGCCACCAGCGTGAGGGCCTCCGGAGAAACCTCCAGAATGGTTTTGTCACCATATTTTCCGGTTTTTACAAGTTTCTCGGAACCAGGAATCTTGTAGTATTCAGTGGTGTCTTCACCAAGCTGAAACATGGGAGCATATTTGAATTCTGCCATAAGGGTACATAAAGTTTAGAGTACACAAATGTACAACTTTTTCTGCAAAATATTAGTATCTTTGCAAACTATGGCAAAGTTTTGGACCGACATACTGGTGCCCGTGGCCCTCGCCGGAGCGGTGGCCGCACAGACGCTGGGGGTAGAGCTTACCCGTGCCTCGCGCCTGAGAGCCTCGTTCCCATCGGCCCAGATTGATACCACAAAGGTGCACCCGGACAGCCTCAAGATACACCCGGACAGCCTGAAAGCCAAGGCGGACACGCTGATAGCCAAGGCGGACACACTGGACGAAGACTTCGACTTTTTTGGCGAAGCGGCTGACACCACGCCCAAAATCACAGCCCGGGACACCATGAAGATTCCCGACAGCCTGAAAGTCACGGACCCGTTCCTGTACCAGTGGTATGTAGCCACCAAAGACAGTTACACCCACAGGGTGGTCATCGACTCTCTCAAACAGGCGGGCGACAGCCTCATCTGGCCGCAGGTGGATTCCCTCTTCCTGGCCGATTCCACCTACCAGGCCCAGCTGGCCTGGGAAGCCAAATGGAATACCATGTCCAAGGCGGAGAAAAAGCGCTGGACCTACGAACATGTGGAGCTCCCGCGCATCATGCACCGTCAGGATTCCATCCTCAAGGTCAAAGACAGCCTCAAGCGCATCAAGGACAGTATCATCGAGAATACTCCGCGTATCCTGGAAACGGGCTTCCTCCCGGATTCCCTCCTGTACAAGCGTCTCGTGACATGGCGCCACAACCGTCTGTACAACAGCATAGAAACCTTCGAATGGGACACTACGGCCAACTATCACTTCTATGACTATCCTTTCATGCGGAAGGACGTAGGGGCCACTTGGCTGGGAATGCCCGGCAGCGCTGTTCAGCAGTACAATTTCTTCCGCCGCCAGGACGAAGAGTCGGTCAGTTATTACCGCGCCATGGAAGGCTGGACCTACACGCCGGAAAACCTCACCCAATGGAATACCAAAACCCCGTACACAGAGCTGGAATACTACGGAAACCTGTTGAGCAACAGCACCCTGAGTTCGGATAATTTCCGGGTCTTCACCACACAGAACATCTTTCCCAGCCTCAATATCGCCCTGGAGATGAAGCGCTATGGCGGCGCCGGTACCCTCAAGAACGAAGAGACCAAGAACCGCACCTATGTCGTGGCCGGCAACTATCTGGGGCGCAAATACCTGGCCCACGGAGGATTCATCTACAACATCATTTCCCGTCAGGAGAGCGGCGGTATGCAGGATACCCAGTTGATCCGGGATACCACGGTGGATGTGCGGGAAATCGACATCAACCTGGCCGCCGCCACCAACAGCTACCGGAAGATGACCTTCTTCTACGACCAGAGCTACCGAATCCCCTTCGAGTTTATCGAGAAACTCCGTCACCGGAAAGATTCTACCTGGCAGCCGAGCGACAGCCTGAACAGGGACATGACGACGGGCTTCATCGGCACCTCCTCGGAATTCACGACCTACAGCAAGAAATACGCGGACAAGACCTCACCGGAACTATCGGATTTCTACAACGGGATTTTCAACATCCATCCCGAAAAAAGTGCGGATTCGCTCCGTACCATGCGTCTGGACAACCGCGTTTTCGTTCGCCTGCAGCCCTGGAAGGAAGACGCCATCGTCTCCAAGGTGGAAGGCGGTATCGGAGACCGGCTGCAGACCTTCTATCTGCAATCCCCCAACGAGGCCCTTTACAAGAATTCCAACCACAAGTGGAACAGCCTGTATGTCTATGCCGGAGCGGAAGGGCGCCTGAGTAAATACCTGTCCTGGGATGCCACCGGCTTGTATAATTTTGCCGGACAGGAAGTCAATGACTTCTATATCAAGGCCAATGCGACGCTGAACCTGTTCCCGTTCCGCCGGCAGCCGCATAGTCCTGTCAGCCTGAAGGCGGCGTTCGAGACCAACCTCAAGACGCCGGACTTCTACCAGCAGCATTTCTACTCCAACCACTTCCGCTGGGAAAACGACTTTGGCAAGACGTCCACTACCAGAATCCACGCGACACTGGATATCCCCAAGTGGGAACTGAAGGCACAGGTAGGGTATGCCCTGGTGGCCGGCCATGTCTATTACGATACCCTGGGCATCGTCCGTCAGCACGCCCCTGCCCTGAGCATCCTCTCCGCCGGGCTCACCAAGAACTTTACGCTGGGACCCGTCCACCTTGACAACTCGGCCCTGTTCCAGTTATCTTCGGACAAAGAAGTGCTGCCGCTCCCGTCCCTGGCGCTCAACCTGCGCTGGTACCTCCAGTTCAATATCGTAGATCCCAAAGTCCTTCAGCTCCAGTTGGGCGTAAATGCCCGGTACACTACGCTGTGGTATGCTCCTTCCTATAACCCGGTTGCCGGTGTCTTTACCCTGCAGAAAAAAGAGACTTACGGAAACTGTCCCGTCTTCGATGTCTTCATCAACGCCCAGTGGAAAAAGTGCTGTGTTTTCCTGAAACTGGAAAATGCCGGCAACGGCTGGCCCATGGAACGGCACGACTACTTCACCGCCCATCAGTACATCCAGACAGCCCGGATTATCAAATTCGGCATTTCGTGGCCGTTCTATCCCCGTCTGGGCGTCCAGAAGACCATGTCCGACCGGGCCGGATCCGGCTTCGGCGGTAGCGGAGATAGCGGCGGAGGCAGCGGCGGAAACGCCGGCAGGAACGGTCGTTCCACCTCTTCCAGAAGCGCCGGCCGATGAAACACCCTGTTCTCATTTACGCTCTGGGGGTGTCGGCGGTCTTGCTGCTGACACCGGTCCGGAGCCCGCTGCATCCTGTTCCGGAGAACAATTTTCTGGAAGAGTTCCCCATTTCTCCCATCCCGGAAGAGCTCTCCACCTACGAGCATATCATACGGTGTGCGGCACGGGACTACGGCTGGGACTGGCGCCTGATTGCGGCCATCATCTATCATGAATCCCGGTTCCACAACGAAGCCCTGTCTTCCAAAGGAGCCACAGGACTCATGCAAATCCGAAGCTCCCGCTATCCGCAGGACACGCTCTTGATTCCTTCCGTGAACATCGCCATCGGCACGGAGTACCTTTACAGACTGGAAAAGATGTTCCCGGCTGCCAGCGATGAAGACAGCCTCAAATTTGCCCTGGCGGCATACAACCTGGGTGACGGCAATATCCGGAAACTCATTACCCAGGCCGATTCAGCGGGCCTGGATTCCCGATATTGGGAACTGGTGGCACACATGTTACCGGAAGGACACCGGACGCCGGCCTATGTGGACAAGGTATTGCGGACTTACGAAGACTACTGCTCCAGGCTTCCCCGCTAAGCTTCCTTTTCGCGGGATTTCTCGTAGAGTTCCCATGAATTGAACAGATTCTGCCAAATGGCATACAGACCGCCGGCGACCGAAGTGACCGGCGTCATGTAATTGTACCCCAACCAGATGAGGAACCCCGTGTTCTTCTGCCCCAGGGCCTGCCCCGCCGTCAGGCTCTCCACCTTTTTCCTTCCCAGATGGCGCCCGGAGAAAAACTGCACGAAGCAGCACACCAGCGAAACCAGCACGATACCCGCCACGGCGGCCCAGCCGAGCCCGCTCAGCAGGAGGGCACGCGTAGCCAGTACCATCGCCAGCGTCAGCCCCACCCCCCATACATAAAAGGAATTGGAGGCCCAGCGCATCAGTCTCCGCTGCAACCTGTGGGTGGTGTAACGGATGACCCAGGCTACCAGTCCGGGCAGGATGAGCACCGGGAACACCTTGAGGGCGATATGCCCCACATAGGTCCAGAAGTCCATGGTGGCCGAAGGGTTCACCAGAGGAATCACCAGCGGAATCAGGAAAGTGGCCGCCACGTTGATGAGCACCACATAGCTGACCGTTCCGGCCAGGTCGCCGCCCAGCCGGTCGGTGATAACGCCGGCGGCCGACGCCGTGGGACAGACCATACACAGCATTGCACATTCCAGCAGCATTCGGAGCGTCCCGCCGGTATAGGCGACCAGAAGGGCCAGCAGCAGGAATGAAAGAATCTGGATGGCCAGCGCATAGAGATGCCATCGGCTCAGTTTCAGGTCGTGCGGGGAAACTTTGACAAACTGGAAAAACAGCAGAAAGGCAATGACCAGCCGTTGCCCTTCCGACACCAGCGGATGCAGCCAGAAACCCATGTGATGTAGTCCCGGTATAAAATGATAGACAAGATAAAGGCTGATTCCCAACACAATGGCACAGGGAAGCATCCACTCTTTCAAGAAATGAAGGGCCTTATTCATGCTTGGGGACCAGCGGGCCGAAAAGTCTGTCCATCCAAGGGTCGGTGACTTTCATGCACAGCCCGGTGAGCAAGGCCTGGATGAGCGTTCCTTCCCGGATGACATTGGTGAAACCGTTCCCGGTAAGAAGGCCGAAGGCAAACCAGGCGAAAGCGGCGGTAATTGCCACCAGCACAACGTCGAAGATTACTTTCATCGTGCTGAAAGGCTTCCGGGTGACGGTGCTCAGGACGGCCGTGGTCATGTCACCGGCCAAAATCCATCCCCGGCCCAGCACCTCTATCTTGATGCCGACGGCCGCAATGACAACGGCCGCAAGGCTCAGAAGAATCTGTATTCCGTAATCCGTAGCCGGAGCGCCGATGGCATCCAGCATCCAGATGAAAGCGTCGCACAGGTATCCGAACACGAAGGCCGCGGGAATCTGCATCAAATAACTGAGTTTGAAATCTTTTCTCAGGAGGGCCACCTGCAGGAGGATAAAAAGCAGGTGCATGATCCAGGTAAAGGTTCCGACCGAGATTCCCGTCCAGCGAAGATTGAGGATGGTGGGCGGGCAGGAAGGCGGGGAAATGCCCAGATTGGATTTGATGGAAACGGCTACCCCGAAGGCAATGATGACAAGCCCCAGGGTGGAGATTCCATATCGGACCAGAATATCCTTGATTTTCATAAAAGTCGATTAAGGGATGCAAATATCCGCATTATTGTGTAATTTTGCAAACTGCATTGATAATACGTTTAATTAAAAAACAATATGAAAAAGTCTGTTATCATCATGATGTCATTCCTCGCTTTTGCAGCCTGTGCACCCAAAAGCACGGTTCCTGCACTGGATTTGACCAATCTGGACACCGAGACCAGCCCCAAGGTGGATTTCTATCAGTACTCCACCGGCGGCTGGCAGGCCAATAACCCCCTTCGTCCGGAGTTCTCCCGCTACGGCAGTTTCGACGCCATCGCCGAACGCACCCAGGAAAACCTCAACGCCCTCTTCGAGAGCATGACCACCCTGGAAGCCAAGAAAGGCACCGTGGACCAGAAAATCTCCGACCTCTACAAAATGGCCCTGGATTCCACAACCCGCAATTCCCTGGGCGCCGAGCCCATCCAGCCCTACATCGCAGAAATCCAGGCCGTCGAGACCCGTGATGAACTGGCCACCCTCCTGGGCAAGATGAACCTCTACGGAGAAGGCGGCTTCCTGGGCGCCGGCGTCGAGGCCGACCTCGCCAACAGCGATGTCCAGGTCCTGTATCTGGGCCAGGGCGGCCTGGGCATGGGAGACCGCGACTATTACCTGAAGGAAGAGAACAAGGCCCTGTACGAAGGCTATCAGGCTTTCCTCGTGAAGGTCCTGAACCTGGCCGGTATCCAGGATGCGGAAGCCCTTGCCCTGAAAGACCTGGAGGTGGAAAACGCCATGGCCAGGATTTTCTGGTCCCGCGAGCAGAACCGCGACATGCAGGCCATCTACAACCCCATGTCCAGCCAGGAAATCTACCAGCGCTGGCCCGGCCTCCGCTTTGACAAACTCTGCGCAGCCGCCGGCATTCCCGACCAGGAGAAGATTATCGTCCAGCAGCCTTCCTACTTCGACGGCCTTTCCAGCATGATGGAGAAATGTGACCTGGAAACCCTGAAAGCATACCTTCTGTGCCAGTTTGTCTCCAATCAGGCCGGAGCCCTCTCCGACGATTTCTACACCGCCTCCTGGGAGTTCTTCTCCCACCAGATGGCCGGTG
The DNA here is from genome assembly GCA_900320795.1 of uncultured Bacteroidales bacterium. Taxonomy (GTDB): domain Bacteria; phylum Bacteroidota; class Bacteroidia; order Bacteroidales; family UBA932; genus Cryptobacteroides. Next base: position 13,308 of record ONTQ01000018.1, read on the forward strand.
CACAGGAGCAGCAGCCCCGCTGGAAGCGCGCCATGCGCGTTCCCAACAGCCTGCTGGGAGAAGCCGTGGGTGAGATGTATGTGAGCCGTTATTTCCCCGAGAGTTCCAAGAAGAAGATGATTGCCCTCGTGGAGAACCTCCGCACCGCCCTGGGCCAGCATATTGACGCCCTGGAATGGATGAGCGACACCACCAAGGTGCGCGCCCGCGAGAAACTGGCCGCCTTCACCGTGAAAATCGGCTATCCTGACAAGTGGAAGGACTACAGCACCCTGGAAATCGATCCGTCCAAGACCTATTACGAGAACCTCCGCAACGCCAGCGCCTGGTACGTGAAGGACAACATGGACAAGTTGGGCAAGCCCACGGACAAGACCGAATGGGGCATGACGCCGCAGACGGTGAACGCCTACTACAACCCCACCACCAACGAGATTTGCTTCCCGGCCGCCATCCTGCAGAAACCTTTCTTCGACCCCGATGCTGACGACCCCGTGAACTACGGCGGCATCGGCGTAGTAATCGGCCACGAAATGTCCCATGGCTTTGACGACCAGGGTTCCATGTTCGACGCCAGCGGCAATATGGTGAACTGGTGGACCGCCGCCGACAAGGCCAAATTCGATGAACTGGGCAACCGCCTGGCCGCACAGTTCGACGAAGTGGAAATCCTCCCCGGCGTACACGCCAACGGCCGCTACACCCTCGGCGAGAACATCGGTGACCACGGCGGTCTTTCCATCGCCTACAGCGCCATGGAGAATGCCCTCAAGGGCAAAAACGTGAAACCCATCGACGGCTTCACTCCCGCCCAGCGCTTCTATCTGAGCTACGGCGCCATCTGGGCCCAGAACATCACCGATCAGGAGAAGGCCCGTCTTACCAACATGGACCCGCACTCCCTGGCCGAAAACCGCGTCAACGTGTCTGTCCGTAACTTCCAGACCTTCTTCGACGCCTTCGACATCCACGAGGGCGACCCGATGTTCCGTCCGGAAGAGGAACGCGTCCATATTTGGTAGCGGAGCGTTTCATATCACGGAAACTCAAATTCCAAGGAAACGTGGCGGCGATAGCGATCGCCGTCAGTTTCTTTGTCATCATCGTGGCAGTGGCCGTCACTTCCGGATTCCGGCATACCATCCGGCAGGGAGTGGCGGCCATGACCGGTGATATCCGGATTGCCCCGCTCGTGAGCGGGAGTTCGGAACCAGTCTCCATGCCCCGGCACATTCCCGGGGAAGAAAGCATTCTCGCCTTGCCGGGCGTCAGGGAAATCGTACCCGCCGTCGTCCGGGCCGGCATCGTGAAAAACGGGGACATCGTCCACGGGGTCATCGTCAGGGGAACGGAAAGGGCCGATTCCACCCTCTCCGTCAGTATTCCGCACCGGCTTGGAGAAATCACCGGCCTGGGCGTTGGAGACGACCTCACGGTTTATTTCATCGGAGAGAAAGTGCGGGTACGGAAATTCCACATCACCGAGGTCCACCGCGACCTCCTGGAATTGGACGACAACCTGCTGGTCTATGCCGGAATCGAGGACATGCAACGCCTCAACGGATGGTCCTCCGAGGAGGTCTCCTGCCTGGACATCCTCACAGGTGAAGCCGATCCCGATCCCCTGACCTTCGCCGTCGGCACCCTGGCGGAAGACTACTATGTACGTTCTTCCAAACAGACCTACCCGCAGGTTTTCGAATGGCTCAACCTGCTGGATTTCAATGTTCTCATCATCCTTGTCCTTATGACGGTGGTGGCTGGATTCAACATGGTCAGCGGACTTCTGATCATGCTGCTGAGGAACATTTCCACCATCGGCACGCTCAAAACCCTGGGGATGGACAACCGGGCCGTGGGAAGGCTGTTTGTCCGCATCGGCGCAGAGGCTGTCTTCAAAGGGATGCTCATCGGCAATGCGCTCGCCCTGCTGTTCTGCCTCGTTCAAGGGACGACACACCTCATTCCCCTGGATCCGGAGAATTACTTCGTCTCCTGGGTACCGGTACACGTCAATCTGCTGTGGATTCTTGCGGCCGATGCCGCCGCTTTCCTGGGCATTCTCGCCCTTCTGTGGCTTCCTTCCCTGATGGTAGCGGGCATCGACCCCGCCAAGACGGTAAAAGCCGACTAGATCCGCGCTTCGCGGAAAACTTCCTGGATGGAAGGATAGGTATTTTTCAGAAACGGTGGCAGGGAAGACTTGGCCACCCAGGCCGCCTTGGTAATGTCTTCTTCCCGCTGGGGTGTCAGGTTGGTGGGATCCGTATAGAGCATATCGTACCACCAGGTATGCTTGAGATGCCACATTCCCTGCCGGAAATAGACATGGTCCGTGATGCAGATGAGGCGGCGGAGCTCCAGCTGGTCCACCCCTGTCTCCTCCTGGACCTCCCGCATGGCGCATACTTCGATATCCTCCCCTTCTTCCTGATGTCCCTTGGGAAGGTCCCAGAGGCCGCTGCGGGAGATGAGCAGGAAATCCCCGCGCCGGTTGCTCACGAGCCCTCCGGCCGCATTCACTTCCTTGAACTCCGAACAGATACGCCGATAGGTGCGTTCGATGTCTTCCGTGGGGATATAGATGCGGGAAAGGGTGTCCTGCACTTCGAACATGCGTACCAGTTTGTGGATATCCAGGATTTCCCCGACATGGAACTCTACGGAGTTAGGGTCGGCCAGGGCTTCCTCGGAAGGGGAACAAATGATGATGCAGCGTTTCTCGAAGTATATTTTGTGCATGGTTTTTGCTATATTTGCAGCACGCAAAGATAAGCAATTATGACTGAAATCGAAAGTAAACACGGTATCGTATCCCGCCAACCTTACGAGATGTACATGTCCTTCGTGGACCTGCAGAACTTCCAGCGCATGCTTCCGGAAGACAAGCGGGACATGGTTACGGCCGATTACGACACCCTCACCGCCACGGTGCAGGGATTCCATATCGGCGTGAAAGTACACCAACGGGTTCCCTATTCCCGGATTGAGCTGGTTGACTTTGACGCCCCCTTCGCCTTCCATGTGGTCCTGCACTTCGAACCCGCCCGGGAAGACCCGTACAAGACGGATTTCTGGATCAAAGTAGAAGCAGACCTGAACCTCATGATGAAGATGATGCTCTCCGGCAAGGTGAAAGAAGCCCTGGACAAGGTTGTGGACGCTCTGGCAGATGCTTCCAACGGCAAAATGCCGGAAGGGTTCGATCCCGCAAAGTGGGCAAAATAGATTCTTCGCTACGCTCAGAATGACAGGTTTTCCGGAAGGATTTGACGAAATGCTCGCCTGCTCCGTTGGCAAGGAGCGGGCCGATGCTGTCCTGGAGGCCCTTCAAGGCCCTCCTTCGGTGTCCGTACGCCTGAACCCTTCCAAACTCCGGGAATGTCCTTTCCCGGATGCCGTCCCCGTTCCCTGGAGCCCCTGGGGCTTCCTTCTCAAGGAACGTCCCGTCTTTACGCTGGACCCGCTTTTCCATGCCGGGGCCTATTATGTCCAGGACACATCGGCCATGTTCGTGGGACATCTCTTCCGCCAACTGGAACTGGAGGAAGGGGCTGTCGTACTGGACCTCTGCGCTGCTCCCGGCGGAAAGACCACCGACATTGCCGCCTCCCTGAGGGAGCGTTTCGGGGAGCGCTTCACCCTCCTCTCCAACGAAGTGATGCGCAGCCGCTACAGCGTCCTCCGCTCCAATGTGGAAACCTGGGGAGACCCCTGTGTGGGAACCGTATCAAAGGATCCGTCGGCTTTCGGACAGACGCCCCTTTTCGACGTGATCGTGGCCGATGTCCCCTGCTCCGGCGAGGGGATGTTCCGGAAAGACGCCCAGGCCGTGGCCGAATGGTCCCCGGCCACGGTGGAATTCTGCGCAGCCCGTTCCCGCCGCATTCTCCGGGACATCTGGCCCGTCCTCAAGCCCGGCGGCTGGCTCCTGTATTCCACCTGCACCTTCAATCACCTTGAAAACGACGAAACCGTTGCCTGGATTGCCGGTGAACTGGGGGCCGATATCCTTCCTCCCTGTCCGCAGCCACCGGCCGTCTGCACCAAGCACGGCTATCTGATGCTCCCCGGGACCGTCCCCGGTGAAGGCCAGTACGCGGCCGTCCTCCGGAAACACGGAACCCCGGAAGGACTCCGCAGTGCCAATCCCTTCACCCTTTTCCGGGCCGAAGTCCCCGCTCCCCAATGGAGCGGTCCCCGCTGGAATCTCACCCGCGAAGAGGCGCTCCGCTATCTCCACGGCGATGCCCTGGTGCTGGCGGCGGATGCCCCCATCGGCCCGCTTACCCTCTGTTATGAAAACCTGCCGCTGGGCCCTGCCAAAAACCTGGGGAAGCGCTGCAACAACCTCTATCCCAAAGCCAAACGAATTAGAATGGATATCCGATGAAACGTTTTCTGATTATACTGCTGAGCCTTTCGTTCCTCGTGCCCGCCACAGGGCAGGAGACCTATTCGAGAGAAGAATTCCTGCGCCGCTACAACAACCTCACCGAAAGGGTGGGGCCCAGCGGAGTGGGAGTGGAAACCCTCCTGAACAAATGGGAAGAAGCCTGGCCGGACGATGTCAACCACCGCCTGGCCCGCTTCACGTTCTGTTTCAACCGCTGCCAGTCTTCCAAGGTTGTGCCCCTGAACCGGGAGCGTTATATGGGCAATCCCCCGCTGATTCCCATGACCGATTCCCTGGGGAACAAGGTAAACTATTTTGAGGTTTACGAGTACGACGACGAATTGTTCGCCCAGGCCAACTCGGCCATCACCCAGGCCATCGCTGCGCGGGAGAACCGCCTGGACTGGCGTTTCCTCAAGATCAATGCGCTGATGGCTTACGAGAAGGAAGAGCCGGAAATGACGCTCCAGGAACTCAAGGCCCTTGCCGACTATCACTTCAAGCGGAAACCCGACTGGGAACACGACCAGCTGGGAAAAATCTCTCCCGAACAGTTCAACGCCCTTATGCAGGATTATTGCGCAGCCCTGTTCCAGATTGGCAGCGAGAAATCGAACGAAGCCTTCCGCGCCCTCTCCGAACACATGCTGGGCTATTGCAAGGACGAGCCGATGTTCCTGGACAACCTGGGTTCCTATTATCTTATTAAAAAGGAATACAAGAAATCCCAGAAATACTTCGATCAGGTTCTCAAGAAGCATCCCGGCGACATGACGGCCCTGAAGAACTGCATCCTCATGGCACGGACCCGAAAGGATGTCAAGATGGAGAAGAAATACCTCACCCTCATGGCCGTCCACGGCGAGACGGAGACCGACCGGATGTCGGCGCAGACGCGTCTGGACGCATACGGGAAAAAGTAGTGAAACTATTTTCCAAAAAGTACCGTATATTATAAGTATCACTAATACGGAGTACATGAAACTTTCACAATTCAACTTCGATCTTCCCAAGGACCGTATTGCCCAGGAACCTCCCCGCTGGAGAGACGAGGCCCGTCTGATGGTCCTTCACCGGAACAGCGGTGAAATCGAGCACCGCCTGTTCAAAGATATTATCGACTATTTCGGCAAGGGCGACGTCTTTGTCCTCAACGATACCAAGGTTTTCCCCGCCCGCTTGTATGGCAAAAAGGAAAAGACCGGGGCAGATATCATGGTACTCCTGCTGCGTGAACTCAACCGGGAGCAGCGCCTGTGGGATGTCATCGTGGATCCCGCCCGCAAAATCCGCATCGGCAACAAGTTGTATTTCGGAGAAGACGAGTCCATGGTGGCGGAAGTGATTGACAACACCACGTCCCGCGGCCGAACCCTCCGTTTTCTCTTCGACGGATCCTACGAAGACTTCAAGGAAGCCCTCTTCTCCCTCGGTGAGCCCTATGTTCCGGAATGGGTGAAGGAAAAGACCACTCCGGAAGACGTGGAGAATTACCAGACCATCTTCGCTGCCAACGAAGGGGCCGTGAGCGCCCCGGCAGCCGGCCTGCACTTCAGCCGCGAGCTATTCAACCGCATGATTCTGAAAGACATCGAAAAAGCTTTCATCACCGTGCACATGGGGATCGGCCATTTCCGCACCGTCGATGTGGAAGACCTTTCCAAGCACCGCATGGACTCCGAACGCCTCATCATCCCGGAGAATGCCGCCACCATCATCAACAAAGCCAAACGGACAGGACACAAGGTTTGCGCCATCGGCGCTACGGTGATGCGCGGGCTGGAGACGTATGTCACCACTACGCACGAAGTAAACGCCTACGACGGGTGGACCAACAAGTTCATCTTCCCCCCGTATGATTACTCCGTTCCGGATGCAATCGTTTCCAATTTCCATCTCCCGCAGAGCACCATGCTCATGAGCGTGGCCGCATTCGGCGGATACAAGCCGGTGATGGCCGCCTACGAAGAAGCCATCAAGGAAGGATACAAGTTCGGTCCCTACGGAGACGCCCTCCTGATTGTATAGACTGTTGTTTCAGAAGGTTCCTCTTCGAAAACGACAATAAACACCTGAAACAACGCAATCTGCCATACGATTGCGTTGTTTTTCGTTTTGGAGCCGTATCTTGCGGCATGAGCAGTTTTGACGAAAACGTGGCGCTGTGCGCCCTGAACAGAATTTTCGGGTATCACCCTACGCTGGCATTGCAACGGATTGCGCAGGCCGGCAGTGCCCTGGCCCTTTTTGACGGTTCGCATACGGAAGGGCAGCCCCATCCTGAACTCATGAGCCGCCTGGTCCCACAGGAACTGGAGTGGGCGCAGAAGGAACTGGAGCGCGTGCGGGAAGGCGGCTTCCGCTTCCTCTCCCTGGCCGATGAAGACTATCCATCGGCCCTGAAGGAGTGTCCGGACCCGCCCCTGGGACTGTACCTGAACGGGACCTCCAGCCCGGCGGAAATCTTTGAGATGAGACCCATGGTGGCCTTCGTAGGCACACGGGACTTGAGCCCATACGGGAAGGCATGGTGCGAGAAACTGGTGACGGCCCTCTCCGAAACCCCGGCCCGGCCGGCCATCGTGAGCGGCCTTGCCCTGGGGGCCGACGGGGTGGCCCACCGGACCGCCCTGCAATGCGGGCTGCCCACTGTCGGCGTCATGGCCACGGGCATAGAGACCGTGTATCCCTGGCAGCATGAGCGGCTGGCCATGGATATGGTCCGGAGCCCTTCCGGAGCCCTTGTCACGGATTATCCCATGGATACGGCTCCCGTGGCCCTCAACTTTGTCCGCCGCAACCGGATTATCGCGGGTCTTGCCCGGTCCGTTGTGGTGGTGGAATCCAAGAGCAAGGGTGGTTCACTGATGACGGCCAAATATGCCGTGGAATACAGCCGGGAGGTCTTCGCCGTCCCGGGCCGTTTGGACGATATCCGCAGCGCCGGCTGCAATTCCCTCATTTCCAGCCAGATGGCGCAGATTATCACTTCGCCTGAGCAGTTGGTATCCGAGCTGGGGCTGGGCGGCAGCCGGCGGCACCGCGCCGCCGGCGGGTCCTGGGTCACCAATCAGGCCGGAGACAGCCCGGAGGAAAGGTTCCGGCATGCCCTTGTGAGGAAGTACTCGGCCGGATCGGCCCTTATTCCCGTGGCCCTGGCCATTTTCCGGCAACGGGGAATAGGTGTAGAAGAACTGATACAGACCATCCGGAGGCCCTATGGAGAAGTCGTTGCCGCTGTTGGCACCCTGGAAGCCGACGGCGTGGTTGACACCGACTTTCTCCGCCGATGCTCGGTTTCTCCCGCCTGGGGATAGCACCCTGGGCCAGGTGGGATTTCGTACTACCCACCGCGCCCACACATTATGCCATACATGCCTTTAGCCTTCAAAACAGCGGGCCAGGTGATACACGCAAAATCCCACCTGGCCCAAAACACAAACCCTTATGAAGAGAATTGTTACCAGAATCCTTCCTTCCGGAGAGTACAAATCCGTCCACCCATTTCACGTTTGCATCAAAGGCGCGGAAACGGCCGTTCATTGCCGGGATAATGAAGACTATGATGTTTATGTGAAGTACATCGCCTTGTGCGCACGAAGGAAAAATGTGCTCGTCGTCATCTATGCAGTGGTATCCAACCACTCCCATGTGGCGGTATTGGCTGCCTTGCAAGCCGATGCAGATGCGTTTGCCCAGGAACTGAAGAAAATGTATTCCCAGTGGTTCCAGGCCAAGTATCATGAACCCAAAATATTTCATCGGACAGAAGTACAGGCCATTCTTCTGGATAATGACTGGTATGTCAGAAATGCGCTGGCCTACATCCCCCGTAATGCCCTGGACAACAAATGCTCCGTCCAGGATTACCCATGGAGCGGTTTTCAGGCCATGTTTCGCAGAGGTCCCGCCCCGGAAGGGAGAAAGGTAGCATCTCTTACTAAAAGAGAAACCGGCCGCCTGATGCATACACGGGACAAACTGAAAAACGTGGCGTGGCAACTGGACGAACAGAACAGACTGATTCCGGACAGTTTCTGCGATACCGCCTATTTGGAACAAGCCTTCAACGACGACCCGGCTTATTGGTTCAAGACCATCGGCTCGGTGAGCCCTGCCGAGATGGAAGAAAAACTGGTGGATGGGCCACGCCGGATGTTGTCCGATTCCGATTTCCGGAAAATCGTGGCCGATACCGTTCAGCGCTGGTTCTCCCAGGAACTTGCCACCCTTCCCAGAGACAAGATAATCAGAATCATCCCTTACCTTTGGCGCACTCGGAAAACAAGTGCAAGCCAACTTGCAAGAGTGATGGGGATAAGCAGGGAGGAAATCGGAAAGATTCTTGGAATCCGGGTGGTGTAGATTTACGAAAAAAGACCACATTTGCACAGAACCATGAAACGTACCCTTCTTGTTTTCTTTCTCTGTATGGCGGCCAGCGTGACGGCTCTTGCCCAGAAGAATTACGCCACGGATACTGTTCGCGCACCGCTGGCACATGTGTACAACATTGACCGGCTTCTTATAACTTTGCAACTGGACAGTACGCGTTTCAAGGTTCAACTTGGAGGAGAACCTAAAGATGAAATTCCCGCTTTTGGGGAACGGGATATCCGTCCAGGAGACACCCTGACTCTGTGTGGCATAAGGAATCCGCGGAAATAGTTGCGGAAGCACGATCCGCATCTGCTGTCGGCCAGAATCCTTTCCGTGGACTATGCGCACAATCATGAAGAGCGACCTTGCTACCTCTTCTTCATGGAACAAAAACCCACATTCCGGGGCCGTGACATGAATTCCTTCTCCTCGTGGGTCAATAGTTTCTCCGCTTCGAAGGAACCGTGCTTTTGCGCTTTACCATTGACCAGGACGGAAACTTGAAGGATTTGGATGCGGAAGCATACCGCGTCGTCTCTTCATCTCCCAGGTGGCAACCCGGTCGATGCATTTGACTGGGCCAGGTGTGTTTTTATGCGCTCCACCTGGCCCACTGTTTTAGCCACTCAAGGTTTGTGTGGCAATAATCCTGGGCGTGGTGGGCAGCAAGAAATCCCACCTGGCCCAAAACTCGCTTTTTTTGTATATATTTGTACCTGTGTTTGTGGATACACATACTCATTTCTACGACGAGTGGCTGCTTCCGGATGCGGAAGAAGCCATTCAAAGAGCCTTGGAGGCCGGCGTCGGAAAAATGATCCAGGCCGACGTGGATTCCCACGAGCGGCCCGCCATGTGGGAAATCGGCAAACGCGATCCCGGCGTCCTTTTCCAGATGGCCGGCCTGTATCCTGGTTCCGTCACGGCCGAAAACTGGAAAGAGGAACTCGCCCTTGCCGAGGAAACTGCCACCTCGCACAAAATCGTTGCTATCGGCGAAATCGGCCTTGACTATCATGAAGGGAAGGATTTTGTCCGGGAGCAGAAAGAGGTTTTAAGGTTGCAGTTCGAACTGGCCACCCGGCTGAATCTTCCGGTGAACATCCACCTTAGGGATGCCTGGGAAGATTTTTTTGAAGTGCTTTCAGATTGTAAGCACTTGCACCTGAGAGGTAATCTTCACTGCTTCACGGCCAGCTACGAGATTTACGAAAGAGCCAACCGCTGGGCCGATTTCTCCGTGGGGATCGGCGGTGTCGTCACCTTCAGGAACGCATCCCTCCCCAAAACACTGGAGCGCATTCCGGTGGAAAAGATCCTGCTGGAAACCGATGCGCCCTACCTGGCCCCGGTCCCCTTCCGCGGCCGCCGCAACGAGAGCGCCTACCTTCCCCTCATCGCAGCCAAAGTGGCCGAGGTCAAGGGGCTGCCCGTCCAAGAGATTGAAACCATCACCACCCATAACGCTGAAACGCTGTTCGGAATATGACCGCTTCTATCCTAATCATTTACACCGGAGGTACCATCGGCATGAAAGAAGACCCGATGGACGGGACCCTCAAGCCTTTCGACTTCAGCCAGATTATGGAAGAAGTCCCGGAACTGAACAAGTATGACGTCCGGATTGACTCGTACACCTTTGCACCGCTGATCGATTCTTCGGACGTAGAACCGTCCCTGTGGATATCCCTGTCAGAAATCATCCGCGACAAGTACGAGGAATATGACGGATTTGTGATCCTGCACGGGACCGACACCATGGCCTACAGCGCCTCCGCGCTCAGTTTCATGCTGGAAGGACTCACCAAACCCGTGGTGTTTACGGGAAGCCAGCTTCCCATCGGCGTACCCCGTACCGACGGTAAGGAAAACCTGATATCGGCCGTGGAAATCGCCGCTGCCAAAGATTATGAGGGACATGCCCGCGTACCGGAAGTATGCATCTATTTCGATTCCCGGCTTCTCCGCGGGAACCGCTCCACCAAATACAGCGCGGAAGCCTTCAACGCCTTTGCCTCCCCCAACTGCCCACCCCTGGCCGAGGCCGGCATCCAGATTCGCTACAATACGGACATCATCCGCAAACCCGTTTACTGGGATGCCCAGCTGCGGGTGCAGACCCGCCTGGACACCCGGGTCTCCATCCTGAAGGTGCATCCGGGCATGACTCCGCAGGTGATGCGTTCCGTGGTTTCGGATCCGCTCACCCGGGCCTGCATCATCGAAACATACGGCTCCGGCAACGCCCTGTCCAAGGAATGGTTCCTGGACATCGTCCGGGAAGCCAGCGGTTCGGGAAAGATTCTGCTGAATGTCACCCAATGCAAATCCGGCACGGTAAACATGGACCTGTATGCAACCGGCGCCACGCTCAAGCACGCCGGCGTGCTTTCCGGCAGCGACATCACCACCGAAGCCGCCCTTGGAAAACTCTTCTCCCTGATGGGCCGGAGCGACAACAACTCATGGGTGAAAACCATGTTGGAAAAGAACCTTTGTGGCGAAATAACGAAATAATCTTTGGCAAATTGGATTTTTATTCCTAAATTGCACGACCAAAAGGAAATTATAGTTACTAACTAATTCAACTTATAACTAACAACACAAAAACGATTATGAAAAAGTTTTTCATGTTTTTGGCAGTCGCCGGTCTCGTGACCTTCACTGCAAACATCGCTTCCGCTCAAGATGAGGGCGCTGCTCCTGCTGCTCAGGAACAGGTTGAAGAAGCTGAAGAGGTTGTGGACCTTTTCGCCGGAAACGGTGAGGAAGTTCCCCTCCACCAGGCTCTTAAGACCAAATTCATCGAAGGTGGCGCAGGCTTCATGTCCCTGATTATCATCTGCCTCATCATCGGTATGGCCCTCGCTATCGAGCGTATCCTCTATCTGGCCTTCTCCAAGACCAACACCACCAAACTCCTCGAGAATGTTGAGGCTGCTCTGGCAAAGGGTGGTATCGAAGAAGCCAAGAAAGTATGCCGTGAAACCCGTGGCCCCGTGGCCAGCATCTTCTATCAGGGTCTCCTTCGTGCAGACCAGGGTGTGGATGTCGTAGAAAAGACCATCGTCTCCTATGGCGGCGTTCAGATGAGCCTCATGGAGAACGGCCTCAGCTGGATTGGTCTGTTCATTTCCATCGCCCCGTCCCTCGGATTCCTTGGTACCGTTATCGGTATGATCCAGGCCTTCGACGCTATCCAGGCTGCCGGTGATATCTCCCCGAACGTTGTGGCTGGCGGTATGAAGGTTGCCCTTATCACCACTGTGGGCGGTCTTATCGTTGCTATGATTCTCCAGATCTTCTACAACTATATCATTGCCAAGATCGACTCCCTGTCCATCGATATGGAAGACTCTTCCATCCGCTTCGTGGACACCATGGTCAAATTCAACAACAAAAAGTAAGTAACCCCCTTTAATTCCGAATTAAAATGGAAAACCAGAAATACGCTAAAATTTTCAAGATTGTTCTTTGGGTCCTTATGATCCTGAGCATCTGCGTGCTGGTCTGGGGTTTCTTCACGGGATTCGAGGCCAATGACGGCGCTGCAACGAATGTGCTCCTTTACTGGGCCTACATCGTTCTGGGCATCGCCCTGGCAGCTGTGATTTGCGTGGGACTGTATGTTACCGCCACCACCAATCCCAAGGGCCTCATCAAGATCGGAATCGCTGTGGTCGGTGCAGCCGTCCTCTTCGGCGTCTGCTACCTGCTGGCTTCCGGAGCCCCTGCCGTGGGCTATTCCGGTGCCAAGCTCCCCACCGCAACCGAACTTAAGATGACCGACACCATCCTCAACATGGCCTACATCGTCGGTGGCGCAGCCATCCTGTCCATCATTGTAGGTGAAGTTTTGATGACCATCCGCAACAAAAAGTAAAGTAAACCATGGCAAGAAGAAATTTCCAAGCAATCGGTTCAACGGCTGACATTGCATTCCTGCTCCTGTGCTACTTCCTCATGACTACAACCATGGGTGACCAGTCAGGTCTGCAGCGCCGCCTTCCTCCGATTCCGGACGAGAAACAAGCCCAGGATCAGAAGGTTAACCGCCGTAACATCATCATCGTCAGAATCAACTCTGCCGATAAGCTGTTTGCCGGTAGCGAAGCCATGGACATCTCGTACTTGAAAGAAAAGATCAAAGAGTTCCTCACCAACCCCAGCAACGATCCCAACCTCCCTGAAAAGGAAGCCAAGGAAATCGAAGGCAAGACCTACATGGTCTCCAAGGGCGTTATCTCCCTGCAGAACGACCGTGGTACCAGTTACCAGGCCTACATTGCAGTCCAGAACGAACTGGTAAAGGCCGTGAACGAACTCCGAGATGATTTCTCCAGAGCCAACTTCGGAAAGAAGTTCTCCCGTCTGTCGGAAGACGAGCAGGAAATTGTAAAGAAGGCTGTTCCTCAGAACATCTCCGAGGCAGAGCCTAAGGATACCGGTAAAAAATAATAGGAGGTAAGAATTATGTCAAAATTTGGAAGTTCCAGCAATAAGAAGGAAGTCCCTCAGGCATCGTCCAACTCCCTGTCCGATATCGTGTTCATGCTCCTGTTCTTCTTCATGGTGACCACCCAGATGCGTGAAACCGAGCAGAAGGTAAAAGTTACCATGCCGGTCGCATCCGAGGTTGCCAAACTCGAGAGAAAGGACCTGAGCGCCAATATCAATATCGGTAGCCCTACCCTCCAGTATCAGGCTATGTATGGTACCGACGCCCGTATCCAGCTCAACGACTCTTTCAAGACGGTAGCCGACATCCGTGACTTCATCGCGGCAGAGCGTGATGCCATGAGCGAGGCCGAACGGTCCCTGATGACCGTCAACCTCCGTGTCGACCAAGACGTCCGCATGGGTATCGTTTCCGATGTGAAACAGGAGCTGCGTCGCTGCTCCGCCCTTAAGATTATGTACGCCGCCCGCAAACCGGCCAAAGACTAAGGATTTCACATCGTAATATACTGAAAAAAGCAACCTCACGCAGGTTGCTTTTTTTGTGTCTTCAGACTGCTCCCCGGTTATTCATGGTTCCATCGCAGGCATCTATCTTTGCCGCGCAATAATCATAATCATAAACCATGAAGAAACAAACAGACCTGGGCGGACAGCCCGTGGCGACGGAAATCGTGCGTCACAAACAGAAAAGAAGAATCAATGAAGAAGTTGTTCTTCTCAGCATTTTCGCGGCGGAATGGTTCCTGTCTGAAGAAATGCATTACACCGACGAGTACCGGCGGAAGAAATGCCTGGAAAAATTGCAGGAGATTCTGGGCGGACCGGAAAAACCAGGCTATCTGCAAAAAAGAATGAACCAAAGGATGGACGGAATCCTCGACCGCCTCTGCGCGGACTTTGAAGATCTGAAACCCAAAGATATCCTTATCTTCTGCTATGGGGCAGCCGGACTCACGGCCGACCTGTCGGCCCGTCTGGCCGGGCTCAAGAATGCGCGGGCAGCCAGCGTAATCAAAAGTCGGCTCCGGAAACGATTTCTTCTTTCCGATTCGCCCCACGCCAAAGAGTATCTGGCATTGTTGCCCCAGAAGGGTTGCCGATTTGGGGAAGAAATGTTATATTTGCATAATTTGAAGTTTAGAAAGAAATGGAAACTCTGAAAAGGACCAAAATCAAGGCTCTGCTTGCCTCGGAGCCGGGCGTTGAAGTACTGGCCAAAGGCTGGGTACGTACCAAGAGAGGCAATAAACAGGTAAAGTTCATCGCCCTTAATGACGGTTCCACCATCAATAATATCCAGATTGTAGCCAATACGGAGCTCTTCGATGAAGAGCTCCTCAAACGCATTACCACCGGAGCATCCCTTTCCGTGAAAGGACAGTTGGTTGCATCCATGGGCAGTGGCCAGGCCGTGGAAATCCAGGCCACCGAGATGGAAGTCCTCGGAGACTGCGATCCCATGCGTTTCCCGCTCCAGAAAAAGGACACCACCCTGGAGTATCTCCGCAGCGTAGCACACATGCGCCTCAGGACCAATACCTTCGGTGCCGTCCTTCGTATTCGCAATGCCATGGCATTCGCCATCCACAAGTTCTTCAATGAAAAAGGCTTCGTCTATCTGCATACCCCGCTCATTACCGAAAGCGATGCGGAAGGTGCCGGAGATATGTTCCAGGTAACTACCTTGGACCTCAAGAACATTCCGCTGGACAAGAAAGGGAACGTAGATTTCTCCAGAGATTTCTTCGGAAAGAAGACGTCCCTGACCGTTTCCGGACAGCTGGAGGGTGAGCTGGGCGCTACGGCCGTCGGAGAGATCTACACCTTCGGTCCCACCTTCCGGGCAGAAAACTCCAATACGCCGCGCCACCTGGCAGAATTCTGGATGATTGAACCCGAGATGGCCTTCTATGACCTTCAGGACAACATGGACCTCAAGTTTCTCAACGACAAGTACGACGACGGACTCATTGAGCGCATGCAGGGCGTTCTGGGCATCCCCTTCCAGAAAGTCACGTACACCGAAGCCGTGGAGATTCTTGAAAAAGCCATTGCCGACGGGGTCAAATTTGAGTATCCCGTCCATTGGGGAACGGATTTCCAGAGCGAGCACGAGCGCTATCTGGTAGAGAAGCACTTCGGCAAGCCGGTCATCCTCATTGATTTCCCCAAGGATATCAAGGCCTTCTATATGAAGCAGAACGAAGACGGCCGCACCGTCCGGGGCATGGACGTGTTGTTCCCGAAGATCGGAGAAATCATCGGTGGCAGCGAACGTGAAGCTTCCCTGGAAAAGCTGGAAAAACGTATCGAAGAGCTGGGCATGTCCCGCAAGAACCTGGAGTGGTATATCGACACCCGCCGCTACGGCAGCGTGCCGCACAGCGGATTCGGCCTCGGATTTGAGCGTCTGCTCCTGTTCGTCACCGGCATGGCCAACATCCGTGACGTGATTCCGTTCCCCCGTACTCCGAAGAACGCAGAGTTTTAACCTAACCAAATAACCATCATGCTCGTAATTGGTATTGCCGGAGGTTCCGGCTCCGGGAAGACAACCGTTGTCAAAGCCATTGTCAATCAGTTGCAGGGTCGCGTAGTAGTCATCCCCCAGGATTCTTATTACAAAGACTCCAGCCACGTACCCGTGGAAGAGAGGAAGAACATCAACTTCGACCACCCCGACGCCATCGACTGGAAACTCATGTGCCAGCAGGTGAGAGAACTCAAAAGCGGCAAAACCATTGAGCAGCCCATCTATTCTTACATCACCTGCTCCCGTTCCACCACGGAGACCGTCAGGGTAGAGCCGGCCGATGTCATCATTGTGGAAGGCATCCTCATTTTCACCTGCAAGGAACTCCGAGACCAGATGAACATCAAGATTTTCGTGGATGCCGACGATGACGACCGTCTCATGCGTATCATCGTCCGCGACATTGCAGAACGCGGCCGCACCATTGAAACCGCCATCGAACATTACTGTGATACGGTCAAACCCATGCACCTGCAGTTCATCGAACCGTCCAAACGTTATGCCGATGTCATCGTCCCCCAGGGCGGTCATAACAAGGTAGCCATCGACATCCTTACCACCACGGTGGAACAGGCCCTGAACCAGAAGAAGAACAAGCATCACAAGTAATGAGATTCCAGCTCAGTCCAGACCAGAAAGCCGGATTATATATCACCGTAAGCGTTCATCTTGCGGTGATTATCATTTTGCTGGCGGTTCAGATTGGGTACGAAGTCAAAAGGGAGAACAGTTTCGTGCTGGATTTCACCCAACAGGAAGAAAAAGAGCGCCAGGAACAAGAAGCCGAGCTGCAGGAAAAGGCGGCCGAGAATCTGGAACGCCTTCTGGCTGCCGCCCAGGCCATCCACTCCAGCGAGATGCGCAATGTGGCCGTGAACCGGTCGGCTCTGAAGGATGACAAAGGCATCAATGCCGACGAACTCTACAAAGAAGCGGAGCGGCTGGCCCAGGAACTGAAAGACGGGCAGCATCGTCAGGAAGATGACCCCGACGCTTTCGCCGCCGCCCAGCCAGACAAACAGGATCAGCCGGAAAAGGAAAAACCACGCCCCTACAGCGGACCTTCCGTACTTTCCTGGAGCCTGGACGGGCGGAACGCCTCCCATCTTCCCATCCCGGCATACCGTTGTTACGGGGCCGGAGAAGTCACCGTCATAATCACCGTCAATAACAGGGGAGATGTCGTGAACGCCAAGGTCGATGACAAGCTCTCCACTCCGGACGGGTGTCTTCGCACCTTTGCCGTCCGCGCCGCCCGGCTGTCCCGGTTTTCTGCTTCGTCATCGGCCCCTGCAAGGCAGATGGGGACCATCACCTATGCCTTTATCGCCCAATAGACAACCATATTCTACTTTTTTCACTATATTTGTGATATGGAAAGAAAAGAGTTCGTTCTGAGTACAGAGAAACTACAGGGAATGCTGGGTCTCAAAGGAGGTTTCGGAAGATGGGTCACCCGCCTCGTCATGAAAGCGCTGGAGATTGACAAGGTGAACGCCACGCAAGCCAAATTTGCCCAGGACAACGCCCCCGATTTTTCCAAGCATGTATTGGAATATATCGGAATCCGTTATGAAATCCCGGAAGGAGAAATGGACCGCATCCCGTCAGATGGCGGATTCATCACGGTTTCCAATCATCATTTCGGCAGCATTGACGGTCTCATTCTCTGCGATTCCATCCTTCGGAAAAGGACCGATTATAAACTTCTCACCACCTTCATGTTATCCCTCGTTCCCAACCTGAAAGAGGGATTCCTCCCGGTGGACAACCTTTCGGGCAAAACCGACGCCCGCAGCGTCAACAGCATCCGGGCCGCCCTCAAGCACATTGCGGACGGCGGAGCCATCGGCTTTTTCCCGGCCGGAGAAGTCGCCACGTACCAGAAGGGAAAAGCCCGCACGGCCATTGGAGAACAGCCCGTCATCGAAGACAAACCCTGGGCGCCCAATATCATCAAACTCATCAAGAAATCCGGCCTGCCGGTCATTCCCATTTATTTTGACGGGACCAATTCCCGGAATTTCCACTGGCTGGGGAAGATTCATCCCCGCATCCGGACTGTCCGTCTCATCCATGAACTGTTCAACAAAAAGGGAACGTTCGTGAAAGTCCGGATCGGCCAGCCCATCCTGCCCGCTGAGATGGCCGATATGGATGTGGATACGCTGGGACAGTATCTCCGCAGCCGCACCTATGCGCTGGAGGTCAAATGCCTTCCCGAGAAAAAAGTGGAGCAGGTTCCGATGGTTCCCATTGCTCCCCAGGAAGACCCGGCCCTCGTACGGGAAGAAATCGCCCGCATCCATGACCGGATTCTCTTCGAATCCGGAGACTATCGCTGCTTTCTTACTCCAGCCGGGGATATTCCGCATACGATGCGGGAACTGGCCCGGCTCAGGGAAATGGTCTTCCGTGCGGTGGGAGAAGGAACCGGTACGCCTCTGGACACAGACGTCTATGACAAGAACTATAAGCACCTCATTCTCTGGAATATTCCCCACGATGAAATTGCCGGAGCCTACCGCATCGGCGTCGGTAAAGAGTTGATGGAGCTTCCGGGAGGAGAACATAATTTCTATACGGATTCCCTCTTCCGGTTCAAGGAAAAGTTCCTTCCCTATCTTCCTTCGGCTATTGAGCTGGGACGCACCATCATCCTGCCCCAGTATCAGCGGGATGTATCCACCCTCAAACTCCTGCTATCAGGCATTCTCACCGCCGCCGTACGGGAAGAAGGCGTAGAATACAGCATGGGACCGGCCAGCATCAGCAACGACCTCCCGACCTTCTACAAGAGTCTCATCTACCATTTCATGCAGAAAAACTGCAGTATGGAGAATGCCTCTTCCTTCATGGTGCCCACGCATCCTTTCAAACCCGATTATTTGCGCGTGAATCCGGACCAGCTCCTGGATCATTGCCATACCCTGGACGACGTGGACCGCCTTCTTAGCACCCTGTCCGACGGCGAATTCCGTTTGCCCGTTCTCCTCAGAAAATATGTTGCCTTTGGTGCCAAGCTCGTTTGCTTCAATGTCGATCCCGACTTCCATGACAGCCTGGACGCCTTTGTCCTGATG
Organism: uncultured Bacteroidales bacterium; assembly: GCA_900320795.1. Lineage (GTDB taxonomy): Bacteria > Bacteroidota > Bacteroidia > Bacteroidales > UBA932 > Cryptobacteroides. The sequence goes on from ONTQ01000018.1 coordinate 32,161, forward strand.
AAATTCAGCGAGATTCCCGAAAACTCCTTCCGGGCCTTCTCCAGATTCCTTACGCAGGAAGAAATGGTTAAAATCAAGGGCAGTGGGGCTAGTCGTGTTTCCGCCGGTCGATGAATGGAATTCCGGTCAAAACGGATGCGGGCACGCCACATATCTCCGTCCAATACTTTCATCCGCGGCAGATATGATTGTCTGAGCTTATGAAGGCGATGCTCAGACACGATGGCGTGGATACGGGCTAAGAAATCCTCCGGAGCCAGAATCACGCGAATCTCTTCCTCGCCCTGCTCCGACCATGCGATGTTTACACGCCCTTCGGCATCGCGTTCCACCAGGTAGTATTTTTCAGGATAGCGCATCAACAACGAGTAACTAAACTCGTAAAAAGAAGTAATGCCGTCCGGCTTGGGGTTCCGGCCGAAACTCCTGGTCCGGAACGAAGAACAGGAAAACAACAAGGGAAGCATCAGGGAGAGTACGATTATCTTCTTCATATTCGGGCCGGCCGCGGGACGCCGGGCTTAAAGATTGATTTCAAACTCCTGTTTCCCGGGTTTGTAGGGAATGAATACCTTGCCGCCTTTCCCCGTCTGATGGATGACCAGATTGTATTCGGCGTCGCGGAAGCGGCGGTGAATCCGGTAGGTGCCGATGGGGATGCAAGGCTCCACAAGCAGGCCATCGAACTGCGGCTTGATGCCCAGCAGGGCCTCGCTCACGGCCTTCCAAGCCCAGGCGGCCGTACCGGTGAGCCAGCTGTTCTTACCCTCGCCGGGGGTAACGGCATCCTTGCCGGCCACCATCTGGCAGAACACATACGGCTCCACTTTCCGGAGAGCCTGATCCTTCGTGAAAGCCGGCGTAATCTTCTGATAATGCCGCCAGGCATCTTCGGCCCGTCCGGCCAGCGCCTCACCGATAATGACCCAAGGATTGTTGTGGCAGAAAATGCCGGCATTCTCCTTATAGCCTTCCGGATAAGAACTGATTTCGCCGTAGCCAATGTAGTACTTTGTATAGGCCGGGTTGTTCAGGACCAGGCCGTACTCGCATTCCAGATACTTTTTCGCGGAGTCCAAAGCTTTGTCGCAGAGGCCTTCTTCCGCCCCGATGCGGGCCATGGTGCACCAGCCCTGGCTCTCGATGAACACCTTGCCTTCCTCACACTCCTTGGAGCCGATCTTCCCACCATAGTAGTCATACGCGCGGAGGAACCATTCACCGTCCCAGCCATGTTCTTTCACAGCCATTTCCATATCGGCCACAGCTTTCTTCACTCCGGCGGCACCGCTGTCCCCTATCCGCTCCAGGAGCTGGGCAAAATCCCGGCCCTCGGCCACAAACAGGCCGGCAATCATCAGGGATTCGGCCTTGGAGCCTTCGGATTTGTTCTCGGTGGTCTGGAAAGAATCGTCGGGATTGTCCGAGAAGCAATTCAGGTTCAGGCAATCGTTCCAATCGGCCCGGCCGATAAGCGGCAGCCCGTGCGGTCCCAGATTGTCCGTCACATGCTTGAAACTGATCTTCAGATGCTCCAGCAGCGAAACCTCGGTTCCGGGCTGGTTGTCAAATGGAACGGGCTCCTGAAGGATGCCGAAATCACCCGTTTCCCGGATATAGGCCACCGTGCCGAAGATGAGCCACAGCGGGTCGTCATTGAATCCGCCGCCTATGTCATTGTTGCCTCGCTTGGTAAGGGGCTGGTACTGATGGTAACAACCGCCATCCGGGAACTGGGTAGCGGCGATGTCCAGGATACGCTGACGCGCCCGCTCCGGAATCAGATGTACGATGCCCGCCAGATCCTGATTGGAATCCCGGAAGCCCATTCCCCGGCCGATGCCGCTTTCAAAGAAGCTGGCGCTCCGGCTGAAGAAAAAGGTGATCATACACTGATACTGGTTCCAGATATTCACTGTACGGTCCAGTTCCGGCACGGCCGACTGCACCGAGAAGCGGGAAAGTAGGCCGTCCCAGAAGACTTTGAGTGCCGAAAAAGCAGCGTCCACCTGCGCCGGAGATGCGAAGGCGTCCATTATCTTGAGCGCTGCCTCCTTGTTGATGACCCCGGGGGCGACGAATTTCTTGTCGGCAGGGTTCTCTACGTAGCCCAGCACGAAAATGAGTTCTTCCTCCTCCCCCGGCTCCAGAACCAGGTCCAGGCGATGCGAGGCAACGGGGCTCCAGCCGTGCGCTACGGAATTACCTGACGTCCCGGCAAACACCTGCTGCGGAGCCTCAAAGCCATTATAAAGGCCGATGAAAGTCTCCCGGTCCGTATCGAAGCCGTCGAAGGGACGGTTTACGCCAAAGAACGCATAGTGGTTCCGGCGTTCCCGGTATTCGGTTTTGTGATAAAGCACGTTTCCTTCCACCTCAACCTCTCCGGTAGAGAGATTCCGCTGGAAATTCTCCATATCAGTGGAAGCGTTCCAAAGACACCATTCGGCGAAGGAATACAGTTGGATACGCTTGGGAGCATGGCCGTTGTTGGCGAGCCGCACCCGATGCACCTCGCAGGGGTGGCCGATGGGGACGAAGAATAGGACATCGGCCCGAAGGCCGTCCTTGACTCCCGTAATCCGGGTATATCCCATGCCGTGACGACACTCATAGCTGTCCAGCGGTGTTTTGCAAGGTTTCCAGCCGGGACTCCACACCGTATTACCGTCCTTGATATAATAGTAGCGGCCGCCGGCATCCATGGGGACGCCGTTGTAGCGGTAACGCAGGATGCGACGGAACTTGGCATCCTTGTAGAAACAATAGCCGCCCGCCGTATTGGAAATGAGGGAAAAGAAATCTTCCGTTCCCATATAATTGATCCAGGGCCATGGCGTATCCGGCCTGGTAATCACATATTCACGCGAGGCGTCATCAAAATGACCAAAGTTACCCATAACAAATCTTTCGTTTTCAAAGGTACACATTTTCACACACCTGGAAAGGTTTATTTTAGAAAACTGAATCTATTTTTCCGGTATTTATTCCGAACGGACAGCCTTCTCCTGCAGGTAGGCTTTGAAGAACCGTCCCTGGGTGCTTGGGGTAAAATTCCAGTCCTGGATGAGCGTAGGTGCCCAGTTGGTATCAAAGCACCAAACCGTAAAGGAGATGCCTTTCTGTTCGAAATAACGGGTTACATGCTCTCCATAGACTTCCGTTGCCATCACGGGAACGTGCGCTCCGGGTTCGTCTTCCAGGCAGAATCCGATCTCCGTGCAGATAAGCGGATACTTCTCGGCCACAAAACCGAAATCCCTTTCCCATTTTTCTTCCCAGGGTTCAGGCCGTTTCATCGGATACGGATGGGACACATAGGCGATATTCTCGCGTTGTACCGGCTCTTCCGCTACCGGAGTCAGGTCATACGCCCAGTTGAATCCGGCACATAGGCAAATCGCACGGGGGTTATAGGTGCGCACGGTATCTATGATCTGCTCCTGCAGTTCCCTCCATTCGGTCCAGGTGCATTCACCCACACCGGGAGCGGTTACCGTAGGTTCATTGAACAACTCGTACAATGCCACTGCCGGCTCATCCTTATAGCGTCGGGCCACCGTACGCCAGAACTTGAAGGTCTCTGCCTTGGTGGTATTGTACATGGGCGAGGTATATAACTCGTCCTTAAGGTTGCCGATGGAATGCCAGTCCATAATTACGTACATCCCATATTGTTTGGCCCAGGCGATGCCCTGGTCCATGATCTTGAAGGTTTCCTCCCAACCCATGGCGTTCAGGTTGGAGGGGTGGACAGCAAAGCGCACCGCGTTGGCGCCCCAGTCAGCAGCTTCCGCAAAGTAGCGCTCGTTCCACTGGCCGTCGCAGACCAGCTTTACCGGATCCGAAAAACAAAGACCGCGGAAAACCAGTTCGTTCCCGTCCGGGCCGATAAACTTGTTCCCCTGCACTTTAACCCAGACACTACCGGGAGAACAGGAGGTCGTAAGCAGGATGGTGAGAACAGTGGCTGCAAAGGAAGAAAGGACATTCTTGATCATAGTGATTCACAATGCGTTATATATTTCTACAAAAATAAGAAAAAAAGATGTATAAATCGGATTGCGGCCAATACGTTGGAAATAAGATCCAGGTGCGCGTTGAGGACAACGGCGATACGGGAAAGGATATCCGATTCCAGTGGAGTACTTCGCGCTGCCAGCGCTGCAGCCGGCTGAACATCGAGCACGAGAACCGGCATTTAATATAGCCTAAAATAATGTAGCCCCACGAGGAATCGAACCTCTATTTAAAGTTTAGGAAACTTACATTGCAAGTCTGGAACTCACTAAATTTCAGTCAGTTGCTTCATTATTTAAGATTTGGGTAAAACAATGGGACAACAATGTAAACATAACAATAATGCCTAATCAACATTTTGAAATTTAGCCAAAATGAAGATCTTTTATCGATTTTGGCTGAATTTCTAGGACAGTAAAAGATTATTTACTATCTTTGTATCAACCAATTAGCACAAGTATGAACCCATCTTCAGTTATCGGCAGAGAAGAAGAACTTGCCACTATCTCAAGGCTCTACACATCAGAGCGTTCCGAGTTTCTGGTCCTTTACGGCAGGCGCCGTGTGGGCAAATCCTTCTTGATAGAGGAAGCCCTTGAGAACAAATTCACCTTTATGACAGTGGGCCTGTACATCAAGGTGGACAAGGATGATGCGGAGAAGGTGGAATCCTACCGCCAGCAGCAACTCCGCCACTTCTACAGCAGCTTGCTGGAGTATGGATTGCCGGAAGAAGAGAATCCTGTGCCCTCCAACTGGCTTGACGCGATGAATTTGCTTAAGAAGCTTCTCCTGAGCAAACGAGCCCGCCGCAAGGTGGTATTCATCGATGAACTGCCTTGGCTGGCCGGGCCCCAATCCTCGGAACTGGTGAGCGAACTCGGTTTCTTCTGGAACCAGTGGGCACGAAAACGAAAGGATATTTTCCTTATTGTCTGTGGGTCTGCTACCAGCTGGATGATAGACAATGTGATTCGGGAATATGGAGGATTATACGGCAGAACCACTGAGACAATCGCCCTCAAGCCATTCACGCTGGCAGAATGCGAGCATTACTGGGAAAAGCGCGGTTTCCACCTCTCCCGGTATGAGGTCGCCTTAACCTATATGGTTATCGGTGGGATACCTTACTACATGGACAAGTTCCGGACGGATCGAACGATGGCGGACAACATAAACACCATATATTTCAGCAAGGACAGAGCCAAACAAGAGTTTAAGGATGTTTACGCCGGCCTGTACTCTACATCAGACGTTTATATAAGAGTCATCCGGGAACTTGGGAAAAACTTCTATGGAATGTCAAGAAATGACCTGCTTGATGCAGTAGAAAAGAAAGGCGGCGGCACATTCTCGGAAGTGCTGGAGAATCTGACGGACTCCGGCATCATCCGGAGTTATACCCTATACGGCGGCCCCCGGAAGCAGACGGTCTACCAGCTGATGGACTTCTTTACGCTGTTTTATCTGCGTTTCTGCGAGAATCCTGATTATACCTCCTGGCGCTCAGTCCAGCGGAGTAAACCATTTTACACTTGGGCGGGGAACACCTTCGAACTCCTGGTCATAGAACATATGCCACAGCTGGCCAATGCTCTCCGCATAAAGGAATACGCTACTCCTTTCAGTTGGAAGGGAGAAACTCCGGACGGAGAAGGCGTTCAAATTGACCTCCTCATCCCCGCCACGGCCGAACGTGCCGACTACATCTGCGAGATGAAGTTTTCTGAAGGGAAATATATTCTCAAAGATACTGATGTCAACGAATTGACCAATCAGATTGCTGCTTTAAGAAACTCCGGCATTCACAAGCCCAGCCACTCCATTTATATAACCCTCGTGACATCAATCGGCGTGACTGAATCCAAGCACAAAAGTCATATCAATGATATAGTTACGCTGGATTCTCTATTCGCATAATTCAGCCAAAACCAACAGCAAAAGCCCATTTTGGCTGAGTTTTATACAAAGAAGTACAGTGATTCTTTGTTACATTCTTATTGGTCGTGTGTTATATAGATAGACGACATAGAGAGAATGTGAAATAACCACAGCAATGGCTGACTATTTGACAGATGCGTTCATACGGCTTCGGCAGAGGCTCAAACGGGTTTCCGGCAGGATATTGCCGGATGCCGATGGCGCGGAGGATATCCTGCAGGACAGTTTCGTGAGGCTTTGGCGCCGACAGTATCCGCTGCAGTCGGAAAAGGAAGCCGAAGCGCTGCTCACCCGGACGGTCCGGAATGCCAGCCTGAATGAACGCCGACGAGCCCGGTCAGTTCCTTTGGAAAGGGACTATGCCGATGACAGTCCCGATACGCAGGAAAAAGAACGGGCCTTCGCCCAGATGAAGGAGAAGATTCAAGCGGAGTTAACAGACACACAACGATACATACTGGAGGAGAAAGAATACGGAGGACGAACCCTGGAAGAGATAGCGGCGGAGTTGGGGATGAAGCCCGCAGCAGTGAGGATGCAGCTCTCCCGCGCCCGCAAAACACTTAGAGACGCTTTGAAAGATGACAGATAAAGAAAAATACTTGGACCTTATGCAGCGGTACTGGGATGCCGAAACCACTTCCAAAGAGGAGTGGGAACTGGCCCGGTATGTTGCACGGGCGGACGATCCTGAGTTCGATGAACTCAGGGGCGTTTTGGGTTATCTCTCCATCGGCAAAGAGAAAAAGGCCCGGAGAGCAAGTACAGTACGTCTCCTCCCTTTGGTTGCCGCTGCCGCCAGTATCGCCGCTGTTGTTGCCATCGGCTTTACCATCAGGAATAGCGGGACCCAAACAGGTGAAGAACTCTATGTCTGTTACTCATATGGGGAGAAAACCACCGACAATCAGCAGGTTATGGCATCAGTCGCGTCATCCCTTGCCGATTTCTTCGGCGGCAGTTCTCCTGCCGAAATTAACTTATTCGAAATGTTCGAGCGATGAAAAGGTTATTGATGTGCATAATGGCCTTGCTCCTGTTTTCTGGGGCGGCTTTTGCCCAGCGGGGGCTGAACTGCTATCCCGTCTTCAAGGGGAAGATTGTTCCTACAAAACGGATGGTAATCACGGAAGCTCGCGGCGAAAGCATGGCCACTTATAAATTGGATTACTACCATAGTGTTCAATTCCAGGTCGATGAGAAGACTGCCTTAGAAGTGGCGGAGTTGATTCAGGCCGATGCGGCCGAAGCACAATCGGCCGAAACGGAAATGACGGGCGAACTCTTGACATACGCCTTGATACAGCCCGCTCCCTTCGCACGGGTGCGTCGCTATCTTTGCTACCAGGCCAGACCCGTCGGAGCCGCCTGGATCATTACCATCCTTTATCTGGAGGGCAGCGCCACACTTGAAGACCTACGTTCCATGTTTGAAAAACAATAACCCCATGAAGCACTTTACAATCACTATATTATCCTTTCTGATTGCCTTTTCGGCCACCGCACAGGAGGCAGACTCAACTGTTGCTGTGACGGGAGAGAAACTCAATTTTGAGCAGCCGCGTTTTTTGGTCTCAGATTATTTCAGCAGCGTGAAGGCACATCTCTCCAAGGAGGGGCGCAAGGGGTGGAAGCCGGAGTTCAGTTTACGTGCCAACGCAGAATTGTTTGACTGTTCCGCCATTTTTACCGGTGGCATCCGTACCAGTCAGAACAAGGTGTTCGGACTGGGTGTTGGTTGGGGCTATTCCTTCTTTCTTTTCGGCCCTGAATCACACCCGTCTGGACAACGTGTAAATATTGTTGCTTATCATCGGCATTATATTCCTCTGGGCCACAGAAAGAATTTCTCCTTGTACAGCGATATCATGTTGGGAGCTCGCGTTATTTATAAAATGAGCGACTGGTACATGGATAATGGTGTTGTGCGCTCCCCTGGCGCAGAACCTGAGTTTCCCGTTCTACCCGGAGACTGGAAGTTTTGGGGATCCTGGCAACCTGGCATTGCTTTCCACCTGTGGGGCAAGTCCAACTTCTTTATCGGCCTCAGCATCGGCCCAACCATCGGAGCTCATGTGGGTATTGCCCTGTAGAACCCCAAAGTAAGTCGAAGACAATGGGCTACAAGAAAAGGATTGGCGTTTGCCAATCCTTTTCTTGTAGCCCGGAGGGGAATCGAACATTTTCCCTTTGTTTCCGTTAATTTCCGCTAAATACTTGATTATAAGCGCCTATATTGAAGGTTGCCCAGAAACGAA
>ONTQ01000191.1 GCA_900320795.1 uncultured Bacteroidales bacterium
CGCCAGCCCGATGCAAGGGACTAAGGTTGTGGACGCACCGGTCTATACTTCCTACAGGAGTCAGTACGTCGGCACGGGTATTCCGGATGTCCAGCTGTCCCATACTGTTTCCGGGACGTACTCCTACCGGAATCCGGTTTATGGCCTGTTTTTCAGCATTAACCCGGTATTCACCCGGAGCAAGGGAAATCTGCTTTATGCCAATGCCATCGATTCCGGCATCTATGTGCAGCAGGCAAGCGGCCAAACGTATGATGCTAACACCTATATGCTGGACGGAAGGATCTCCAAATCATTCTCCTGGTGCAAGACGGTGATCGGGCTTTCCGGGTCGGCCCTGCTGAGCGACTACAACTATTTGTCGGCAGGTAAGGTGGTGGATGCCAGGACGGCCGGATATACTGTTTCCTTGGATTACTCTCTCAGGCCTGCCAGGTGGATGACCGTGGAGGGCGGCTCCCTGCTTGAGATGACAAGGCGAAGCGTGGAAGGAACTGCGATGGCCGGCGTGAATGACTGGGAGCATCGGATGCAACTGAACTTCCTGCCGGCCAAGAGGTGGATGGTTTCCCTGCACAACGAATTGTACCATAGCAGTGAGAAGGACTTCGGCGTGAATTGGTTCTGTGACGCGTCGGTCAGTTACAAGGCAGACCGGTGGGAATTGTCGCTCTCGGGCCGGAACCTGGTGGGGACTTCTCAATATGAACGGGTACACATCTCCTCGGCGGTACAGTCCTATACTTTGACGTATTTGAGGCCGAGGGAGGTTGTGGTGAGGTTTTGCTTGGACCTTTGATTACCTGTCATCCACGTTAAAGACAGGTAGAGTGAAGATGCCGTGCACGATTCCCGTCAAGGCTTGATTTTTGAAATCTGCATCAGCCGTTACTGAACCTTATTACTGTATGAGAGTATTACGCGCCATCCTGATAGTTGTTATATTGCTTCCACAAGTTTTGAGAGCCCAGGTTTCTTTCGATCCGGGAGAAGGATGCCTCAATGTGGTTGAATTTACTGCAGGGCCTGGTTTGGGAGCTTTGGGTGACAGGCTTATAGGAGCCAATTATCTTCATGAGAGGTTTATTAACGAACAGTTCAGCGTTGGGGCGGGTGCTGGTTACAGCTACCACCAGCAGTACAAGTTTTCTGCGATTCCTGTGTATTTCAGCACGCACTATTTCTTCGCAGACAGCAGGTTCTCCCCGTTTGTGAACCTCAAGGCGGGCATTTATTGGAAGCTGGCGCCGAAAAATATAGATACTAATCATGAGTTATCCATTTCGGGGAACCAGCCTGGCTTCAGTTTGTATGTTTCACCCGGCGCCGGGGTCAAGGTCCATCTCACATCGCATATCGGACTGATGGCAGCGGTGAGTTATGACGGATACCTGGTTAATGTTCTCGACGGCACCAAGAACAATTATCACACTACGATAATCCCGAATCTGGGAATTAACTTCGGTCTGTGCTTTCAGATTCCGGGGTGGTAGGGGCGTTACTCTGCAATCAGCTTATACCCTGTCCCCCTGACATTGACGATGCGGATACGGGGATCTTTGGAAAGTGCACGGCGCAGGCGGGTGATGAAGACCTGGAAGCTGCGGGCGTTGAAGAAGTCGTCGTCGCCCCAGAGGTCGAGGAGGAGGTTCTGCATGGGAACGACTTCTCCGTGGGCACGGCAGAGGCGGCGGAGGATTTCGGCTTCCCGATGGGACAGGCTCGTGGTCTCGCCTTTCGGAAGGTATTCCAGCATTTGGGATGAGGGCGTAAAGCGGTAATCACCCAGGGTGTATTCGTTCTGCTCCGGTTCAAGTCTTTCAGTCATATAAGCCTTGCCCATCAGGGCCTTGATGCGGACGATGAGTTCCTGGATGGCGAAGGGTTTCTTGAGGTAGTCGTTGGCGCCCAGTTCGAAACCGGTTACGACATCGTCCGGGGTGGATTTGGCCGTGAGGAAGAGGACGGGGGTATGGTCGTCGGTCTTGCGGATGCGGCGGACCATCTCGAAGCCGTCCAGCCGGGGCATCATGACATCGGCAATGAGGACGTCCGGGCGAACTTCGAAGAAGCGTTTGAGGCCTTCGGCCCCGTCGTATGCGGTCTCTACCGTGAAGCCCTTGCTGCGGAGGGTTTCACTGACGATCTGGACGAGGGTCTTTTCGTCTTCGACAAGGAGGATTTTGATGGCGCTCATAATGACAGGATAAATTCACTGCCCTTGCCGGGGGCGCTGGTGACGGAGAGGGAGCCGCCGTGCTTTTCGGCCATCGTCCGGGCGTAATAGAGGCCGAGGCCGTAGCCCTTGACATCGTGGATGTTGCCGGTGGGAACACGGTAGAACTTTTCGAAGATATGTTTCTGCTTGTCGGGGGCGATGCCGATGCCGTTGTCCCGGACACGGATTTCGGTGCCTGCATCGGTGGCTTTCGCCGTGATGTCGATGCGGATCGAGGAGCCGGAGTATTTGATGGCGTTGTCGATGAGGTTGCTGAGGATATTGGAGAGGTGGAAGCGGTCCGCGTCGAGGACCAGGCCCTTTTCTACATCTATGTGGATGTCGCAGGGCTTTCCGGCGGAGAGACGGTGCTGCTCGGAGAGTTTCTGCAGCAGCGGCTCCAGCTCAATGGTTTCGCGTTTGAGCTCGAAGGTTTTGCGGCTTTCCATACTCATCGAGAGTCCTTCCAACTTCTCCAACTGACCCTGGCTGATTTCCAGGTATTCGCGGCGTTTCTCCGGATCATTGCCCGCATCGAAGTTAAGGAGGGCGTCGTTGGCGGCGTAGGCGACGGCTACCGGTGTCTTGAGTTCGTGGGTGATGTTGTTGGTGAAGTCGCTCTTCATTTCCTCCAGGCTCTTCTGCTTGAGCATGGTGTGGATCAGGAACCAGAAGGAGAATGCAAGGATAAGGAAAAGCGCCAGCGAGGCTGCGATAACGCCGGCCATTTTCCGGAGAATGACCAACGTGAGCGGCTCCATAGTGAGCCGGTATATCTTGCCTTCACCCTCTTCTCCATAGGAAAGGTCAAAGTCTTTTGCACGTGAAGATGGTGCATATCCCTGCGTGGATATGAGAATGCTGTCCAGCACGGCGGGATTGGGCTTGGAGATGTTGTCTATTCCCTGGTGCAGGCCAATTTGGTAAGCGGAGGACATTTCGCCGGGGCTGCTTACCGCATAGGAGGATGCCGAAGCGCTGATGGAGTCTTCGGATTTCTCGGTTTTGATGGTGGTTACTTTGATGGTGCGGGTTCCGTCATTGTTTACGACGACAGAGTCCGTCCGTACCTTGGTTTGTTTTCCGGCGTTCGACCAGCCTTGGGCGATGGTCACGCTTCCGTGGAGGTCGCCTTCTGAACGGAGTGTCTTCACCCGCTCCATGATTTCCGCGAAGTCCGCCATCTGCAAGGAGACATTGATGAGTGATTCGTCGGACTGGTAACGGGATTTGTAAAGTCCGGACAGCCAATAGACCTGGTAGCCGAAGAGGGCTGTCAGCGATACGATCAACAGGATAATGATATGACGGGACGGAAGTTTCATGGTGCAAAGTTAGCCGAATTTACAGAAACAGAGGGCATTTTAACACTATTTAACACTTCTTAACATTGCTTTAACATAGTTTCTCTGGGATTCGAAGCAATTTTGCAGCGTGAAATCAGATCCTTCGGCCTGAGGCCTCAGGATGACAAAAACAGATAAGATGAAGAAAATAGTTTTGATGTTTTGCATGGCTCTCGCTGCCGTCGAACTGGCTGCGCAGGAGCCGGATTCGCTCGCCATCGCGACGGCGGACAGCCTGTATCTTGAACTGACATCTGCGACGGTGACGGCGGAAAGGCCGGTCGTGAAGGTGGACAA
>ONTQ01000163.1 GCA_900320795.1 uncultured Bacteroidales bacterium
TATGATGACATCATCGTGCCTGAAGGCCTTACCAACGGACCGCTTGATATTGAGGTCGTGAGGCGTCACACTCAAATCCAGATTGCTCTATACATCATCGGCATGCAGCTCGGCTACAGGACCTGGATAGCCCAGAACGACATGGGTATTCAATACAAAGGGAAACCTCTTGTAAACCAACCGAATATCATCTCTTCCCTCACCAATGACGAAAACGTCGTTTCCAGGTTCCACGCCGAATCAGAGGCAAAGCTCATTGACTGCATATGGTTCCAGAACGGTCGTTTCATGCCGGCTGTAATGGAGGTAGAACATACGACAGGCGTCACTTCCGGTTTAACCAGAATGAAGGGGTTATACGACATGATGCCCGACCTTCGTACACGTTATGTCATTGTTGCACCGGACGAAGACCGCGACATGGTGATCGAGCGTGTGAACCGTCCCCAATTCCACTGCCTGGATGCCAGGTATTTTGCATATAGCTCTGTCGAAGAGCTCTACTACATTTGCACACACCGTAATCTTCACGGGGTGACTCAAGATTTCCTTGATTGTTATATGGAAAAGGTCCTTGTTTCTTAACCATTCTTTATGCCAGCAATAGATATCAGTTTCATTGAGAGAGAGAGGGAGGCTTATCATCATGCGCTTATAACTCAGGGGCTGCTCGTCATAACGCCATCCGGGTGGCCTAGTAATGCCGATGCCTCTGATAACGTGTCTAAACAATACGCCACACACGTAGCGAACGCCTTAGGTGCCAGGCATGATAATCGGCTTAAAGCTCAGACACTCGGAACGAAATATGAGATTATCACCAAAGAGTTCCTGGATAAAACTCTCAGCCAGTTATCAGAATTGCTCCCCGGCGAGTGGAATGTCAAAAGAAATGGGATAAAATTGACTGATTATAAACAATTCTATCACCTTAAGGACATAAAAAAGGAAGCTGACGATTCTGATATCATAAAGATTGTGTTAGGTGAGGATTATTATGTCAAGCCGGATCTGGTCGTTTATAGAGAACCCTTTTCTGACAGCTTTATTTCAGCTCCGGCGGATTGCAGTAACTTTACCGAACGTCTTCTGAAATCTGCACATAAAAAGAAATCTTATCTTCATGCTGACATTTCATTAAAATGGACCATCCGTTCAGACCGGACTCAGAATACAAGAACGGAAGCCCAGAATATTATCCGGAACAGAAATGGAAGAGTCCCGCATATGATTGCCATTACATGTGAGCCCCTTCCAAGCAGAATCGCATCACTTGCCCTCGGCCTGGGAGATCTTGATTGTGTATACCACTCCTGCATGCACGAACTAATGGATGCAGCAACTGCTCTGCAAGTTAACGGTAAGGCATTCCAACAATCATATAAATTACTAAAAGCCATGATTGATGGACATCGTCTCAAAGACATTTCAGAACTTCCTCTTGACTTACTGGATTAATCTATTTTGATTCAAACCCGGAAGAACGCCGCGATTTCTTCATCCGGAATCTGTACCCCCCACTTCTCCGGGAACCTCGCACGGGTTCTCCCATAGGGACTCTGGGCGCTCTTGTGAACGGCATTGAGATCCGCCATCGGAGTGGCCATCATGGACTGCGTTTTGGTTGAGAGCGCCGTCAGGATGGCAGGTTCGCTCTCCAGGAGCTCCTGGTACGAACTCTCGCAGGCGCCCTTGTCCTCGATAGCCCCTCGCTTGTAGGCTCTGGGGAACACCGGGCCGTACTTCCACACCTGCGGGTGTTCTATGGGAAGCCGTTCCTCACCCGCCCCGAGGCGCGCCCCATACAGACAGTAGAGGATCAGCTGCGCCTTGGACTGCGTGAGCGGGTATCCTGCCAGGCCTCCCACATAAGCGATCGAGTTGATCAGAAGGACACTGTCCAGGCGGCTCTCCGAAGCGACCTTCGCCATGACCGCCTGCTCCGGGGTGAGGACAACCGGAGGATCAGGGGGAACAGCGGTGGAAGGCTCACTATCCTCCATCAGCTCCTTCAGGAAAGGATTCTCGTCCGTTGCCGCAGGGGCGGCCTCCCCTGCCGCCTTCTCCGCCAGCATCGCCTCCGTCTCGGCAATAATGGCCGTCAGGGAGAGAGGATGGGGCGTAAGCCTTAGGTTCCGGAAGCGTGCCACCGGGCCCGGCCGGAGCGTCCGGCAGTTCTCCTGGAATCGGCCCGTCAGGGAGCGGAGCATCTGGAGGACCTCCTGCTCGCCCAGGGTCGAAGCCTGACCGTTCATCCAGGCCAGGGCCTGCTGGAACCGCTCGGGAGTGATATTGATTGTATCCATGATTCAGAAGGATATGGCGGCGCCCTCCGGAGAGAGCGCCACCGGGTTAAAGACTCGTTACCATCCGGCGCCGTTGCCGCCCTGCGGTCCGGGGTATCCACCCTGCGGGGCAGGTGCTCCGCCGTAACCGGGGGCGGGGAAACCGCCCTGGGGCGCGGCATGACCGTAGCCCGGTCCCGTCTGGAAACCGCCCTGCGGAGCGGGGGCGGGATAGGTCCCCTGCTGTCCCTGCACGCCCTGGGCCCCCTGACCCGGAGTGCGGGTATAGAGGTTCCCGACGATCTTCAGGGAGTCCAGTGCCTCCTGGCTGAGCTGGAAACGCTCGCGGTTGGCCTTGCCGACGTTGAGCTTTACGAAGTGGGTTGCTCCAGTCTTGCTGGCCTTGGTCTCACGGATAAGGATATCCATGTCGACCGTCAGCACTCCGGTCTGCTTGTTGATCCCGATGTAGAGGGAAGGATTCTGGTCGTAGGGGATGAAGCATCCGCGCACACCCTGTTTCACGGTATCCTCAAATCCATTGAGGTCACTCAGCCGGATATTACCGACCATGTAGGCTTTCTTTTCTGCCATAGCTGTAAAGTATTAGATGTTAATGGTTTTCTCGATTGTGCATTTTGCAAAAAACGCAAACTGCTTTATTCTCTAGAAGATTGTTTCTGTCTTCCGGGAAGAGGTCTTCCTGGGATAGGACACCTTGAACTCGGGCGCTCCTTCCTCCGGAGTGGTGAGGTACTGGTCATAGAGCTCACGGCACTCTTTCTTGAAGCGGGTCTCGTTGAAGACGGCGTCCTGCTCTTCCAGGAACCGGTCGTAGGCCTCAGGGTATTCCGCCTTGAGCAGCTCCTGGTTCAGCTCCGGCTTAGGGGTCTTCGGAACACGGGTGCAAAGGACCGTCTCCCCGTCCTTGCAGAGGATCGCCGCGAATCCCATGACGGCCTTCTCCAGCTCTTCCTCGAGCTCC
>ONTQ01000031.1 GCA_900320795.1 uncultured Bacteroidales bacterium
CCTTCTGATTCCGGATGACGGGGAGCCGCATCCCGGCCTGGTGCTCCTGCACGACCACGGTGCCCGATTCGACATCGGCAAGGAAAAACTGGTCAGGCCCATGGCCGATGCCCCGGAGCATATCCGACGGTCGGCCCGGCAATGGGTGGATGACGGTTTTGACGGGGTATTCTTTGCCGACCGCCTCGCCGCCCTGGGATATGTTGTCATCGTTCCCGACGTCCTGTACTGGGGCTCCCGCAGCAGTGAAAAATGCCGGCAATGGAGCCGCATGCAATTCGGAGCGGGACCGGCAGAGGGCATCCGGCAACTAAAAAAAGAGGTTTACGAAGGACAGCGGGCCGTTTACGACAGCCTGGCGGCAAAGGGCATTGTCTGGGCCGAAAAAACGCTTCGGGAAGATGCGGAAGCTGCCCGACTGCTGGCTTCGCTTCCCTATGTCCGGAAAGACCGCATCGGCTGCTTCGGCTGGTCCATGGGAGCCCACCGTGCCTGGCTTCTGGCCGCATTCTGCGAAGAGGTGAAAACCGGCGTCGCCCTTTGCTGGATGACCCTCAAAAGCACCCAGGCGCAACCTCCCAGCGCATCCGACTATTCCATGATGATTCCCACTCTCCGGGAAAGCCATGATTTTCCCGACATCGCCCGCCGGCTCTGCCCCAAGCCCTTCCTTTTCCTCAACGGACTGAATGACAAGTTGTTTCCCACCCCCGAAACAGCACGAGCTTTCCGGCGCATGCAGGAGATTTACAAAGAAAACGGCGCCGGGAATCTCCTCGGCACCGAATTCTTCGAAGGCGGCCATCACTGTGGCGCAGCTCAGCAGGAACGCGTGATTCGCTATCTGGATTACTATCTCAAATAATTGGAAATCATGCGGATTAACGACTCGCTCAAGGGTCCCTTTCCGTCATGCAGCTTGCTTACGAAAGCCGTGAGCTTGAGTGCAACGTAAGGATACAGTGCCTTGGTACGGGCCTCCAATTCTGCAGGATCATCCGTATTCCAGTAGGCCCGGGTGAAAATGTCCCAATGCCGGCGCAGGGTTTCCGCACTGATGTGGAAGAGGGATTTTACCCGATCATCGGAAAGGACATTTCCCGCATGGTACATCATGGAAAGATCCCATTCCGGGCGGCCATATGCAAAATCTCCTACGTCAATCCATAGATTCCGACGGCCATCGGTGATGATATTGCCGATATGCAGATCTCCATGAAGGCAGGTATCGGCCGAAGGAATGCGTTCCAGTACGGCCAGAAGCGTATTCTTCAAATCGTCCGGCAGATTCTTGAATCTGACAATCCTGTCACGGACCAGTTCCTTCATGTCCGGAAGGCGGGATGTATCCGCTTTCTGAGCGTGCAATTCCCTGCTTAACCGGGCAAAGAGCCCGGACAGAGGCTCCAACTGCTCCGGCTCCTCGGAAATGATACGGGTAAAAGACCGTTTCCCGACGATGAGTTCATATTCGGCACCATAGCGCGTTCCGTCCGTAATGAGCCGGATGGGTTCGGGAGTCGGAAGGCCCATTTCGTAAACCACACGGCCTGTCAGGAACTCCTTCCGGGCCTCATCGGCGGCAAAACCGGGACTGAAAAGCTTGGCCAGGGTGCGGCCGTTCCGGTTCGTGTAAGCAATCGCTGTTCCGCCTTCGCCGGTCTGGGAATAGTCCTCCAGGTTAATCTGCTCGTAAAGCATAAGCAATGATTACTTTCCGAAACTGCGGAAATAGCCCACATTCAAATAGATAAAATCCAGTTTCCGGGTAACATTGAAGGCATTCATGCGAGCCTGGTTGTGACCGTTGACCCAGGATTTATCCTGTGCCGTACTGGTGAAATTGACACCGAAAAAAGGAAGGCTGAGTGTGATGGTGCTGCCATCACGGAACCGAACGGCCAGACCGCCGCCCATATTGATGCCGACCTGATAAGTATTGGAATACCGGATTTTATCGGTATTTTCCTTCCGCGGATGGGACGTTGTTACACCATAACTTCCGAACAGACGGGCTTCTCCGAAAATGGCGAACATCTGTGAGCCGAAGAAAGACAGATATTTGCGGGTAGTAAAAGACACTCCCCCTTTGTGATGATGCATGTGGCGGGACGAAATCTGTACATTGAGAGCGTTGAGTGCCTCGTTGCCATCGGGTTCGGTTGTGTCGATGAATCCGCCCAAGATATCCCGGAAATCCATTTTTAGATCCGTATCCAGCACATAGCCGGAATAATCCAGACGGGCACCAATCGATAAATCATCGGCCACGAAATAGGAGAAAGACGGGGCGACATCCCAGAGTTGAACCTGACCGTTTCCGATATTGAGTAGGGACAGCACACTGTAGCCGTCCCCATTGGCCAGGCCACCGGCATTCAGGGAATGGAAGCTGCCCATGACACCCAGGGTTTTGGTTCCCTTCTTGATGAAGGCGACTTTTCCTTTTTCAGGATCTTCATAACGTTTGAGGAGCCCCTTTACAGGCCCCTGCGCATACAGTTGGGCGCTTAACGAAAACGCCAGCAAGGTGAATAGTATTTTTCTCATAACATGCAAAATTAAGCATTCCACACCAATCTGCCAAGAACTCTCTTTTGGTTTTTCGCAGATTTTAGGGTATATTTACGGAATAAAACCTGAAACAACATGCCGGAAAACGTTCTCAGACCGTTATTTGAATCCCATACGGGCCAGAAACTGGCCGAGATCCTGGAACTGCCCACTTCCGGCAGCAACCGGCGGTACTTCCGTCTCAAGGGAGGGAACCTCTCGCTCATCGGCGTCATCGGGAACAACATGGAAGAGAATGAAGCCTTCATCTACCTGTCCCGCCATTTCCGGGAAAAAGGCATCCGGGTCCCCGCTGTGCTCGCGGTCAGTAAAGACAGGATGTCCTACCTCCAGGAAGACCTGGGAGACAAAGTTCTCTTCGATCTGGTGTCCAAAGGAAGGGAGAACGGCATCTACAGCCCCCTCGAAACGGACATCCTTTGCCGTACCATCGAACAATTGCCCCGCCTGCAATTTCAGGGAGCCGAAGATCTGGACTGGGGGAATTGCCTGTACGAGGCTTTCGACGGCCGCATGATCGACTTTGATCTCAATTATTTCAAATACTGCTTTCTCAAGGCCACCGGCCTGGAATTCAACGAAGTCCATCTACAGGAAGACTTCGAAAAGTTCAAGGAAGACCTCCTGAAAGAAAGCGGAAACACCTTCATGCACCGGGATTTCCAGGCCCGGAACATCCTCATCCAGGACGGGGAGCCCTGGATCATCGACTTCCAGGGCGGCCGGCGCGGTCCCATCTACTACGATGTAGCCTCATTCGTCTGGCAGGCCCGGTCCCGTTTCCCGCAGCTGCTCAAGCAGAAACTGCTCGAGGCCTATCTCCGTGCATTAAGAAGTTATCAGGAAGTCGATGAAGATCTGTTCTACAGCCGTCTGCGCCTGTTCGTGCTGTTTCGCACCCTGCAGGTGCTGGGGGCCTACGGCTTCCGCGGATACTTCGAGAAAAAGCCGCACTTCCTGGCCAGCGTCCCTTACGCCCTGGGGAACCTGAGGACCCTGTTGCAGACCCCCTTTACGGATTATCCCCACCTGAATGACATCCTGCTCCAGCTTACGAACATGCCGCAGTTCAATGAGGTTCCGCAGGACCGCCGGCTGGAGGTGCATATTTACAGTTTCGCCTACAAGAAAGGCATTCCGGCCGACAATACCGGCAACGGCGGCGGCTACGTTTTCGACTGCCGTTCCATCAACAACCCTGGCAAATACGAACATTACCGCCAGTTTACCGGCAATGACCCCGAGGTGATCAAGTTCCTGGAAGACGACGGAGAAGTGACCACTTTCCTGGAGAGTGTCTATAAACTGGTGGACGCCCATGTACAGCGCTTCATCGAACGCAAGTTCACGCACCTGCAGGTGTGTTTCGGCTGCACCGGCGGTCAGCACCGTTCCGTCTATTGCGCCGAACATTTGGGAAAATACCTCTCCAACAAGTACAATGTAAAAGTGATGGTCACCCACCGGGAAATGAACATCGAGAAAGTCCTGTAGCATGAAAGCGATGATCTTTGCCGCCGGCCTTGGCACCCGCCTCCGCCCCCTTACCGACAGCCTTCCCAAAGCGCTGGTTCCGGTTTGCGGGGAGCCGCTGCTGTATCACGTCATCGGCAAACTGCGCGAAGCCGGCTACCGCGAAATCGTGGTCAACATACACCATTTCCCGGAACAGATCCGGAACTATCTTCAAAGCCGGGACTGGGGCGTGAAAATCGAGATCTCCGACGAATCGGCCGGCCTGCTGGAAACGGGCGGCGCTGTCGCCCGGGCAAAAGAGTACATCCTTCCCACGGACGAACCTTTTCTGGTGCACAATGTGGACATCATTTCAGACCTGGACCTCTCCTGGGTACGGAGCCAGACGCGTCCCGATGCCCTGGCCACGCTGGTGGTAAGTCCCCGCAAGACCCGGCGCAATCTCCTGTTTGACAATGACATGCGTCTGGTGGGATGGATGGACAGTCAAAGCGGGGAGGTGCGTACCCCCTACCCCCATCTGGATCCGGACCGGTGCCGGCACTACGCCTTCGCAGGAATCCACAACCTAAGTCCGCGTATCTTCCCCCATTTTGCGGAATGGGGATTCAAGGGCCGCTTCCCCATCATGGACTTTTATTTGAAGACTTGTGCTGCGGAACCCATTTACGGACTCGCAGCAGAGAATCTCAGCCTTGTGGATGTGGGCAAGATCGATACCCTTTCCGAGGCCCGGCAACTGTGCAGCAAAATATTAAAACCATAAAAACATCATCATCATGAAACTGAACGGAAGACGCGAAAGTTCGAATGTCGAAGACCGCAGAGGTCTCAGCGGCGGCGGAAAGGCCGGATTAGGAATCGGCGGCATCGCCGTCATCGCCATCATTACCCTCCTGATGGGCGGCAACCTGGGAGATGTATTTCAAAATGTAGTGCAGTCCGGCGGCCTGAGCCAGGTCACGGAAAGCAGCTATGAGCCGACGGAAGAGAATGAGGCCCTGGCCAAATTCTCCCGCCAGATTCTTGCCTCTACCGAAGACATCTGGAGCCAGTACTTCAGCCAGATGGGACTGGGCACCTACAAGACCCCTACCCTGGTGCTCTACACCGGCGCCACCAGCACCGCCTGCGGCACCGGCCAGGCTGCCATGGGACCGTTCTACTGCTCCGGAGACGAGAAACTCTACATCGACCTGTCCTTTTTCTCCAGCATGAAGAAACAACTGGGGGCCGACGGAGATTTCGCTTACGCCTACGTGATTGCCCATGAGGTGGGCCACCATGTCCAGCATCTGCTGGGCACCCTGGACCAGGCCCACCAGCAGATGGCCCGCATGAACAAGACCCAGGCCAACCGCATGAGCGTACGCATCGAACTCCAGGCCGATTTCTATGCCGGCGTTTGGGCCCACTACGAGAACAGCCTCTTCGACTCCATCGAAGACGGAGACCTGGAAGAAGCCATCCGCTGCGCCTCCGTCATCGGAGACGACTACCTGCAGAAGAAAGCCCAGGGCTATGCCGTGGAGGAATCCTTCACGCACGGCACTGCCGCCCAGCGCATGCGCTGGCTCAAGAAAGGCATGCAGACCGGCGACATCCGCCAGGGCAACACCTTCGAACTCAGCGAGAGTCAACTTTAACCTTTCCGGTACTCGGACGGAGTCATGTCCGTGTGGGCCTTGAAGAACTTGTAGAAGACGGACTGGTTGGGGAAATGCAGGGCAAAGACAATCTCCTTGATGGTCTTGTCCGAGTATTTGAGCAAGTTCTTGGCTTCCAGGATTACAAACGAGTCAATCCAGTCCGGAGCACTGCGCCCGGTCGCCTGTTTCACCAGTTTGGAAAGATACTTGGGAGTGAGGCAGAGTTTATCGGCATAAAAAGCCATTCCCCGCTCGGTGGTATGGTATTCGGTTACCAAAGCGATGAACCGCTCAAAGACCTGATTCATTCGGGCCGATGAGCGGCTCTCCTGTTTTTGCGCCACAGAAAGGCGTGCCATCCAGAAATCTACCAGCACATACAGGAACGATGTGAGCAGCGAGCCCATCACTTCCAATTTATTATTTCTGTGGGAGACGACGATTGTGCGAGCGAGATTGAAATAATCCTCCGCCAGTTTCAGGTCATCGCCGTCCAGGGAAATGCAAGGATTGTCCCACATGCGGAGACCTTCCTGAAATACTTTGTTGAAGTCAAATCGGATCCCGCTCATGAATTCCCGGGAGACCAGGACGAAAATCAATTCCGTATCCACCAGATGGCTGTCCACCGGAGATGACAATTTGACAATATTGCCGGGGACTACCATCAATACCGAATGTTCCTTCAGCTCAAAAGTATTGAGATTCAAATCTACCCGGAAATGACCGCGTCTCAGGAAAAAGATAATGAATCCGTCAAAACGGAAAGGATAGCGCAGCATGGAGAGCAGAATCTCGCTCTTTTCCACACGCCGGCCACTCACTTCGCCGATGATGAAATCATTGCCCAAGGCGTATTCATCCACGATGGGGGTCAAGGATTTAATGCGGCCGATATTAATGGTTTGCAGGGAAAGGTCTTCCATAAAAAATAGCGTTTGGACAAAGATAATCACATTTTATCTATTTGCAAAATATCACAAAATTCGACCAAAAGACAATTATTAAGGCGTATCTAATTGCATTTTCCACTCTTTTTGGCAATATATTTGCATTTACAAGGCCCAAAATGACAATTAAACAAAAAAATGACAATATGACAAAAATGGTAAAAAATGCACTTCTTTCCGTCCTCCTCCTGGCAGGCTGCCTGTCTGCCGCCGCACAGGAGCCCCTCACCTTGGAGGACTGCCGCCAGATGGCTGTCACCCAAAGCAAAGACCTGGAACAGGCGGGTGTCCAGATTAAGATGGCCGCCTATGACCGCAAGATTGCCCTGGCCAACTACTTCCCGAACATCAGCGCCACGGGAGCCTATTTATATAATAACCGCGACATCGCCCTCATCAGCGACACGCAGAGCCAACTCCTGACAAATGCCGGCACGCTGGTACAGGGACAGTTGAATGCCGCCATGACAGGAGCCACCCAGCAGATAAGCGCCGCCATGCAGCAGAAGATGACGCAGCTGATGACGGCCATACAGACCAATCCGGCCCTGGCCGTCGAGTATATGGGCAGCCCCATGTGGCAGACCATCCTGGGCATGCTCCAGGGAGTGGATCCCTCTTCCCTCGCCGGGCTCATGCCCAACATCGCCGACCCCGTGAATGCCATCGGAGCCGACATCGACCAGGCCCTTCATCCCGACCTCCACAACGTCTGGGCTGGGGCCATCACCGTGCAGCAGCCGGTGTTCGTGGGTGGTAAGATTATCTATTCCAACCAGATGGCCGCCTTGGCAGAAGACCTCGCCAAGAGCAAGTACGACATGAAATATGCCGACGTGGTACTGGATGTAGACCAGGCCTACTGGCAGATTGTCTCCATCTCCAACAAAAAGAAACTGGCCCAGAGTTACAGCGACCTCCTGCAGGAAATGCTCTCCGAGGTGGAAAAATCCATCGCTGCCGGCGTTGCCACCGAATCCGACGCCCTTCAGGTGAAAGTCAAAGCCAACGAGGCCAAGATGCTGCTCACCAAGGCCGACAACGGGCTCACCCTCTCCAAGATGCTGCTCTGCAAGCGCATCGGCCTGCCGCTGGACAGCGAAATCATCCTGGCCGATGAAACCCTGGATGTGATTCCTGAACCGGCCGATCCCCAGCAGAAATCGCTGGAAGACATTTATGCCGACCGCCCTGAAACCCGCAGCCTGGCCCTGGCCGGGGAAATCTACGACCGCAAAGCCAAGGTAGTCCGTGCCGACATGATGCCCAAAGTGGCCCTCACAGCCAACTATCTGGTTTCCAACCCCAATGTCTTCAACGGGGTGCAGAAAAACTGGAACGGAGGCCTGTTCACCGCCGGGGTCATGGTCAATGTCCCCATTTTCCACGGCCTGGAGAATATAAACCGTTACAAGAAAGCCAAGGCCGAAGTCAGCCTGTACCAGAGCCAATACGAAGACGCCCGCGAACTCATCAAACTCCAGGTGGCCCAGCAACGGAAAGTGCTCGGAGAGGCCCGGGAGAAAGTGGAACTGACCCTCTCCAACCTGGACAGCGCCGAGGAGAACCTCCGCAAGGCCACGGTGGGATATGAAGCCGGCGTAGTTCCCACCAATACGGTGTTGGGAGCCCAGACCGCCTGGCTCAGCGCCCACAGCGATTACATCGATGCCGGCATCGAACTCCAGATGGCCGCCGCATCCCTCAACAAAGCAGAAGGAAATTTAAACAAATAAACTATCATGAAAAAGAATTATAATCTGTTTATCGGTGTGGCCGGCCTCATCGGCCTCATCCTTGTGGTTGCCATTATCGGCTATGTGGTCTCCCAGCCCAAGGAAAAAGTGATCCAGGGAGAAGCCGAAGCCACAGAATACCGCATTTCTGGAAAGGTTCCCGGCCGAATTGAGGAGTTCCGGGGCGAAGAAGGGCAAAAGGTGCGCAAGGGCGACACCCTTGTCATCATCGATTCCCCGGAAATCCGTTCCAAAATCGCCGAAGCCAACGCCGCCAAGGCGGCGGCTGTAGCCCAGCGGAACAAAGCCTACAACGGGGCTTCCCAGGAACAGATTACCGGGGCCTACGAAATGTGGCAGAAAGCCCTCGTGGGAGAAGATGTCATGCGCAAGTCCTACGAGCGCATCAAAAAACTACATGACGAGAAAGTGGTCTCCGACCAGAAGTTCGACGAGATGGAAGCCCAGTACAACGCCGCCGTCGCAACGGCCAATGCCGCCAAGAGCCAATATGACATGGCCGTGAAAGGAGCCCGCCAGGAAGACAAGGACGCTGCCGTGGCCCTCGTGGAACGCGCCAACGCCGCCGTGGAACTGGTGAACGCCTACCAGGATGAAATCCACCTCACTTCCCCGGCCGACGGCATCATCGCCGCCCGCTACCCCAAAGTGGGGGAACTGGTGGGCCAGGGGTCCCCTATCATGACCATTCAGGACATCGGTGACATGTGGTTCACCTTCAACATCCGGGAAGACCGCCTTCACAGCCTCAAGACCGGCGACCATGTCACCCTCACCATCCCGG
The DNA here is from genome assembly GCA_900320795.1 of uncultured Bacteroidales bacterium. Taxonomy (GTDB): domain Bacteria; phylum Bacteroidota; class Bacteroidia; order Bacteroidales; family UBA932; genus Cryptobacteroides. Next base: position 9,191 of record ONTQ01000031.1, read on the forward strand.
CCCTGGACAACCGGCAAGTGGAAGCCGTCGTCTATTACCTCGCGGTCCGGGAATCTTACGCCACCTGGCGTGCCACCAAGGAAATCGGGGAATTCGACACCCGCACCTTCGAAGTGCGCTGCCGTCCCGTGGCCCCCGTCGACGGCCTTCGTCCGGGAATGAGTGCCATTATGATTGCAAAGGAAAAATAATGCTACAGAAACTATATAAGGTTATTCAGCGGGAAATCCGCATCATGCACAACCGGCCCATCTACCTGGTGGGGTCCGTGGGTGTCATGCTGGCCGCCACGCTGTTCTTCACCACCTTCCTGAAGGAAGGCCTGCCGGAAAAACTGCTTATCGGTGTAGTGGACCTGGACAACTCGTCCACGTCCCGCAACTTCCGCCAGCAGTTGGATGCCACCCAGATGGGAAAAGTGGTGGAATTCGGCAGCCTGCCGGAGGCCCAGCGAGAATTGGAGACCGGACGCATCAACGGGTATGTCGTAGTCCCGGAACACTTCGACCGGGAAGTCCAGGCTTTCCACTGCCCCAGGATACAGGTTCAGGTGAACCTAATGTATCCGGTCATCGGCGGTGCCCTGGCCTACAAGGATATCCTTTTCATGGTGAACCTCACCAACGGAGCCGTGCAGCGTCAGGTCCTGCGTGCCAAAGGAATTCCGGAGAGCGAAATCATGGGACGGCTGCAGCCGGTGGTACTGGACGCCCACTATATAGGCAATGCCTCCACCAATTATTCCTACTATCTGGTCAACATGATCCTGATGGGCATCCTGGGGATGTGCATCACCCTGGTGGTGTCCTACTCCATCGGCTCCGAACTCAAGTATGGGACCTCCAAGCATTTGCTGGAGTGTTCCGGAAACGAGATATGGACCGCCGTCGTGGGAAAACTGACTCCCTACACGATTCTTTTCTCCATCATCGGCATCTGCCTGCAACTGCTGCTGTTCGGCCCCCTGCACTATCCCATGGCGGGGTCCATCGGCTGGATGCTCCTGGCCACGCTGGCTTTTGTCCTGGCTTGCGAGGCTGTGGCGGTGCTCATCGTATCCCTGCTTCCCACCTTGCGGCTGGGCGTGTGCGTATCGGCCCTGTACAGTGTGCTGGGTTTCTCATTTGCGGGATTTACCCTGCCCATCTCCGCACTTCCGGCCGGGCTGCAGGGCCTGAGCATGCTGTTCCCGCTTCGCTTCTATTATCAGATTTACACACGGGAGGTTTATTTCGGAACCGGTTTCGAAGGATGGTGGCCCTATCTGGTAGCCCTGCTGGTTTTCCTGCTGCTGCCTGTCCTTTTCAGCAAACGGCTCCACAATGCCTATCTGTATCAGAATTATCCCAGGAATTGATATGAGTTACATTGGAAACTGGTTTTCCGAAACCTGGAAAATCTTCATAAACGAACTCAGGGAAGTCTTTCATGACAACGGCGTGATGATTATCTTCTGTTTTGCCGGTCTGGTGTATCCCGTCCTGTACAACTGGATCTACTCCATCGGCTCGGTGGATGAAATGCCTGTTGCGGTGGTCGACCTGTCCCAGGGCAGTTACAGCCGCCGGTATCTGCAGAAACTGGATGCCACGCGGGAATGCGAACTCGCCTTCGACTGCATGTCGCTGCAAGAAGCACAGGAGTTGATGGCCCGGCAGAAAGTGCACGGTATCGTGCTCATTCCAAGCGACTTCGACACCCGCATCGTCCAGGGCATGCAGGCTACGGTTAGCACCTATGCCGATATGTCCACCTTCCTTTATTACAAAGCCCTCACCATCGGCACCAACCTGGTGATGCTGGACGAAGTGCACCAAATCCAGACCGAACGTTATGCCGCCGCCGGATTCACAGGCCAGGATGCCCTTCAGTTGGTAGAGCCCATTCAGTATGATGACGCCCGCCTGTACAACCCCAACATCTCTTTTACGATGTTCTTCGTTTACATGTGCCTGTTCATGATTCTGCAGCAAGTGATGTTCTATGGTTCCAGCACGCTGGCCGGAACGCTCCGGGAAGAAGGGCGCAGTTTTGCGCGTGTCATCGGCGGGCGGGGTGTGGGACGCATCGTCCTGGGCCGAGGAGCCGCATACTTCCTCATCTTCCTGTTCCTGGGAGTTTACGGCGCCATCCTGATCCCCTGGCTATTCCACATGCCGGTCCAGGCCTCCTTCGGCGACCTGATAATCCTGCTGGCCTTCTTTGTGGCCGATATCATCCTGTTCAGTTTCACCTGGTCATCGGCCATTACCAAACGGGAAACCGTGCTGGTACTGCTGCTATTCATTACCCCCATCGCCGTGTTCCTGACCGGATTCACCTGGCCTGCCTCCAACTTCTCTCCTTTCTGGAAAGTGGTTTCCAATATTTTCCCTACCACCTTCGGCTGCCGCGCGTATATGACGCTCTGCAACACCGGTTCCCTGAGCGCCATATCCCCGGAACTTCGGGCCATGACCCTGCAAACCATTGCCTATTACGCCCTGGCCTGTATCGCCATCTATGTAGAGAATGACATCCTCAAAAAACAAGAAAAAGAGAGGCCTTGACGGTCTCTCTTTTTTTGGTAGGGACGATCGGATTCGAACCGATGACCTCTTCAATGTGACTGAAGCGCTCTAAACCAGCTGAGCTACGCCCCTGTGCGGGATTGCAAAGGTAGCACCTTTTCCCGAATTACCAAAATTTATTTTTGAAAATATTCTGTAAAATCAATCGACTCCGGAGAATATGATGAAATGGCCCCGACAAAGCCCATCCCTCCTTCCACATTGCTCCAGGTAAAGTTGGCAGGAATGAGGCCCATGTTGGCCAGGAAATCGAAATTACTCTGATACAGGGCTTTGGCAAAGAAGTAGAACTCCGGGGAAAGGCGGTACAACGTGATATGGAAAATGGTACGGCAGCCGATGGGCGCGTCCGGGAATCCTTCCGTCCCTGTTCCGCCTTCCGAAGGATGGATGTCTCCGCTGATAATACCACCGCCCGCAACGCCGGTATTGCCGCCCGGCATGCCTTCGCGGATTCCGTTCAGAATGGAGGCATCGAAAGAGTTGAGGTAGAATCGGTAGGTATCTCCGTCAAACTGTTTCCGGGTCACGAGCGTAAGAGGCTGATAATCCCGACCGCCCAGATAATGGTCGTCATAATTCACCTGAACAAAGTCCTCCAGGTCAAACCCGCCGATTTCATCCGCCGTAAGGACATAGCCGGGTGTGATATAGCGATAAAAAGCCTTCTGGACAACCGACGGGAAAATCATGTAGTCCTGCTGGAGAATCCGGATTCCGTAATACTCTTCCTCCCCCGGCTCGTGGTCCAGTTTGATGGCAACCTGCACGGCGTCTATCGTGTCCACCTGCACCCGCTCCCAGGAAAAGTCCTCGACAACCAATGCCGGCGGGAAATGGGTGGAACCCGTCACCGGAGCCAGCGAACCTGAGCGCACCGTGACCGAAATCTCATCTCCTTCCCGGAGGAGCCTGCTGCTTGCGGCGTAAGAAATGGAATCCTCGGGATGGACCGGAAGGGACGCTCCGTTCAGTTCCACCCGGATTTCCATGGGGGCATCGGCCACCGGAGCCCCGGTGACGGAATTGGCCACCAGGGGAACGATATGGACATGGGCCCCTTTCACAATGGCCTGCACATAAATCTTGGGCTCTCCGGCCTGGTCCAGGTCGAAGGGAATCTCACAGGAGACCACCAAAAGCAGCAAAGCAGCGATATGCAGGAATCTTTTCATCTAAAACTTGTATGTAACGGTGAAAGTGGGAATGATGGGGACCAGTCCATAGGCCATGCCGCTGAAGGAGCCGTCGCCTTGGGTACGGAGAAAAGCCAGCGAGGCATTGAGGTGATTATAGGCATTATACACGCTCAGGTTCACCTTGAGGGAGTGACCGCTGCGGAAAACCGTAAAATAGTCCACGCCCAGGTCCAGCCGGTGATAGGCCGGGAGCGCCGTATTGTACGGAGCATCGTACAGATAACGGCGCGCACCATTGACTTCGATATAATGGGACGGGAAGGTGATGCGGTTGCCGCTGTGGAAATTCCAGTTGGCAAAGACATCCCAATGCTTGCCGATATGCCAGGATGCCACCAAGTTGATTTTGTGCCGATTGTCGTTGCGGTCGGGATACCAGCCCCCATAAATGGCCTCGAAATTGCGTTGAGACCAGGAGAGCGTATAATAGGCAGTGAGTTCCAGGGGGCCTTTGCTGTATGTCGCCTCCACTTCCATGCCCCAGGAGCGTCCCTTGCCTTCCGTGAAGGTCTTCTCCCACTCGGTGATGGGCGGCACAAACGTATTGCTGCCGTTGTACACCAGAATATGATCCATGGTTTTATACCACCCTTCCAGATTGAACTTGAACGGCCCCCAGGTGGTATAAATGCCGCCGGACACCTGGTCGCTCACCATCGGCCTTGCATGGGCTGTGGACGGCATCCAACTATTGGAGGGCAGGTCCATATAAACGGCCGCCACCAAATGGGCAAACTGACTCATGCGGGTATAGGACATTTTGGCCGATATATTATTGTTTATCAGCCACTTGAAAGCAGCCCTGGGCTCTACGGACGGCCAGGTTTTCCCTGGCGTTGAGAAAAACGCCACCCGGAGACCTGCGTTGAGCGTCAGATTGTAACGGATAAAAATCTCATCTTCCAGATACAAGGCGGGCTCGAAGGAGCGGTAGCCCTGCGACTCGTCATCGGCCCCTTCCCGGACCGTTTCTCCGTCCTGGACGGTAGAGGAGGTGAAACTGCGACCGGAATGGTACCAGTGATACTGGGCGCTGAGACCATACCGCACGTGGTTGGAATAATTGGGATACCAGTCCCAGTTGGACGTAAGGCCTACTTCCCGGACAGAGGAGATGTCGTTATCATCCATGGAAGTGAGGGTTTCCATGCCATCGGCCCAATTCCAGATTCCGAACTGGTAACCGGTGTCGGAAGTGCTCTGGGTATAGTAGAGGGCTGTTTTCTCACGCAGTTTCTTGGAAAACTGATACTGGTGCGAAAGGCTGCCGGTGAGGCTTCCCCACTTCACCCCTACCTTCATTTTGGTGGAGCCGCTATGCGGAACTCCGTCCTTGCCGGTGACACGGTCCGTTTGTTCCTGACTGGCGCGGAGGTTGTCGGCGCCGGTGTAAAAACAGGCGTTGAGGACGTTCCCCGGGGCAAAGCGATGGGTGATGCGGGCGTTGATGTCCCACATGGCGTAGCCTCCGCCCACGGTCTTGTCTTCCCCGTTGCGGCGGTTGGCGTACCAGATGGCCGGGATGGTGACCACATCCATCCAGGTGCGGCGAAGCCCCAGGTTGAAGGAAGTCTTTCCCTTCACGATGGGCCCTTCCAACTGGACACGGCCGTCGATGAGGCCCAGAGAAACGCTGCCGTGGAATTGCTCCATATTTCCCTCACGGGTTTCTACATCCACCACCGAAGACATCCTCCCGCCGTATCGGGCCGGGAAGCCGCTTTTGTAAAAGTCCAGATTGTCGATGACGTCGGTGTTGAAACTGGAGAAAAGCCCTCCGAAATGGCTGATATTGTACAGCGGAACGCCGTCCAGCAGGAAAAGATTGTCGTTGCCGTCTCCGCCGTGGACGAATAGGCCGCTCATGAGTTCATTGCCGGCGGCTACGCCCGGAAGCATCTGGAGTTTCTTGATAACGTCCGGAGAACCGAACAGCGCAATGCCGGAATTGAGTTGCTTGCTTTCGATGTGCATCAGACCGGTCTGGGTGGTATTCTGCAACTTTTCCCGGATAGCGGAAACACGCGAGGCATCCAGCGTGTCACGTAAATCCTGCGCCTGCAGGGAGAATCCCAGCAGGGCAGCCACTAGCCATGTCAGCACCTTCTTCATAAGGATTGCAAAGATACTGCTTTTTTTCGCTAACTTTGTAAAAATTAGCATCATGAAACGAACCTTTTTTCTGACGGTCTTCGCCGTCCTTGTTTTCAGTTGTGCTCCCCGGGGGCCACAGCCTGTCAATCCGTCGGCCACTCCGGAAGCCCGGGAACTGCTTTCTTTCCTTTATTCCATCAGCGGGAAATACACGCTTGCCGGCGAGCACAACTTCGCCAGTGACCTGGCCCGTTACGATGACGAGGTGTTCACCATGACCGGGAAACGGCCGGTGGTCTGGGGTTCTGACTTCAGTTTCAATGACATCGGAGAAGGGTTCGAACGCTATCAGCACGCCGGTCCGCTTACCATCACCGTTCCCTTCGACCGGCCCTGCGAACATACCGGACTTACCGTGGAAGAGGGCCGGCAGAACATTGTAAACGAAGCCATCGTGCAGGCGCGCCAAGGACGCATCATCACACTCATGTGGCACTGCTGCGATCCGCGCATTGCCGGGGGCGGCAACGACTGCAACGGTTCCGGCGTATGGACCATGGACGAAGGCCCTTCCGACGCTGAGTGGGATGCCCTGTGCACGGAGGGATCGGCCCTCAACGAGGCCTGGAAGCGGGAAATGGATACGGTGATTCCCTATCTCGCACAACTCCAGGAGGCCGGCGTACCAGTGCTTTGGAGACCGTATCACGAAATGAACGGCGCCTGGTTCTGGTGGGGCAACAAGCCAGGTGAAAATGGCTTTAAACGCCTCTGGATCATGACCTACCGGTATTTCACGGAAAAAGGGCTCAACAACCTTCTCTGGGTGTGGGACGCCAACGCTCCGCGCATCAAGGAAAACGACGACGCACTCCCCTACGAACTCTTCTACCCCGGAAACGAGTATGTGGATGTGCTGGCGGCCGATATCTACGGCTGGGACTACAAGCAGTCACACCACGACGAGCTGATTGCCCTTGGCGGCGGAAAGCCCATCGCCATGGGCGAACTGGGCCAACTGCCCAGGTCGCTGGACACTTTCGACCAGCAGCCTTCCTGGACCTGGTTCATGGTTTGGGGCTATTTCATCGGCGGACATCGCGGGGCCGAAGACCACCTGGAACTGGTGCGGAGCCTCTACAACTCCCCGCGCATCCTCACCCTGGACGAAATCTCCTTCGAAAACGGCAAGCACAGCGTCCGCTAACGGCCTTTGCGCAGGCGGTCAATCGCGTGTTCCAAACTTTCGGTAGGTTCGATGATGTTGTAGTCTTTCCAAAAATCCGAATCCTGGAATTCAAGGGCCTTGTCACTCAAGTAGTCCCGCTGGCGGAAGCGTTCCTTCCTGGGGATAGGCGTTGCCTCCGGACGCACATCCGTAATAACCAGTTCGTTGATGGTGGTGTAGCGCGTCCGGAAAAGGCGCTTTCTCCAGTCGCAGTCGAAACGGATGGTGGAACGGAAGTATTCCAGGCGGGTTTTCCCTTCCACCAGTCTGTAGTTGAGCACCAGTGACGCCTCCTGCGGGAAGAAACGAAGGCCCAGGGGCTTGCTCACCAGGAGCATCCGGGTGGCTTTGGCCCGGTCACTCATATCCAGCGATGCCTCCACGCGGGAAAAAGTGAGAAACTCCCGGTCGATGTACACCTTGCAGCGGAAGAGGGCGTAATCGGCATTCCGGGCGGGAATCATGTCGATGACAAACTGTAGCCGGTCCCCGATGTAGGCAGGTCGGCCCATTTGGAAATCGTAATAATCCAGGTCCGTCTCATTGAAGATAACTTCCTTGTTCTTAAGGACATCGTGCGTGACAGCCTGGGTGGGGCCGCCCATGGTCTTTACACTCAGGGTGTCACGGCTGCGCTGGCTCACCAGGACACGGCTCTTCTCCAGCGCAGCGGCATCGCGGAAGACGGAGCCGTCATAGGTATGCTTGTAAAGACGGGCCACAGCCTCGGCCACATAGGTGTAGCGACTGCGCTTCTGAACGGTTTCCCGGTAAAAACACTCCAGCAGTTCCGGCTCCTTGCAGTAGTTGTCCCACAGATTGTCCAGGGCGGCCATGAGGAGACTTCTCGGGTTTCCGGAGATGATAGATGCCTCTGCAAGTTGCAGGTTCTCCCTCGGGAGACGGATGGTGATATCGTCTTCGGCCGACAGACGCCGGGTCCTGTATCCCAGGAAAGAGCACTCAATCCACTCGATGGCACGGTCGCTTTTGAGGACAAAGTTCCCTTCTGCATTGGTCACCGTGGCCTGATGCCGGCCGGGGATGGAGATGTGAACCGACTCCAGCGGACGCCCTGTCTGGGCATCCACCACCCTGCCCCGGACCGAAAAGCCCAGCCGCAGGGAGTCCGTCCGGGCGGCCATGGGCCACGCCAGAAGAAGCAGAACGATGACGGTTAACACCTTACGCATTACAATCACAAAATTAGTCAATCCTGCGCGAAAAGCAAACAATCTTTCATTTCCCGCAAAAAATCACTATCTTTGCCCTCCCGAACGGAGGTGTGGCCGAGTGGTCGATGGCGGCAGTCTTGAAAACTGTTGAACTGAAAGGTTCCGGGGGTTCGAATCCCTCCGCCTCCGCAGAATATCTTTGAATATGAGATTCCACGGCTGGGAAAGCGAATAGACGTAGTTGATATCTGGTCGCTGGATCAGCGCGAGGATTGGGCTGTCATTGTCTGTTTGGTTGGAGGCGGTCAGGAGATCAACACTGGCGCCCTGCAGATAATCAGATCCTGCTCCACCAGGCGCGGAGAAGATCACGGTACAACCGTACCCCATTGGGTTATGAAGGCTCTCTGTATCATAAGTCGTCAATTTCAATTTCTTGGTTCACCACCACTTTCCATTTCCTGTCCACTTTGGCATCATCAAACGATGCCACCAGCCTGAGGGGGACGGCTTTCATCTTTATTCCTCCGGATTTCATCAGAGCGAGTAAACCATCGGCAACAGCTTCTTCTTCCAGCACGCGGTCCAGCAGGTAGCCCAGGCGCTGGAATACGGGAGCGGATGCGACCTTTAAGAAGCCGGCGTCCAGCTTGGTGAAATCCAGCTTCAGTGACAATTCTTCCAACACCGTTGCAGCCCTCGTGAGACCACCGATGTGCTCCTGATAGGCCACCAGGTCCACTGCCGTCAGTTCCGGTCCGGAGACATTCAGCCAACCGGCCGGCACCTCCAGGCGCTGGACATAGGCCATAGGTACTTCCCGGCGCTCGGCATAGCGAATGGCATAGCCTTCGCGTTCCTTGTCGCGCAGAACGGGCGGCTCCACCATCACCTGGAATCCCATCGGTGCCTGATGGGCTGCGCCGTGGCGCTCGGCGGCACTGAGCAGCGAGACGTAGTATTTCCGCCGGAGATACTGCATCATCCGGTCCAGGTACACTTCCTGCGGCACGGCTTTCCAAAGCCGGTATTCCTCGGGCACGACTACGTAGAATCCTCGGCAGGGGGAGAATACCCGGCCTTTGGCCACGGAGCGGTGCAGGGCCGTGTCGACGGTAGGGGCTGACATGGCAGGAAAAGCCTTCCGCACATCCTCCTTGGAGAACGTGTATCGGCCGCTCGGAGCCAGTCCTTCTATCCAGTCAGCAATGCTCATGGTATTATGTATTTGTTCTATTCACTTGCAAAGTGAGACAAATTTTGTATAATATCGCGAGTAAATAGAACTTTTTTACTGGATAATCCGGAGTACGTGTGGCTGGCCACCGGCGGCAGGAGCAGCGTGAACGACCGCGTGGACGGCATCATAGACTTCATCAACCAGCGCGCTAAAGAGCCACTCTAATTCCACCCCACCATATCCTTCCGCCTCGACACAAAACCGTGTCGGGCTTTTTGTATTTTGAAGTCAGTATTTCTGACAACGGCCCGTCAATTATGTTTTACAACATCATTTTATGGTACCTCTATATGCGACTTTACATAATTATTTGTTAAATTTGTACGATACAGCAAGAAAACAATAACACATATTTTTATGGCCAAGAAAAACACGGCCGACGTTGGGTTTGAAAAACAAATCTGGAACGCGGCAGACGTTTTAAGGGGTAGCATGGATGCATCTGAGTACAAACACGTCGTACTCGGACTCATTTTCCTCAAGTACATTTCCGACCGCTTTGAACAGCGCCACGCTGAACTCGTTGCCGAAGGCTACGGCATGGAAGAAGACAAAGACGAATACACCAGCGTCAATATCTTCTGGGTTCCTGCCAAAGCCCGCTGGGAAGAAATCGCGGCAGCGGCCCACACTCCGGAGATTGGACTTGTCATCGATGAGGCCATGCGAATGATCGAGAGCGAGAACCTCAAGCTCAAAGGCATCCTCCCGAAAAATTTCGCCCGTCCCGAACTGGATAAGCAGCGCTTGGGCGATGTGGTGGACCTTTTCACCAACATCAACATGAAGGAGCACGGCGACAGCAAAGATATCCTTGGCCGCACCTATGAGTACTGCCTTTCGATGTTCGCCTCTCAGGAAGGCAAGAACGCCGGCGAATTCTATACGCCCGCTTGTATTGTCCGTACCCTTGTTGAGGTCCTGAAGCCCTACCACGGCCGCGTATTTGACCCGGCCTGCGGCTCCGGCGGCATGTTCGTACAGTCTGCTAAATTCATTGAGCGCCATCAGGGAAGAATTGCCGACATCTCCGTCTATGGTCAGGAAAGCAACCCCACAACCTGGAAGATGGCCCAGATGAATCTGGCCATCCGCGGCATCGATGCAGATCTTGGCAAAGCCAATGCAGACTCCTTCCTCAACGACCAGCACTCCACCCTGAAGGCCGACTTCGTGATGGCGAATCCTCCGTTCAATATGAGCGACTGGGGCGCCGACAAACTCCAGGATGATGTCCGTTGGAAATACGGTATTCCTCCGGCAGGAAATGCCAACTTTGCCTGGCTGCAGCACATGATTCACCACCTCTCGCCGGTCGGTAAGATAGGTATGGTGCTGGCCAATGGCTCCCTCTCTTCCCAGAGTGGAGGCGAAGGAACCATCCGTGAGAACATCCTGAAAGCAGACCTCTTGGAATGCATCGTAGCGCTGCCTGGTCAGCTCTTCTATTCCACTGGTATCCCAGTGTCGTTGTGGTTCCTCAACCGCAACAAGAAGCAGCCCGGCAAAACTCTCTTCATTGACGCCCGTAACCTGGGTACCATGGTAACCCGACGCCTGCGCGAACTGATGGAAGAGGACATCATGAAGATTGCCCAGACCTACGACAAATACGTAGCAGGTGAGTTGGAGGATGAAAAGGGCTTCTGCGCTGTGGCCACCGTTGAGGATATTGCCAAGCAGGACTACATCCTCACACCCGGCCGCTATGTGGGAATCGCTGAGACAGAAGACGATGGCGAACCCTTCGAGGAGAAGATGACCCGCCTTACCGGCGAGCTCTCCGAGATGTTCAAAAAATCCCACGAGCTGGAAGAAGAAATTCGAAAGCAACTCGCCTCAATAGGTTTTGAACTGAAATAATGTATATTATCCTCTTTGTTCATTTTAACATAGAGGATATGAAAGAGACATTTATTACCCAAGTAACCGAGGCAATGTCCGGAACATTGACAGTAGATCAGATGACCCAGCTGAGCAGCGTCTTATTGCAGACGCTATCCAGTTATACGCTCATCGATGAAGGCGGCAAGGTCCAGGAGGATATTGTCACCAACACCCGTCTGCTGGAGATATTCCTGTCGGCCAAACTGGTGGAAGGCTGCTCTGTCAAGACAATCAAATATTACGAGACCACCATTAAGCAGCTGTTCAAGTACATGCCCAAGGCCGTCAAGGATTACACCACTGACGACCTCCGGGCCTACCTGGCTGTCTTCCAGAAGAAGCACAAATCCAGTAAGGTTACCATCGATAACATCCGCAGGATTTTCTCTTCCTTCTTCTCCTGGCTTGAGGATGAAGATTTCATCCTGAAAAGCCCCGTCCGCCGCATCCACAAGGTGAAAACCGGCGAACAGGTCAAAGAGACCATCTCGGATGAAAACATGGAAATCCTGCGGGACAACTGCAAAAATATCCGGGACTTGGCCATTATTGACCTGCTTTCCTCAACCGGAATGCGAGTCGGAGAATTGGTCAAGCTCAACCGGGCGGATGTCAATTTCAATGAGCGCGAGTGCATTGTCTTCGGTAAGGGCAACAAAGAAAGGGTGGTTTATTTCAACGCTCGGGCCAAGATTCACCTGCAGCAGTATCTCAAATCACGCAAAGATAAGAATCCGGCCTTGTTTGTAACGCTTGATAAACCTCATGAGCGTTTGCAAATATCCGGTGTTGAGGTTCGCCTACGCCAACTAGGCCGCAGTCTGAAGGTGCCGCGCATCCATCCCCACAAGTTCCGCCGGACGCTGGCCACAATGGCCATAGACAAAGGAATGCCCGTGGAGCAGGTACAGAAGCTTCTTGGTCACGTCAAGATTGACACCACCATGCGCTATGCTATGGTGAATCAGACCAACGTAAAGCTCTCACACCGCAAATTTATCGCTTAATGACAGTCCTTCGCGCATACAGTCGTCGTAGGCATCGTTTCTTGACCCCAAGGAGGCCAAGAAATCATAATTTAGAGGAGCAGGCTCAGGCTCTGTATAAGTCATGGTTCGTTGATTTTGAGCCGTTTAGAGACGGACAGTTTGTTGATTCTGAGCTGGGATTGATTCCGGAAGGTTGGGCAGTGCGTCCTTTGGGTGACGTAACAAAAGAAATGCGGAGTAAGGTCGGTATTCGCCAAGATGTTAAGGTTCTATCCCCTATAACGACGGGCCATCTGGTTCTTTCTGAAGAGTATTTCACAAAACAAGTTTTCAGCGAGAGCATCTCAAAGTATCTCATTGTACAGCCTAATGATTTTGCATACAATCCAGCACGAGTAAACATTGGATCCATTGGAAAGAATGTGTATGATTTCGATGGATGTGTGAGTCCAGTTTACGTTGTGTTCCGGTGCGAGTCCGACTTTGATCTGTTTTTTGATCTATATCGTCGGACAGAACCCTTTAAGAATGAGGTGATTTCTCGTTCAAATGGTGGCGTAAGGCAAACATTGGGTTATAATGATTTTGCTTTAATTAAACTAGTTTATCCGCAAAAAAACGTTGTCGTGATGTTTAATGAGATATATGGACAGCTGCTGAGAGAAATGTCGCATTGTTCAGAAGAGAATATTTCTTTAGCAGAACAACGAGACGTATTACTACCAAAGCTTATGTCGGGAGAGATTTCAATTAACTGATTTGTTAAATTCTCATTTATAGAATGAAACTTATTGATGTTTGTGAATTAATTGTTGATTGTCCGCACTCAACTGCCAAAGACGAAGGCCAAGGGATTCCTTTGTCAGCGAATTGAGAGGGCCGTTCCCCAAGCCGGTGATTTAATTCTTGCGAGAGAGGCCCCGGTTGGAAATGTCGCATTGATAATGCCTGGTCAAAAGGTTTGCTTGGGTCAAAGAGTAGTTCTCATTAGACCAGATAAAGAAAAGGCAGATGCAGCATATCTGACATATTACCTTTTATCCGAAGAAGTTCAGCATCGTCTGAAAAACAATGCTAATGGGGCTGTAGTAGCTCATTTGAACATGAATGAGATTCGGAATCTTGTGATAGAGTTACCGGATATTTCTATCCAAAAAAGAATCGCGACCGTTCTTTCTTCACTCGACGATAAAATAGCCCTCAACAATCACATAAATCATAATTTAGAGGAGCAGGCACAGGCGCTGTATAAGTCCTGGTTCGTTGATTTTGAGCCGTTTAAGGATAGAGAATTTGTGAATTCAGAGCTGGGGCTGATTCCTAAAGGGTGGAGTATTCAACCTTTTTTAAATATTGCAAAGCTTTGTAGCGGAGGCACACCTAAAACAGACCGGAAAGAATTCTGGAATGGTAGTATTCCATTCTTTACCCCAAAAGATATAGGATCTTCCACCTTTTGTCTTTCAACCGAGAAAAGAATAACGGAAGATGGACTAAGTAATTGCAATAGCGTCCTTTACAAAGCATTTACGACATTTATTACCGCGCGTGGAACTGTTGGGAAAATATGCATGGCGGGTACTCCGATGGCGATGAATCAAACAAACTATGCAATCTGCCCTATTTCGTACATAGATGATGTCGTTTTGTTTCTTATCACAAAACAATTGGTTAATAACTTGAAAAACAAGGCGAATGGAGCCGTTTTCGACGCTATTACGACTCGTGACTTTAATGGGGAGATGGTTTTAGTTGCTCCTCATGAAATCATGGATGCGTTTTCTGCAATCGTTCATCCCATATACGAGTGTATTCTTCAGAATGAGATGAATAACGCTTCTTTGTCTTTTTTAAGAGGCACGTTATTGCCTAAAATAATGTCCGGAAGTCTTGTTTTTCATGAGATAAATTCTTAACTTTAAGATACTTAATAATGCTTAAAGCATGAGTGAATTTGATGAGTATATCCGGCATGGAGAACCGGGAAGGAAAGAGAAAGCGGCCGCTTGGCAGACGGCTATCGGCCTTCAGGATGTAGATGGACTAAAGCCGTCGACATACCTGATTGATACAGCTAGGAAGCACATCGAGGGCGACATCTCTATCGATGATGTCAAACAGATGCTTGATTCTTATTATAAGTCCAAAACTGCCAGAATAGAAGTTGAGGATGAGAGGACTGAAGAAGCAGATAAAGTGTCTGCTCGCATTGAAGAGCTTCTTACGGAAAAATCCTTTACTTTCTCCCCAGAGTATTTGGCAAGAATTCATCGTCATTTGTTTCAGGGATTATTCAAGTTCGCAGGTCGTTATCGTGATTATGATATCACCAAGCGGGAATGGGTATTAGATGGCGATACGGTCTTGTATGCCAGCGCGTCAATGATTCAAGAAACATTGATTTTTGACTTCTCTCAGGAGAGACAGGTCAATTATGCGTTTCTTGATACTGACAAAGCCATTGAACAAATCGCCAGATTTATATCTGGAATCTGGCAAATCCATCCATTCGGTGAAGGGAATACGCGTACAACCGCTGTGTTCGCCATGAAGTATCTTCAATCGTTCGGATTTGAAGTGAAGAATGATATGTTCAAAGATCACTCATGGTATTTCCGAAATGCTTTGGTAAGAGCAAATTATAACAGTTATCCGAAAGGGATTTCTGCTACAGATGAATACCTTGTGCGCTTTTTTAGGAACCTTTTGCTGGGAGAAGAAAATGTGCTGAGAAACCGAGATTTGCTGATTACATCCGTTCAAAGTGCCAGTGATTCTATTTCAAAGTGCCAAAATGGCACTTTGAAATGTACTTTGGAAGAATTAGCCGTTATTAATATATTGAAAGCCAACGCAAAAGCAAAACAAGAAGACATTGCTGTGCAGATTGGAAAATCGCTGCGGACTGTCAAGAGGATTATGGCTTCATTATCAGAGAAGGGAGTAATAGCTCGTGAAAATGGCAAACGCAATGGCGTCTGGCTCGTCAGAATAGACCTCTAAATTCTCATTTATAGAATGAAACTTATTGATGTTTGTGAATTAATTGTTGATTGTCCGCACTCAACTGCCAAAGACGAAGGCCAAGGGATTCCTTTGGGGAAGCCTGTCAATGACAAAGAGTCTCTTGATGGGCCTGTTCCAGTATTCGGGACAAATGGACAAATTGGAACCTCCCATCTCCCTCCTTTATGTGGCCATCCTTCCGTTATACTTGGGCGAAAGGGAGCTTATCGGGGTGTACATTTTAGCGACAGGCCTTTTTCTGTTATTGATACCGCTTTTTACGTTGAGCCAATCTCAGACGCATTTGATATCAAATGGCTTTACTATAAGCTATTAACATATGATATCAATAACATGGATAGTGGCTCAGCCATCCCCTCTACAGATAGGTATCAGATATATTCGTTACCAATTGAGGTACCACCTATTGATGCTCAGAGAGAGATGGTCCGTGTCCTGGATTCTTTAAATGACAAAATAGCCCTCAATACTCGCATAAATCATAATTT
>ONTQ01000002.1 GCA_900320795.1 uncultured Bacteroidales bacterium
CGGCGCTGCCGAAGTTACCCCAGCGGTGACCTTCCGCGAAGCGGGAAGAGGAGTCGCGGCGGTACGATCCGGACAAGAAGTAAATGCCGTTGTAGTCGTACTGGATACGGCCCAGGAAGCCCTGGGTGACATAACGGTCGGTCCGAGAAGAGTTACTTACCATGGAACCGGTGCCGTCGGCGTTGCTCAGTTCACCCACAAACGGGTTGTAGAGGTGATAGTTGCTGCCGCTCAAGCGCTGTTCCATGAGGCTGTATTTTTCAAAACCTGCCAGGAAGTCGAAGTGGTGGGCATCGACGATGTCGAACTTGTATTCGGCCAGGTACTGCTGGTTCACGGTGAACATGCGGTAATGTGACACGCCGACATAGCCATCAGTGCCGGAAGAGCCGGCGAACTGGCTGCCCAGGGAACTGGAACGGGTGTTGTCGGAGGTGAAACCCACGTTGGCATTCAGGGAGAAGCCCTTGAACGGAGTGAGCAACACACCGAACTTGCCGGTGAGAACATCAGCGTAGGACTGGTTTTTGTCGTATTCGTTGTCACGGACGGCGTTGCCCACGATGGAAGGACGCTTCTGGTTGGTATTGTTGGAGTCGTAAAGCGTACGGCCGTTCTCGGTCACGATGTAAGGCTTGCCGTTTTCGTCCATCTTGCGCACATACAGCGGGTAGATGGGGCCGATGTTGTTGGTAATATAAAACAGGTTGCCGGAAGATCCATAGGTGCTTTCGGTAAAACCGATGTTCTGGCTGTCGGAGTGGGAGAAGTTGAGGGAGGTGCTGAAGCGCATCCAGCTCTTGGCCTGGTATTCGGCGTTCACACGGCCGGTGTAACGCTTGTAGTCAGAGTTGTTTACGATACCGCTGTTCTGCAGGAAACCTACGCTGGCGTAGTAGTTGAAGCGGTTGGAGCCGCCGGAAGCGGAAACGTTGTATTCCTGACGGAAGGCATTGTGGAAAGCTTCCTTGTACCAGTCGTCCGGCGTGTAATAGTAAGTGCCGTCATAGTAGCCGAGTTTGGCGTTGGGGTTCAGCTTGAAGTTGGTACCCACCAGGTTCTGGCCTTCCGGAAGGGTGTACACCAGGTAACCCAGACCGCCGTTGGCCTCGTCCAGGAGGTACTTGTTGGCGTAGGCGTAACTCTCGGCCACGGAGTGACCGGAATAGTAGTACTGGTTGTAGAGTCTCTGGTAGAAGGTCTCGTAGTACTGGGCGGGATTGTCAATCACGTCGTACTGCGGGATGAGGCGGGAGTTCACACCCCAGCGGCCGTCAAACTTCACCTGGGCGTCACCGGTCTTGCCTTTCTTGGTGGTGATAATCACCACACCGTTGGCACCGCGGTGACCGTAGATGGCGCTGGCGGCAGCGTCCTTCAGCACGGACATGGACTCGACGTCCTGCGGGTTGATGTCGGAGATGGCGCCGTCATAAGGAACACCGTCCACCACATACAGAGGAGTGTTGGAGGCGCTGATGGAACCGATACCGCGGATACGGATGGTAGGAGTGCCACCGGTAGGGTCACCACTGGAGGAAGTCACCTGCACACCAGGGGTGGTACCGGCCAGGGCGCTGGTAACGCTGGTGGCAATCTTCTTCTCGATGGATTCGGCATCCACCACGGCGGCCGATCCGGTGAAGGAACTCTTGGTGGCCGTACCATAAGCGACCACGATGGTCTCGTCCAGAACGGTGGTATCATCCTGCAGGATAATCTCCAGCGTGGTCTTTCCCTCGATGGGAACAACCTTGGTGCTGTAGCCTAAGCAGCTGACATCCAGACTTCCGTTCTTGGGAACAGAGAGCGTGAAAGCACCTGAGAAATCGGTCAGGGCATAAACGGTATTGGAACCCTGCAGGATCACATTGGCGCCTACGATGGGTTCACCGGCCTCGTCTTTCACCGTACCTTTCACAGTAATATTCTGTGCAAGGGCGGCCACAGAGAAGGCCAGCATTACCGCAGCTGTGAAAAAAAGCTTAATTTTTTTCATAAGCGATAGATTAATTAAACATAAATATTGATACAAATATTGATCTTCGTATCGAATACACTACAATTTATCCCCTAAAAAATGGATAATCGTCTGCAAATATTGCAAAACAAATTGATATTTGCAAGTTTGCCAATCAGGGCTGTAATGACCTAAATTTAAGTGTCTTTAGTTTTTTTAAAAATTTTTTACAATATTTTATTGGCAAGTTCGTTAAAAAATGTGAGAAAAGAAAGCACTTTCCTCACATTTTATAATTTAATTTTTTTTTAAAAATTCCGATAAACGGACTCAACCGGACTCTAAATGGCTGTCTCTCAGTACGTGAACTAATTATCTAATCTCAAAATCAAACACTTCATGAATGGGTTTTCCATCGACCGTAAGTCCTTCCGCCACCATCCGGAAGTTTCCTGCCGTAGAAGGGGCCACCAGGGGAATCACCCGGCTCTCTCCCGCCTCCACTTTCAGCAGCGGATTCCAGTACAGCAGCGGCCGGTAGTCCGTTCCGCTCACGGGTTCTCCCAAATAGGCCACCGGATAACAGACGCCCTTGAAGTCCACCACGCGCACATTGGAAGGGAACTGCATGGCTTTCACATAGTTCTTCTTAGTGGTAAAGTTCACGCAACCGTTGTAGGAAAGGCCGCCCATGGCGATATCCTCGTTATACAGTTCCACATTCTCCAGCAGCATGGCGTCCATGTTTTCCAGCAGGGAAAGGTCCGATATCACCACACCGTCCATCATCACCAGCAGGTTGTCTTTCACGATGCGCCGCGTTCCCACGGCATCGGGGACAATCATCTGGAGGTGGTGCTTCCCGGAGGAGTTGCGGATTCTCAGTTCCCGGACAATCTCCACAATCACTTCCTGGAAAGAAGGGAAGCGCGTATAGTCGTCCAAATGATAGGTTTTCTTATGCACATTCTGCAGCAGGATATCCTGCCGGCGGAGCATGAACTGCACCAGCGTATCCACCTGCAGGGAGGTTCCCAGGGCCGCCTTCCGGTGCACCAGGTCTCCGAACTGGGACTGGGACAGTTCCAGCGGTTCCAACTCTCCCGCCGAAGGATAGCGAAAAGGATCCATCAGGGAGATATAGCCCGCGTTTCCAATCACTTCGCACACCAGTTCCCGGTCTCCGTAGATATTGTTGGTAAAAAACAGGAGCCTGCCTTTGTCCCCCACCTTTCCCACATACACGTCGGACGGGGAACCGGCCGATGAAAGCGTAGCCACCGCCAGGCCGGAAATGGTTTCCAGCTGCCGGGTGCTGAGTCCTTCCACGGCCGCATACACCACCTCCCCTTCGTATTCTCCAATCCTGGAAGAACGCTCCCCGCCGCCGGCAAAAGGAATCTCATCCAGGAAGTCGCCCATGCTGTTTTTTTTCGGCTCCTGGAGCCCGTCCACTTCATAGACGGAGAAGGAAAGCGTGGCGGCATCGGCATTGTTTTTAAGTGCAACGGAAAAGCTCTTTCCGACACGCGGAACTTCCCGGGTCGAAAGGGTCAAAAGCCCTTCAGAAGGCGTGGAAACGCTGTTATCGGCCTTATAATCACTCACAATCTTCACCCCGTCCGGGACACGGGCGGTAGAGGTGGTGTTGAACACCGATACGGTCTTGGCGCCCGGCACGAAGGCATCCGGATACCGGGCGGTATAGGCCAGCAGTCTGTAATTCCCCGTGGGGACGCTCACCGGGATGCGGAACTTACCGGCTCCGCGACCTTCCATGAGGGAAATCTTGGCCGTGGCAACGGTTCCTTCGGCCGATACCAATTCTACGTAAGCAACGGCGCTGTAGCCAGAAAGTTGGCGGGTGGTTCCGTCCAAACAGAAAAGGGAACACCAGATTTCATCGCCGGATATGTAAACGCTGCGGTCGGTGGAAACATAGATTCTTTCCACCCCTTGGGCTCCGGCCACCATCGGCAAAAGAGCCAATAGCAATATTAACAGTCTTTTCATCACTCAAACGAAGGTTTTTCCAAAGTTCCACCTGCCAGAACGCAGTCGTAGCATCGGCCCAGGCCCCAGCCTACGACCATTCCGCCTTCCGCGGAAGGAATCTGCTCCACCGGGTTATACCCGTTATTGTAGAAATCCAGATAATCTTCGGGGGCCACTTCGATGAGACTCTTCGGGGCGGTCCATAAATCATAGCGGCTGTTCAGTTTGGCATCCTTCATAGCCACCCTGGAAACGTTTACATAACCGAAAACCTTTTCGTTCTCATCATCCTCGCAGTACACGTTGCCCCGTACTTCGCCGGGTTCCGGAGAGAAGAGGTCTCCGCCGATGGATTCGTTTTCCTCCAGTATCTTACGGAAGCGATACTGCTCCGGCGTCAGGTTCCATACCTTTACACGGATATTGTATTCCTGATGATTGCGGTCCGACGTCCGGAGAAAATGGAAAATGGAATAATCCTTCACAACGCCGTCCAGCGCGGAATAATCGATATTATAACTGTAACCCAATATATTTTTCCTCCAGCACCAGATATGGGATTCGTCGGGATACATGAGCATATGCACCGAATTGGTCTCCGGAATATAACCATACAGCCGGACATAATCCGTATGGAACTTCCATATTTCCTCGAAGGAGGCCGATGCATAACCGCTCCCCTGTCCGTGATCTTCCAGGGAAACCCGAACATAAACCTGCGTATTGTCGGCCGTAAAATTCACATCCGTGATTTCCGGCGGAGCCGTGGGCTCAATCCAGTCGGAACGGTATGTTTTATTATCCGCAATGACCGTGAGCCGATACTGCACATTCTCTTTTACAGGGAAGGTGGGAATCCGGTATAAATCATAGTAAGTGACGGCCGGATACTTGTCACCCTCGCTGTCTTCCAGATAAATCTCCCCCTTCGCACGTCTATAAACTATACTATGGGATAAATCCAACGGCTGTAAATAAGAAAGGGTGATTGTGGAAGTATTTCCCAGAAGGATATTGGCATCAATCACCAGTGAACTTTCTATCTGGCTGTCATCGATATCGGGAGTATAGGGGTACACGCAGGAACTAAGCGTGAACATCGCCAACAGATAAATAATCTTCTTCATACGCTTAGAAAAGGAAATTAATGTTAACATAAGGAACCTGCGTGCCGAACACAGTGAGCATGTAGCCTTGTACATAACCCGACGGATTGGCTTTGAAAAATACCGAATAAGGGTTCTTCCGGCCCGTCACGTTATATACGCCGATGGTGAAAGTAGTATGCACCCACGCCTTCTTGTAGTGGCCCGGATCAATATTGAAGGCCAGGTCCAGCCGGAAGTAATCCGGAATGCGGTAGGCATTTCTTTCAGAATATGCGAGCCGATAAGTACCCCCCAGATAATACTTTCCGACGGGAATCGTCACCGGCCGGCCTGTCGAATAATCCAGATTGGCCGACAGGCTGTAACGGTGGGTGATGGCCCAGTTGGCCACCAGTTTGAACTCGTGCGGCTTATCGTAGGGGGCATTGTACCAGTTTCCGTTGGAAAGGGTCTCGGTCCCGTGGTATTCCATCTCCCTGTAACGGGAACGGGAATAAGAGTAACTCATCCAGCCGGTGAGTTTGCCGGTGGTCTTCTTGATCATGGCTTCCACGCCATAGGCGCGGCCATAGACGGGCAGCAGGTCATCGGCCAGATGCGGATTCATGGACAGCGTGGCGCCCGGCTTGTAATCCAGGACATTTTTCATTTGTTTGTAGTATCCTTCTACAGAGAAGTCTATACCCGTGTCCAGATGCGTCCAATAGGCCCCGGCAGCCGCCTGCCAGCCTGTGGTAGGAGCAATGTTTCTGTCACTGAGTTTCCACGTGTCCATGGGAGAAACCGATGAAGTGTTGGAAATCAGGTGGATATACTGCGTCATGGTGTTAAAGCCCGCCTTGAAGGAAAGATTGTCCAGCGGGGTGTAACGTGCACTCAGCCTCACTTCCGGTCCCACATAGAACTTGGAAGGATTCGTAAAGAGGAAAGTGGAAAGACGCAGTCCTCCTTCCAGGGAGAGTTTGTCCATCACCTGCCAGGTGTCGGAAACATACACCGCCGGTTCTGCGGCATATTCCCGCTGGAGGCTGCGTTCCAGCACATGGGAATGTTCCCCGAAAGGCTTCATGATACCCGGATCCAAGGCATACCCCACGACATCCAGGCCGTAACCCAGAATATGATTTCCCAGCGGATGGTTGAAATTGCTTCTCAGGAAAGCCTGCCGGATATACGTATCCAGGTCAAAGGCGCCTCCCTCCCATTCATGGATGCCCGTCCGGTTGGTATAATGGTCATAGCCGGCACTGATGGAAAAGTTCTTTCCATCGGCCCCCCGGTGACGGAACTGGGCCGATCCGTTGATATTCGTATAGCGGAAAGTGGTATCTCCGCTGAAAGAAAAACGGTCCGTTGCAAAATAACCGTTCACCGTCAGGCTGTTCTCTGGGTTGAAATGATGGGTGATACCCATGTTGGCATCGGCAAAACCGGCACTGCCGCCGTTGTAGTGGCTGTTGCTGGGAAGCAGTTTCAGAATCCAGTCAGAATAAGTGATGCGCCCGCCCACGATGAAGGTGGTCTTCCTGCTCCGGCTCATGGGGCCTTCCAAATGCAGGCGGCTGGTCAGAAGACCAACGCCCAGAGAACCCTGTATCCTTTCCGCGCTGCCCTCTTTGCTCTTGACTGTAAGTACGGAAGAAATACGGCCGCCATACTGGGCGGGAATCGAACTCTTGTACAGTTGCACATCCTCCACGATATCAGGGTTGAAGGCCGAGAAAATGCCAAACAGGTGCGTGGGATTGTAAATGGTGTTACCGTTGAACAGAATCAGGTTCTGGTCCTGCGCGCCGCCGCGCACATTGAATCCGCCGGAAGCCTCGCCCACCGTCTTCACGCCCGGCAGCGTAAGCACCGCCTTCAGGATATCTCCCTCGCCGAAGGCCGACGGAATCTTGCTCATAGTGCGGATATTCACCGTTTCCACGCCCATGGTAGTGGTGCGGTGATTGGCCATGCTCTGGGCCGATACCACCGAAGCCTTCAGCAGTTCCACTTTTTCCGGCAGTTCCACATTCAGGGAACCGTCTCCTTTCAGGTTTACCCGGATGTCTATTTCCTCCTTCCCTTCAAAACTGAAATGCATCACATTCTCACCGGAAGGTAAAGAAATGGAATACAGGCCCTTGGCATTGGAACGGGCATAGGTGGACGTATTGTCATCAAAAATAACCACACCCGCCAGAGGCTCCCCGGTTTCCAAATCCGTCACCTTTCCGCTCACCTTCACCGGACCATTACCGTTTCCCGTACCTACAATATAAATCTTGTTGCGGTAACTCACATTCACCTGGGTTCCGGGACCGCCGCTTTCCTCTTTCCTTACATTCTCCAAAAAATAACCGTCAGGAAGGCCCACACCGGTCAATTTCACATCTTCCACCGCCACGGCCTCAGGAGCGTCCGTCCCTTTCCACCGGGGACCCTTGAAGAAACTATCTCCGGAAGCAGGCGTCTTCATGGCCTTCTTATAGGCCCTTCTTTTCATCTTCACCACCTTCCCGGCCTCAATGGTATAATAGTTTTCCTGCTTGGCAAAATAGTTGACCAAATCGTCATTGTAATTGGGATCGATATAGCCGATATCCGCCCCGTTATGATTGCCGGGCCGGCTGGTGAAAACCTTCATCACCTGCAAGAATACAGGTTTGTTTCCATCCTTTATCAATTCAAAATATCCATCCGGTGCCTCCGGATATCCCAGATAATTCAGGTTCAGGTAGAGGGACGGGCCGATGGTAAAATAACACACCCAGTCTTTGATGAGCACCACCGGGGCCGTACTCATATCCACCCGCACCTGAAGATCCTGCCGGGAAGCATCCACATTGATAAGGACATCCTCATACAGTTTCCCGTTATAATAGACGGAACCGTTTCGGAACAACTTGCTCTCCCAATAATACGTTCCGTTTATCTGATACGGATATTGGGTGGGTAATGTTCCCCTGTACAAGGTGGACAAAACCCCGACCTCCTTCATATATTGTCTGTCTTCATTCTGTCCCG
Organism: uncultured Bacteroidales bacterium; assembly: GCA_900320795.1. Classification (GTDB taxonomy): domain Bacteria; phylum Bacteroidota; class Bacteroidia; order Bacteroidales; family UBA932; genus Cryptobacteroides. The sequence continues at coordinate 8,077 of ONTQ01000002.1, forward strand.
ACAGATGAATGCAGAACAAATAAAACACAAATACAGATACCAACCATTTTTTCATGGGAGCAAATTTATGAAAAATATGCTTATTAAATCCTTCGTATTCACAAATCTTGCACAAAAAAAGGAAGATGTATCAAACACCTTCCCTTTTTTTCGTATTTAACCTTTATTACTCGCTGAAGCGGGCTTTCAGGTATTCGCGGTTCAGACGGGCGATGTGGTCGATGGTCACATGCTTCGGGCACTCCATCTCGCAGGCACGGGTGTTGGTGCAGTTACCAAAGCCCAGTTCGTCCATCTTGGCCACCATGGCACGGGCGCGGCGGGCTGCTTCCGGCCTGCCCTGCGGCAGCAGGGCCAGGGAACTCACGCGGGCCGCCACAAACAGCATGGCAGAACCGTTCTTGCAAGTGGCCACACAGGCACCGCAACCTACGCAGGCGGCGGCATCCATGGACAGTTCGGCATCGTCATGCGGAATCAGGATGTTGTTGCCATCCTGGGCACTGCCGGTACGGACGGTGATAAAACCACCGGCCTGCATAATCTTATCGAAGGCAGTACGGTCCACCACCAGGTCCTTGATCACCGGGAAAGCGCCGCTGCGCCAAGGCTCCACGGTAATGGTAGCACCGGGTTTGAAATGACGCATGAACAACTGACAGGTGGTAACCTGGTCGTCCGGACCGTGGGCACGGCCGTCCACATACAGGGAACAGGCACCGCAGATACCTTCACGGCAGTCGTGGTCGAAAGCGATGGGCTCGATTCCCTTGCGGATAAGCTGATCGTTCAGAATATCAAGCATTTCGAGGAATGATGCATCTTCCTCCACATCCGTAACGTGGTAGGTCTCGAAATGGCCTTTTGCTTTGGCGTTTCGCTGACGCCATACTTTCACATTATATTCCATAATCGGGATTAGTCTTTGTAGTTACGGGTTGCAATCTTGATGTTTTCGTACTTGAGTTCTTCCTTGTGCAGTTCAGGTTCCTTGCCTTCGCCCTTGTATTCCCAGGCGGCTACATACATGAAGTTCTCGTCATCACGCTTGGTCTCGCCTTCTTCGGTCTGCATTTCCTCGCGGAAGTGACCGCCGCAGGATTCCCGACGGTTCAGGGCGTCGTAAGCCATGAGTTCGCCGATATCGAAGAAATCCACCAGACGCAGGGCTTTCTCCAGTTCCTGGTTGAATTCCTCATTGGTTCCGGGAACGCGGACATTCTTCCAGAAATACTCGCGCAGGGCCTTGATTTCCTCAATACCCTTCTTGAGGCCGGCTTCGTTGCGTGCCATACCTACATATTCCCACATAATGTGACCCAGTTTCTTGTGGATGGCGTCCACCGGCTCGGTGCCCTTTACGGCAAAGAGCTTGGCAATGCGCTCCCTCACAGCCTTTTCGGCAATTGCGAACTCGGGAGCATTGGTGTCCGTCTTGGGCTCTGCAAACTTATGGGAAAGATAATCGCCTATGGTATAAGGCAATACGAAGTAACCGTCGGCCAGACCCTGCATGAGGGCCGATGCACCCAGGCGGTTTCCGCCGTGGTCGGAGAAGTTGGCCTCACCGATGGCATACAGGCCGGGGATGGTGGTCTGGAGGTCATAATCTACCCAGAGACCGCCCATGGTGTAGTGGATGGCCGGATAAATCATCATCGGCTCCTCCCAAGGGGAAGTGGAGGTAATCTTCTCGTACATGTCGAACAGATTGCCGTAACGCTCCTGCACTCTCTGATGTCCAAGACGCTTGATGGCATCGGCAAAGTCCAGATAAACGGCCAGACCCGTTTCGTTTACACCGTAGCCGGCGTCGCAACGCTCCTTGGCGGCTCGGGAAGCCACGTCACGGGGAACCAGGTTGCCGAAAGCCGGATAACGGCGCTCCAGATAATAATCGCGGTCTTCTTCAGGAATCTGGGAAGGCTTGATTTCGTGCTTGCGCAGTTTGAGCACATCTTCCATCTTCTTGGGAACCCAGATACGGCCGTCATTACGCAGGGACTCACTCATGAGGGTGAGTTTGCACTGCTGGTCTCCGTGCACCGGGATACAGGTGGGATGGATCTGGGCGAAGCAGGGATTGGCGAAGAAAGCGCCCTTGCGGTAAGCCTGCATGGCGGCCGATCCGTTGGAATTCATGGCATTGGTGGAAAGGAAATACGTGTTTCCATAACCACCGGTGGCCAGAACCACGGCGTGGGCGCCGAAGCGCTCGATTTCACCGGTCACCAGGTTGCGGGCGATGATACCCTTGGCCTCGCCATTGATAATAACGAGGTCCAGCATCTCGTGACGGGGATAACTCTTCACCGTTCCGGCAGCGATTTCCTTGTTCAGGGAAGCGTAGGCACCCAGCAGCAGCTGCTGACCGGTTTGACCGCGGGCATAGAAAGTACGGCTCACCTGCACGCCGCCGAAGGAACGGTTGGCGAGGTAACCGCCGTATTCACGGGCGAAAGGAACGCCCTGCGCCACACACTGATCGATGATAGAGGCGCTCACCTCGGCCAGACGATAGACGTTGGCTTCACGGGAACGGTAGTCACCACCCTTGATGGTGTCGTAGAACAGACGGTAGACGGAGTCGTTGTCGTTCTGGTAGTTCTTGGCAGCGTTGATACCACCCTGGGCGGCAATGGAGTGCGCCCGGCGCGGTGAGTCGCTGATGCAGAAAATCTTGACGTTGTATCCCATTTCGCCCAGAGAAGCGGCTGCAGATGCACCACCAAGACCGGTACCTACCACAATCACTTCCAGTTTCCGCTTGTTGTTCGGAGAGACAATCCGGATTTCAGCTTTGCGCTTGGACCATTTGTCTTTGAGCGGTCCGTCCGGAATCTTGGAAATAAGTTTAGAATCGGCCATATAGATTAGTAATTGTAATTGCTAGTCCACAAAAATAAGCATTTTTCGTGAATAAATTATGATTTTTTACTACTTATCATTAAAAAAGGGACCCGCTTTCGTCCGGATTGTACTTTCGCTGATTCAAATAGGCCTCCATCCCCAGGTGAGCATAGGCCAGTTCCGTGGCCACGCGGCCGCGCTGCGTGCGGATGATGAATCCTTCCTTGATGAGGAACGGCTCATACACCTCCTCCAGCGTGCCGGCATCCTCGCTGATGGAGGTGGCCAGGGTTCCTACACCAACGGGCCCACCCTTGAAAGTGAGAATCATGGTACGGAGAATCTTGTTGTCGATGGAATCCAGTCCGCGCTTGTCAATCTTTAGTTTATTCAGGGCGAAACGTGTGATTTCCAAATTGATACGTCCGTCTCCAAGCACCTGCGCAAAGTCCCTCACGCGCTTCAGGAGAGCATTGGCGATACGCGCCGTGCCGCGGCTTCGGAGGGCGATTTCCTGGGCGGCGGCCTCATCAATTTCCAGATTCAGGATTCCGGCACTGCGAATCACAATCTTCTTAAGGTCTTCTGTATCATAATATTCCAAGGCGCAATTGATGCCGAAACGGTCCCTGAGCGGCGCCGTCAGAAGGCCGCTCCGCGTCGTAGCCCCAACCAGCGTGAAAGGATTCAGGTTGATTCGCACCGACCGGGCCCCGGGCCCCTTGTCAATCATGATATCGATGACGTAATCCTCCATGGCCGAATACAGATACTCTTCCACCTCGGGAGACAGACGGTGGATTTCGTCTATGAACAGCACATCCCCCGTTTCCAGGGAAGTCAACAGACCGGCCAGATCTCCGGGCTTGTCCAGCACGGGACCGGACGTCACCTTCATGTTCACCCCCATCTCATTGGCGATGATATGTGCCAACGTAGTCTTTCCCAGACCGGGAGGACCATGGAAAAGTACATGGTCCAGGGCTTCACCTCTGAGTTTGGCAGCCTTTATATAGATATCCAGGTTGGAGACGATTTCCTTCTGTCCGGTAAAATCACTGAGTTCCTGCGGGCGGATAATTCCGTCAAATTCACTATCTTTGCGGTCTGCTGGGTTATGGGGATCGAAATCTGTCATGGATGGCGCTCTGCTTAATTCAGATACAAATATAGTTTTTATTTTTAAGAATTAATTGTTTTTATAAAGCTGTTGATATGTTGAAAAACATAGATAAGCATTTAAAAATCAATAATATATATTGAAAATAAATTGTTGAAAACCCTTTTAAATCCTGTTGATGGTCTGTGAATGGCCGCTGTAAGGTTTTTGTAAACTTCCGGAAGGAAGGTTATTAACAGGGTTATGAACAGGTTATCAACAGGGAAAAAGAAGGGAATGTTGATAAGTCAAAAAGCGACTGCAAAGCTGCAAACAGTGCTCTCAAAATCGGGAGAAGTCTTTTGCAGCGGCCTTTTTTTGTCTGCACGCTGGGCCGTCGTTTCCCAGGCGGCCACCGAAGGAATCCATTTCATCGTCCTGCCCAACCGGGAGTCAGCAGAATATTGTTCGGCCGATTTATATAATATGGTAGAGGGAGACTGTGTTTTCTTTCTTCCCGAGTCGGGAAAAAGCGTAGAGCGCAGCAATTACAAATCTTCCCTGGGTGTGCAGCGCACGGCTGCCATCGGCCAGTTGCTGAATGATAAAGGGAAAGATCCGCTCTTTATTGTCACTTATCCCGAGGCACTGGAGGAAAAGATACCTGCCCAGGAAAAACTAATCGGAGCCCTTTTCAGTATCCGAAAAGGGGAGGAAATTCCCTATGAAAGCATCCGTACCCGCCTGCTCGAAGAAGGTTTTGAAAAGGTCGATTTTGTATCGGCCCCCGGGCAGTTTTCCCTCCGCGGCGCCGTGATTGACATCTTTTCTTTCTCCTCCGAAAAACCCTTCCGTATCAGTTTCTTCGGCAACGAAGTGGAGAAAATCCATATCTTCGACTGTAACACCCAGCTTTCCGTCGAACAAAGGGATCAGGCCGACATTTACCCCGACATCGCCGCCCGGGAAGATAATGAAGGCGAAAACCTCGTAAACATTCTTCCCGAAAAAACCGTCGTATGGCTGGATTCTTCTGATATGTACAGGGAAAGGGATTTCTTTGCCTCCCTGCTTTCTTTCAAGCATGTCTATCTGGATGTTCCCCTGAAGAAGGAAAAGGGCGATGTCGTCAGGTTCAATATTTCCCCGCAGCCGGTTTTCAATAAAAACTTCGAATTGCTTATCTCGGACATCCGTTCCTGCCTGGAAAACAGTTATCAGGTATTGATTTTCGGCGAAAAAGAAAGCCAGCTGGAGCGGCTTCGTTCCATCATGCTCCAGGACCCGCACGCCCTCCTTCCGGAATTCGTGAAGGGGAAGAACATCCATGCCGGTTTCATCGACCATGATGACAAGGTTTGCTGGTACACGGACCATGAAATATTCGACCGTTTTCATCGCGTACACATCCGCCGCACGGTGGAAAAATCCGAACAGCTCACTCTCAACGACCTCAGTGCCTTCAATCTGGGAGACTATATCGTGCATATCGACCACGGAGTAGGTATTTTCGGTGGACTGGTCAAGATGAAAGACGACCACGGACGGGTACACGAGGTGGTAAAACTCCTGTACAGCGGGGGAGATGTGGTTTTTGTATCGGTCCATTCCCTGCATAAGATATCCCGTTTCCGTTCCAAGGAAGGGGAGCCTCCGCGCATTAACAAACTGGGTTCCAAGACCTGGGGCAATCTGAAATCGGCCGCCAAATCCCGGGTGAAGGATATTGCGAAGGAACTGATTCAACTCTATGCCAAGCGCCGCGCCTCCACTGGTTTTGCCTATTCGCCGGATACCTATCTGCAGGAAGAACTGGAATCTTCCTTCATGTATGAAGATACGCCGGATCAGGAGCGTGCCACCAAAGCCGTGAAGGAAGACATGGAAGACAACTGCCCCATGGACCGCCTCATTTGCGGTGATGTAGGTTTTGGAAAAACGGAAATTGCCATCCGCGCGGCCTTCAAGGCGGCAACGGACGGAAAGCAGGTGGCCGTTCTGGTACCTACCACCATCCTTTCCCTGCAGCATTATGAGAATTTCAAGGGCCGTCTGCAAAACTTTCCCTGTACGGTAGAGTATGTAAGCCGGCTCCGGACAGCCAAACAGATTACAGATATAAAAAAACGCCTCAAGGAAGGAAAGATAGATATTCTCATCGGCACGCATAAGATTCTGGGAAGTGGCTTTGAATTCAAGGACCTGGGCCTTCTCATCATCGATGAAGAACAGAAATTCGGGGTGACGGCCAAGGAAAAACTCCGCCAGATGAAACATTCGGTGGATACCCTCACCCTCACGGCAACGCCTATTCCGCGTACCTTGCAGTTTTCACTGCTGGGAGCTCGTGATCTGTCCATCATTCAGACTCCGCCCCCCAACCGCATTCCCATCCAGACGGAGATCATTCTCTTCAACGAGTCTGAAATCAAGAGCATCATCAATTATGAACTCAACCGGGGCGGACAGATTTTCTTCCTGCACAATAAAGTGGAGGAATTGCCGTCCATCGAGGATATCCTGCACCGGCTGGTACCGGACATGAAGATTTGCGTGGCCCACGGCCAGATGGAAGGCAAGGAACTGGAAGACAGGATGTTGTCTTTTATACGGGGAGACTACGACCTCCTTCTCTGCACCACCATCATCGAAAACGGCCTGGACATTCCCAATGCCAATACCATCATCGTGAACCAGGCGCAGAATATCGGCCTCAGTGATCTCCACCAACTTCGCGGAAGAGTGGGCCGATCCAACAAAAAGGCTTTCTGCTACCTCATTGTACCGCCGCTGGTGAGCCTCACCGATGAGGCCCGGAGAAGGTTGCGGGCCATCGAAGAATTCTCCGACCTCGGAAGCGGCTTCAACATCGCCATGCAGGATCTGGACATCCGCGGCGCGGGCAATCTCCTCGGGGCCGAGCAGAGTGGTTTCATCTCCGACATGGGCTATGAAACCTATCAGAAAATCCTTTCCGAGGCCATGGAGGAACTGGGCGTGGAAACCGGCATCACCCAGCGCAGCGGGACCGAGAAATTTGTGGACGACTGTACCATCGAAACCGATAAGCCCGCTTTCATCCCGGACGATTACATCGACATTACGGCCGAGAAAATCCGCATTTACAAGATGCTGGACGCCCAGACCGACGACCGCGAGATAGACCGACTGGCTTCGCAGGTGGCCGACCGCTTCGGCCCGCTTCCCGAAGAAGTGGAAAACCTGTTTATCGTGGTGAAAATCAGAAATTTGGGTACAACTACCGGTTTCGAGAAAATCATCATCAAGAACGGGATGCAAATCATGTTCTTCGTGGGAAATCCGTTGTCGGCCTATTACAGGTCGCGGAAGTTCGAGAAGGTGCTCCAGCAGGTGAACGAGAATCCTGCCCTGTACAAGTTCAACCAGGACGGAGGCAAACTCCGTACCGTTTCCCGAGGAGTGGATACGCTTCAGAAGGCCTTGGATATTTTGAAAAAACTGCAATAATTCTTATTTTTGCAAGTTATGTCCAATTTGCTGGTAGAAATAGGAAACACAGCGCTCAAGGCGGCCTGGTCGGACCGGATGACCCTTGGAAAAACATTCCGGTACCAGGGAGAGAAATACATGGATTTCATCCTTTCCCTCACCCGTCGGGAAAAACCTGCCGTCATGGTGGTTTCCTCGGTTTACCCTATTTCCGGGCAGGATGCCGCCACCCTCAGGGAAGCGTGCGGCAGCCTTCTGGTCCTGGACAGCAACAACAAAGAATGGCTGATTGCCAGCGGCTTGCCTTCCTACCTTTCGTATGACCGGGCCGCCGCCATCCTGGCTTGCCGATACCTTTTCAAAGGGCGGGGATGCACCGTTGTGGATTTCGGAACCATCCTTTCCATCGATTATACCGGCCCGGAAGGACAGTATATAGGGGGAAACGTATCGCTCGGATGCCGTACCCGGTTCAAGGCAGTAAACCGCTATTCCCGTTCCCTTCCGCTGGTTAACATGCCGGAAAACATACAGACTGTAGGCCTCTCCGAGACGGATTCCATTGCTGCCGGAGTGGTTTCAGGCATTATATTTGAAATGGAAGGCTACCTGGCGCTCCATCCGGAAAATATTGCCGTATTTACCGGCGGAGACGCGAATTATTTTGCAAAACGGATGAAAAGTTCCATCTTTGCAATTTGTAACCTTGTGCTGATGGGCCTGGCCCTAATTGCTGACGAATATGCTCAGAAGACTGACAAATAGGTTTCTGGCGGTACTGGTACTGCTTCTGTCCGCATGGGCTGCGAAGGCCCAGACGGACGGCACATACAGCGGTTTTTCCCCGTATTCGGTGTTTGGTGTAGGACAGCTGCACCAACCTGGAACGGCCTGGAACCGCAGTATGGGCGGTGTAGGCATTGCCGCCCGCAGCAACCGCTACATCAATATTCTCAATCCCGCTTCCGTAACCGCCCGCGATTCCCTGTCCTTCATGTCGGATTTCGGCCTGGACGGACGTATTTCCCTGTTTACGGAAGGGGATAAGAAAGCCCTCAACACCACCTTCAGCATAGACGATTTCGTGATTTCCTTCCCGCTGTGGAAGCACACTGCCATGATGGTGGGTGTCACGCCCGTCAGTGATGTGGGTTACAATATTTCCTATACGGAAATGGATGTGGATACGGGTTACCGTACCTTCACAACCGCAGGGAACGGCGGTATCTATCAAGTGTTCGGCGCCTTTGCCGGCACGCTCTGGAACCGGCTTTCCCTCGGGGCGGAGGTAAACTACCGTTTCGGCAACATCAACAAGAAGGCATCCACTTCTTACGATGAAGCCTCCATGCGCGACATGGCCTCCGGAGATTCCCTGCAGGTGAACAATTTCACCGCCAAACTGGGCCTCCAGTATGAACAGCCCCTCACGCACTCGTCCTTCCTTACGCTGGGTGCCACCTATAAGTTCTCCACCAAAATCAACGGATATTCCATCCATTACGAGGAAAGGGGAAGTTACGACCGCCGCCGTTCCTCCAAAAACCTCAGTGAAAGTGCGCTCAGTATGGGAGACGAACTGGGTGTCGGCCTCAGTTACCGGAATGCCGACAAGTTCCTGGTGGAAGTGGATTACACCCGTACCGACTGGTCCCGTACCCGTCTGGACGAGGTAAAAGGCTTCTCCAATGTGGGAGACGTCACCTTCTCCCAGTCGGTGGGACAGGCCATCCGTGCCGGTGTGGCCTTCACGCCCAACCGGAATGACGTCCGTACGGGCTTCGTGCATTTTCTGCGCCGCTGTACCTTCCGGGGAGGTGCGTATTTCGACCAGTCCTACTATACGGTGGACGGCGCCCATGTCAATGCCATCGGTGTTACCCTGGGTATGACGATTCCCGTTTTCCGTGGATACAACGGTATCACCGTAGGCTTGGATTTCGGCCGCCGCGGCCTTGCCACTTCACAGGTAAAAGAGACCTATTTCGGGTTCAACCTGGGCTTCAATGTATTTGACATCTGGTTCCAGAAACGCCCGTACGAATAAACAACGGCACAATCCTTGAAAACAATAAATAAAAATACTGATATTATGAAAAAGCTTACACTCATTCTTTTCGCCGTCATGGCCGTGTTTGCCGGACAGAAAGTTGCGGCTCAGGATAAGTACGGTTCCGGCCCCAACAGGGAGGAATGCATCAAGTACCTTTCCTATTATTCAGAGTATTACAAGCAGAAGAATTATGATTCTGCCCTGCCCAACTGGCGTCAGGCTTATTCCCTCTGCCCTGCTACCGCTTCGCAGAACATGTTCGTGCATGGTACCACCCTTATGACCCGTCTGTACAACCAGGTCAAGGATGAGGCCCACAAGAACGCCATTGTTGACACCATCCTCACCCTGCAGGACCAGCGCATGGCCGCTTATCCCAAGAACCGCGTGTCCATCCTCAACAACAAGGGCCAGTACATGATCAATTACCGCAACGCGGACGCTCCGTACATCTACAAGAACCTCAATGAGATTGTAGATGAACTGGGTCCCCAGTCCAACGGCGGTCTCCTGGTGAACCTCCTGCAGGCCACCATCACCATGTACCGTGAGAACCAGCTCTCCGCCGACGATGTCATCGCCATGTATGACAAGGTGACCGCCAACGTGGAGGGTGCCACTGCCAAGAATGACGCCGAGGCAGAGGACAACGCCAAGGCCAAGGCCGCCATCGAGAGCATCTTTGCCGACAGCAAGGTAGCCTCCTGCGAGAACCTCATCGCCATCTTCGGTCCCCGATATGACGCCGATCCCGAGAACCTCGCCCTGGTTTCCAATATCGTGAAGCTCATGAACACCGCCGAGGACTGCGCCTCCAACGATCTCTACCTCAAGGCTGTGACCTCCATGTACAAGCTGGATCCTTCCTACAAGAGCGCTTTCGGCCTGTATCGTCTGAACGCCGCCCGCGGCAACGTGGCCGATGCCGCCAAGTACCTGGAAGAGGCCATCGCCTCCCCTGAGTCCGACGATGCCACCGATGCCCAGTACTACTATGAGATGGCCGCTTTCTGCTACAAGAACGGCATGCGCGGCAAGGCTTCCGAGGCCGCCCGCAAGGCTGTTGACATGGACTTCGGCTATGCCGGAAAGGCCTATCTGATCCTGGGTAACCTCTGGGCTTCCGCCACCTGCGGTGAGACTGTTGACAAATGGGCCCGCTACTGGGCTGCCGCCGACTACTACCAGAAGGCCCGCAACGCAGATCCTACCGTCGCAGACGAGGCCGCCGCTTCCCTGGGCAGCGTAAGCCGCTACTATCCAGAGGCTTCCGAGGCCTTCATGTATGACCTCACCAAGGGCCAGTCTTATACCGTCTCCTGCGGCGGTATGACGGCCACCACCACCGTACGCGTACAGTAAGTGGTCAGTTGCAAAATATTTAAGATGATGGCAACCGCTGCGGCGGTTGCTTTCGTCGTTTTTTCCTGCAAGAGCAATCTCTCCGAGGCCGAAAAACTGGACCTTGATACCATTCCTGTCCAGGTGGTGGACAGCATGTTCTTTGTCCAGTCGGAAAACGGTCTCGTGAAAATGCGTGTCGAGGCCCCCAGAATGGAGGTTTACGAACACGATACCCTCTCATACGACCTGTTTCCCGGCGGCATCCATGTATTTGCCTACAGCGAGGAAGGCACCCTGGAAACCACCATCGACGCAAAGCAAGCCCGTCACGACAAGTATTCCAACGGAAAGAAGGAGCAGTGGAGCGCCTTCGGCAACGTGGTCATCAAGAACGTCCTCAAACAGGAGACCATGGAGACGGATACGCTGTACTGGGACAATACCAAGCATGAAATCTGGACCCACTGCTACATCCGGATGTATTCTCCGGACGGTTCCATGCAGGGATACGGCATGCGTTCGGACGAAATGGCCCGCAACGCCATCCTTAAACAACCTTTCGACAATGAGTTCCTTCTCGGGGCCGACAGTACCAAGGTTGTTGTGGATTCTGTCAATTTTATCGGGCCGATGTTAAAAAAATAGTGATTGTTTGGAATAAAATTCGTATTTTTGCAGCCCTTAAGCAAAAAAAATCGGAAATATTAAAAAATACATACGAAAATGGCAGCTCTTGAGACCATCAGAACTAAATTCGGCATTGGTGCATCGCTCATCATTGCCTTCGGTCTTTTACTCTTCCTTGTAAACCCGTCCGACATCATCCAGACTGTCCAGTCTGCTTCTTCCAAATATGATGTCGGCAAAATCAATGGTAAATCCGTTTCCTATCAGGACTTCGAGCAGGAAGTGAAGACTCTTGCCGACGTGAGCGAAATGCTCACCGGCCAGTCCGCTTCCAGCGAGCAGGCTCAGCGCCAGACCCGTGAAATGGCCTGGAACAACCTCGTTGACCGCTATCTGGTGATTCCCACCATCGAGAAAGCCGGTATCAAGGTAGGTCAGCAGGAACAGATAGACCTTTTCATCGGCGACGAAGTTTCCCCGGTCCTTTCTTCCACCGGCCTTTTCCTGGACGAGAACCGCAACTTCTCCCCCGCCCTTGTGCGTGATTTCATGGAGAATGTCTCCTCCGATGAGTCTGGTCGTGGCATCATGCTCCGCAATTATCTGCAGAACGCCGTCCGCAGCAACCGCTACAACGAAAAGTACATCGGCCTGTTCAACGCCGCTTCCTATGTGAATTCCCTGGAAAGCCAGAATGCCGTAGCCGAGAACAACACCACCGCCAACGTGAGCTTCGTGGTGGCCCCCAACACGTATTATCCGCTGGACAGCACGGTCGTGATTTCCTCTTCCGAAATCCAGAAATTCTACGATGACCATAAGGACAATTTCCGCCAGAAGGCCACCCGTGACATCGAATATGCCGTTTACGAGGTGACTCCTTCCGCCAAGGATATCGAGGCTCAGAATGCAGAATTCGTCACCCTGTACGACGAGTTCGCCACGGCCGATAACGTGCGTGCTTTCCTGCAGCGCAACAGCGACCGCCAGTGGTCCGACACCTGGTACAAGGGCGGAGACCTCCGCACCGTGAACCGTGACATCGACACCTTCGTGGCCGAAAACAACAGCGGTGTTTCCCCGGTCTATCAGTCCGGAGAAACCTTCTATGCCGCCCGCATCATGGAAACCGGCAACATTCCGGATTCCGTGTATGTACGTCATATCATGCTTCAGGGTACGGATGCCCGCCACCTGGCCGACAGCCTCCTGGGCGTGCTCGGAAAGAACAGCTTCTCCACCCTGGCTACGCTCTATTCTCTGGATAAGGGCAATGCCGCCGACGGCGAACAGGGCAACCTCGGCTGGATGACCCAGAATGCCATGATTCCCGGTTTCGAGTCTGTTCTCTCCGCTCCCATCGGCAAGCCTTATATCATCAACACCGTTTACGGAACCCATATCGTAGAGGTCACCAAGGCTACCAAGCCCGTCGCCAAGAAGAAAGTGGCCGTATTCGAGAAGGCCACCCTTCCCAGCAAGGAAACCTACGCCGAGATTTACAACAAAGCCAACATCCTGGCTGTCCGTACCGCCGGCAAGTATGCCAATTACAAGGCGGCCTGCGACTCCACCGGTATCTATTCCCGTTCCATTACCATCAACGAGGGCACGGATACCTATGGTTCCATCGGCCACGCCAAGGAAGTGACCCGCTGGGCCTTCGACAACAAGCCCGGCAAGGCTTCCGGCATCATCACCGTGGATAACAACTACTTCTTCGTGGTTGCCGTCAAGGAAGCCCATAAGGAAGGCTATGCCAAGGTGAGCGAGGTTTCCGATAACATCCGGACCGAACTCTACCGTGAAAAGTATTCCGAGAAGCGCTGCAAGGAAGTCGCCGAGCAGATTGCCGGCCTTACCTCCCTGGAAGCCATCGCCGAGAAACTCGGTACCACCGTTTCCACCCTCTCCGATGTATCCTTCTCCACCTCCTCCGCTCCTACCACCGAGCCGTCCTTCATCGGCGCTGTGGCAGCCGCCAAGGAAGGTGCCATCACCGGTCCGGTCTCCGGTATCATGGGTACTTATGTGTTCCAGGTGAACGGTCGTGAGACTGGCGCCTTCTACACTGAGGACGATGCCAAGGCCGCCCAGGCCCGCATGGACTCCTATCACGGGCAGATGCTCCTTCCCTTGATGATGGAAAAGACCGTGGACGACAACCGCGCCCGTTTCTATTAGTAGATTTACGCCCGGCCCCTGACCGGGCGTTTGTTCGTCATGCCCGGCCTTTGACCGGGCATCTTTTTTCCTCATGTCATTCTGAACGAAGTGAAGAATCTATGTCTTTAAAATGTGGTATCGTCGGATTGCCCAACGTGGGCAAGTCTACTTTATTTAATTGCGTAAGCTCCGGAAAAGCCCAGAGTGCCAACTTCCCTTTCTGCACCATCGACCCCAACGTGGGCTCCACCAACGTGCCGGACAAACGCCTGGAAGTGCTGACGGAAATCTGTCAGCCCAAACGCACCATCCCCGCCACCGTGGAGATTGTGGACATCGCCGGCCTGGTGAAGGGGGCTTCCAAGGGAGAGGGCCTGGGAAACCAGTTCCTGGCCAACATCCGGGAAACCGACGCCATCCTGCACGTGCTCCGTTGCTTTGACGACGACAACATCGTCCATGTGGACGGGTCCGTAGATCCCGTCCGGGACAAGGAAGTCGTAGATGCCGAACTCCAGATCAAAGACCTGGAAACGGTGGAAAACCGTATCAAGAAGGTGGAGAAAATGGCCACCACCGGCGGAGACAAGGAGGCCAGGAAACTCCTTTCGCTGCTGCTTCGTTACCGTGAGGTGCTGCAGCAGGGCAAATCCTGCCGTACGGTCGTGCCCGAAAACGCCGAGGAAGAGCAGATGGCCAAAGACCTCTATCTCCTCACCAACAAGCCCGTGCTGTATGTCTGCAACGTGGATGAAGCATCGGCCGCCAAAGGAAATGCGTACGTGGAGGCCGTCCGTGCCGCCGTGGCTGACGAAAACGCCCAGATCCTCGTGATTGCCGCCCGTACCGAGGCCGAGATTGCGGAGATCGAGGACTACGACGACCGCCAGATGTTCCTGGAGGAGATGGGGCTGGAAGAAAGCGGCGTCGTGCGCCTTATCCAGAGTGCCTACCGCCTGCTGGGCCTCCGCACCTTTTTCACCGCCGGGGCCGACGAGTGCCGTGCCTGGACCATCGTGGCAGGGGACAAAGCGCCCCGCGCCGCCGGCGTCATCCACACGGACTTTGAGCGCGGTTTTATCCGGGCCGAGGTCATCAAGTACGAAGACTTCGTCCAATACAAGACGGAAGCGGCCGTCCGCGCTGCCGGCAAGATGGGCATCGAAGGCAAAGACTATGTGGTCCAGGACGGCGATATCATGCACTTCCTCTTCAACGTGTAGCGCGTGGCTGCTAACTAGTTGCCAATCAGTGTTTTATAGGATATTTCTCGTTCAAAAATCGAACGAGGAATATCTTATTATATATTGATTATTAAACAGTTGTCAATCACGGGCTGTCGGGGGTTTTCGTATCTTCGAGGCATGAAGAGACGGATTCTGTGCTATTTGCTGCTTGGAAGCCTGTTCTGGGCGGCTTTTCCGGAGATTTGCCGTGCCGGGGAAGGTGGGGCCGACACGCTCCGGGTGCTGTTCTGGAACCTGGAGAATTTCTTTGATAACCGGGCCGATTCCACCAGCCTCTCCGAGGAAGAATTCTCCTCCTTCGGGGCGCGTCACTGGAGCCGGCGGAAGTTCCGGACCAAGTGCAACGCCGTGGCCAAAAGCATCCTCTGGTCGGCTTCCCGGCAGGGAGGAGGCCTACCCGATGTCATCGGCCTGGCCGAAGTGGAAAACGTAAAGGTGCTCAAGCGTTTACTGCAAGAAACAGCCCTTCGGAAACTGGACTATCGGATTGTGCATTTCGATTCCCCGGACCCTCGCGGCATCGATGTGGCCCTACTGTACCGTGCCTCCCGCCTGCAGAAGGCCGATGCCAGGCCCTGCCACCTCTACAACCCGGATTCCACCATAATGGCCACGCGGGACATCCTGCTTTTTATCGGAAGGAAAGATGGGGAAGAAACGGCCTTCCTGGTCAATCACCATCCTTCCAAGTACGGCGGAAGTGCTGTCTCCGAACCCCGGCGCGAAGTAGCTGTGAGACGCCTTAAACAACTGGCCGATTCCCTGGCCGCCGCCGGAATCCCCCGCATTGTGGCCATGGGGGACTTTAACGACACACCGGGCAATCCCGTCTATCGGCAACTGGAACCGGCCCTTAAAAACCTCGCAGAGCCCCTTTATCGGCAAGGAGCGGGCACCATCAAATACGAGGGGGCCTGGGAGCTGATAGACATGTTCTTTGTGAGCGGGGCCTTTTCCTCAGCAGGGATGGAAATCCTCCGGATTCCTTTCCTCCAGACTCCGGACGGAGCGCACGCCGGCACCAAACCGCTCCGCACCTATTCCGGGCCGCGTTACCTGGGAGGCGTATCAGACCATTGTCCCATTTGGCTTACATTGTCATTCTGAGCGTAGCGAAGAATCTATATTTTTATTATCTTTGTACGATAAGCACAGGACACTAAAACAACAAACACTGATATGAAAGCCAAAATCCAAGAAAAATTCGAAGCCCTCTTCGGGGAAGAAGGAATCCTCTACGCATCGGCCGGCCGCATCAATCTGATCGGCGAGCACACAGACTACAACGGCGGTTATGTCTTCCCGGGCGCCATCAACTTCGGCATCATGGCCGCCATCAAGCCCAACGGAACCAATACCGTGAAGCTTTTCGCCCTGGACATGGACGAATACGTAGAGTTTGAAGTCGGGTCCGAAGAACTTCCAAGCAAGCACTGGCCCAAGTACATCTTCGGCGTCTGCCACGAGATTCTTAAGCGCGGCGGCAAGGTGGAAGGCTTCAACGCCGTCTTCGCCGGAGACGTTCCCCATGGTGCCGGCCTCAGTTCATCGGCCGCCCTGGAGAGCACCTTTGCCTACGCTCTCAACGACCTGTTCAACAACAATAGCATCGAGAAGTACGAGTTGGCCAAAATCGGCCAGAGCACGGAGCACAACTACTGCGGCGTGAAGTGCGGCATCATGGACCAGTTCGCCTCCCTCTTCGGCAAGGAAGGCTCCCTCATCCGCCTCAACTGCAAAACCGGCGAATACAAATACTTCCCCTTCCACCCCAAGGGCTACAAACTGGTTCTCATCGACACCTGCGTGAAGCATCTTCTGGCCGACAGCGCCTACAACAAACGCCGTGAATCCTGCGAAAGGGCCGCGGCCGCCATCCGGAAGAACCACCCCGAGGTGGATTTCCTCTCGGACGCCAAGCGCCTCTGGCTGGACGAGGTCCGCGGAGAAATCACGGAGGAAGACTTCATCCGGGCCGAATACGTCATCGGCGAGGTCCAGCGCGTGCTGGATGTCTGCGACGCCCTCGAACGTGACGACTACGAGACCGTTGGCGAGATGATGTACCAGACCCACTTCGGCCTCAGCCACCTGTACGAGGTCTCCTGCGAAGAGTTGGACTTCCTGAACAAACTGGCCCGCAAGTGCGAGGTCACCGGTTCCCGCGTCATGGGCGGCGGCTTCGGCGGTTGCACCATCAACCTGGTGAAGGAAGACCTGTACGACCATTTTGTGGAAACCGCCGTGGAGAAATTCACGGAGAAGTTCGGCCACGCTCCCAAGATTTACGATGTCGTCATCAGCGATGGTGCCCGTAAACTGTAGTCATTGCCATCGGCAGACGGAAATCGAGGTCTGCCAAAGCATCAACGTCGCCCTTGATCCGTCGCTCAAAGCCCGGGTCAAGGACGGCTCTTTATTCGTCTGGGAATGTCCCTACTGCGGTCATCGCAACCTGGCCCGCTACCAGACCCTCTATCACGACCCGGACGCCCGCCTTATGGTCTGGCTTCTTCCAGGGGCCGATGAGCCGCCCAAGGCCGTAGAAGAGGCCGTCAGGGAACTGGACGGATACACCCTCCGGCTGGTACGCGAAGTGGGAGACCTTATCGAAAAGGTGAACATCCACGATGCCGGCCTGGAAGATACCATCCTGGAAATGTGCAAGTGGGTGACCCGGCGGGAACTTGCGGCCAAAAACCCCGCTGCGGCCACAGCCGCCCTCAAGTTCCTCCGCACGGAAGGGGCCGACAACGAACTGGTATTCGCCTTCCCCCTGGAAGGCCAGATGCAGGTGGTGAACGTGGGGTTCAACGTCTATGAAGACGCCCGCGGCATCCTCTCCCGCAACCCCTCTGTGCGTCCTGCACAGGGTTTTGCGGAAGTGGATGCCGCGTGGATTGGAAGTTTCTTCGCTTAGTCCTCTTCCTGCTCCTGGGCGGCGTATTCCGCAAGGAGTTTGGTCTGGACTTCGGCAGGAACCTGTACGTACTCGGCGAACTTCATGGAGAAGGTTGCGCTGCCACCGGTGAGGGAGCTCAGAATGGTGGAGTAACGGTAGAGTTCTGCGAGCGGAACGCGGGCGTGAAGCACGGTGAAGCCCTTGTCCATGTCCTGGTTCATGATCATGCCGCGGCGGGTGTTGAGGTCGCTCATGCAAGGGCCTACATACTCGTTCGGGGTGATGATGTCCACATTGTAGATGGGTTCCAGGATCTTGGGACCGGCGTTGCGGAAGGCCTCCTTGAAGGCGTTGCGGCCGGCGATGATGAAGGCGATTTCCTTGGAATCCACCGGGTGCATCTTACCATCATAGACATAGACGCGGATGTCACGGGCATAGGAACCGGTGAGCGGGCCTTCTTCCATCTTGCTCTTGATACCCTTCAGGATGGCGGGCATGAAACTCAGGTCGATGGAACCACCCACGACGCAGTTGTAGAATTCCAGCTTACCGCCCCATTCGAGGTCGGTGATGTCCTGGCTCTTGAAGTTGAATACCACGTCCTTGCCGTCGATCTTGAAGTTCTTGGGGGCTTCCTGGCCTTCCACGTAAGGGCATACGAGGAGATGGACCTCACCGAACTGGCCGGCACCGCCGGACTGCTTCTTGTGACGGTACTGGGCCGTTGCAATCTTGGTGATGGTTTCGCGGTAAGGCACCTTGGGAGCGTAGAGTTCGATGTTCTGCTTGAACTCGTTGTTCACTCTCCATTTCACATAGTTGATGTGCTGCTCGCCCATACCGGAAAGGATGGTCTGACGCAGTTCCTTGGAATATTCCACGCCGATGGTGGGATCCTGTGCGGCAATCTTATTGAGGGCGTCACCCACCTTGGCTTCGTCGTTCTTATCGACGGCCTTCACGGCGCAGCGGTACTTGGCATCCGGGAACACCATGTGCTTGATGGCCTCTACGCCATTCTGGGCCAGGGTGACGTCCGTCTTGCCGGCCTTGAGTTTCATGACGCAGCCGATGTCACCGGCGGCAATCTGGCTCACTTTCTCCTTCTTGGAGCCGGCCACGGCGTAGATGGCGCTGAGGCGCTCACCGTTTCCGGTTTCGGGGTTCACGAGGTCTGCACCCTCATTGAGGGTACCGCTCATCACCTTGAAGTAGGAAACCTCGCCGAGGTGCTGTTCCACGGAAGTCTTGAAGATGAACAGGGCCACGGGGCCGGCCGGGTCGCACTTCAGGGTGCCGCCGTCCACGGTGGGCTCTTCCTTTCCTTCCGGAGAGGGAACTACATTCACCACGAATTCCATGAGACGCTTGACGCCGATGTCTTCCTTGGCGGCTACGCAGAACACAGGGATGGTTTCACCCTTCTGCAGGCCCAGGCGCAGGCCTTCGCGGATCTCGTCGGTGCTCAGTTCCATGGTCTCGAAGAACTTCTCCATGAGTTCGTCGGAACCTTCGGCGGCCTTCTCCATGAGTTCGGCGCGGAGTTCCTCGGCCTCGTCGGCATAAGCGGCGGGGATGTCCAGTTCCTCGTTCTTCTTGTTGTAATATTTCATGGTGATGACATCCACGAAGCCTTCCAGGCCCACGCCGGGGTTCACCGGGAACTGGCACAGGGCGGCTTTCTTGCCGAACTCCTCATGGATGGCGGCGCGGACACCGTCCCAGTTGGCCTTGTCGTGATCCAACTGGTTCACGGCGATGACCATGGGAACGGAGTACTGGTCGGCATAGCGGGCGAACAGGGTTGTTCCCACCTCGATGCCGGCGGTGCCGTTCATCACCATGATGGCAGCATCCACTACCTTGAAGGCAGACAGGGCGCCGCCGGAGAAATCGTCGGAACCGGGGGCGTCGATGAAGTTGATCTTGCAGCCGCCGAACTCTGCATACAGAGGGGTGGCGTTGATGGACTTCTGGTTGGTCTGTTCGAACTCGGTATTGTCGGAGACAGTGTTCTTGTCTTCTACCGTACCGCGACGGTCGATGACCTTGCCTTCGAAGAGCATAGCCTCGGAGAGGGTGGTTTTACCGCTGCGCGGAGCGCCGATGAGGACGACGTTGCGGATGTTTTTAGTAGTGTAAGTTTTCATCTGTGTTATTGATTATTTTTGCTTATTTTCAACGCAGTCTGCAAATATAAGGATTTTTCGCTCAAAATCAATATTTATCTACGGTAAATACGGTAAATGAACCAGGCCGATGCAAGCAGTCCCGCCCCGACGGCCACCACGGAAGCTTCGGCCCCGAAAGCACCGCCCGTGAGCCAGTCGGCCCCTTCGATCTGTGCCTGCAGAAGGCTTTCGCCCGCCTCCTGGCCGGACACCTTGAAACCGAAGAGGTTTCCCTGCGAGAAATTCCACGCCCAATGGATGCCGACGGGTACCCACAGCGTTCCGGACCACTTGTAGGCCGCTCCCAGCAGCAGTCCAGCCTCGATGGCGATGGCAATGCTGCTCCACAGCGTTCCTCCCGGGTTGGTGATGTGGAGCAGGCCGAACAGCAGGGCCGATACACTGATGGCCACCCAGAAGCCCCATTTCTCGTCCAGCCAGCGGAAGAGCACGCCGCGGAACATGATTTCCTCTCCCGCCGCCACGATGGCGAAATAGCAGAACATGCTCACCAGTTCTACGGCCGAGGCTCCGACCCCCGTCACCTTATACGCTCCGGCAAGGGCCATGATGCCCGTTACCACGCAGAAATACCCCAGGCCGATTCCAAGCCCCAGGCCCGTGTGAGCGGCCAGTTTCCCCAGCGGCACATCTTTCGCGGGATGCGACTCGAAGGCTTTGACAAAGAGGGCATAGAGAAAGACCATCATGGCAGCCGACGCCAGGCTGGCCACGCAATAGGCCCAGCCATGCGGTACCAAATCCACCAATCCGCCAAATCCATACATGAGCGTTGCCAGGAGGAACCCGGCCAGCAGCAGCCCCAGCCACTTCCAAAAAGACATATCCTTGATCATGTCGCAAATTTAGTAAAAAAACACTACCTCGTGCACCAAACACCCTGTTTTCGTGCACGACATGCCCCAACCAGCCCTCTCGTGCACCAAACACCCCGTTTTCGTGCACGACATGC
The DNA here is from genome assembly GCA_900320795.1 of uncultured Bacteroidales bacterium. GTDB lineage: Bacteria > Bacteroidota > Bacteroidia > Bacteroidales > UBA932 > Cryptobacteroides. The sequence goes on from ONTQ01000002.1 coordinate 28,983, forward strand.
CTCAACCAGCCCTCTCGTGCACCAAACACCCTGTTTTCGTGCACGACATGTCCCAACCAGCCCTCTCGTGCACCAAACACCCTGTTTTCGTGCACGGCACTCCTCAACCAGCCCTCTCGTGCACCAAACACCCCGTTTTCGTGCACGGGGCAAGGGAGGCGGCGGCAGAATAGCGGGAATTTTGTATTTTTGTAGCGATGAAACCCAAGCTGAAGGAATATTGCGAGGCGGGAAGGCTGGAAGCCGGCTGTGATGAGGCCGGCCGGGGCCCGCTGGTCGGCCCGGTGTATGCCGCCGCGGTCATTCTTCCGCCGGATTTTCACCACCCCCTCCTGAACGACTCCAAGCAGATGAGCGAAAAGGCCCGCGAAGCACTTCGGCCCATCATCGAGGCCGAAGCCGTGGCCTTCGCGGTAGAGGCGGTCTCGGCCGAAGAAATTGACCGGCTCAACATCCTCTGGGCTTCGGTTACGGGAATGCAGCGGGCCGTGCTCCGGCTGCACCCCAGACCGGAATTTCTCCTGATTGACGGCAACAAGTTCCGCCCCTTCGGCCCGTACGGGTTCAAGGACTTCCGGACGGTGGTGCACGGGGACGCCACCTATGCCAGCATTGCGGCGGCCTCGGTCCTGGCCAAGACCTACCGGGACGAATTCATGCGCCGGCTCTCCGCCGAATACCCCCAGTACGGCTGGGACCGCAACATGGGCTACCCCACGCCGGAACACATCGAGGCCATCCGGAAATACGGCTACACCCCCTGGCACCGCAAATCTTTCCATGTGAAAGAGTTGGAACCTTCCCTTTTCCAACCCCTGTCATTCTGAGCGTGGCGAAGAATCTTTGTGAATCATCGTTTTTTCATTACTTTTGTACAAATAACCATTTATGTCCATGAAAAGACTTTTAGTTTTTCTGGCCGGCCTCGCCATCACGGTGAGTGCCATGGCCGATGAAGGAATGTGGCTCCTGCCGCTCCTGAAGCAACTCAACGGCAAAGATCTCAAAGCCGCCGGCTGCAAGTTGAGCCCGGACGAGATTTACAACATCAACAAAACCTCCCTCAAGGACGCCATCGTCCACTTCGGCGGGGGCTGCACCGGGGAGATGATATCGGCCCAGGGCCTGCTGGTGACCAACCACCACTGCGGCTACAGCAGCATCCAGGGCCTGTCCACCGACGAGCACAACTACCTCATGGACGGCTATTGGGCCAAGAATCTGGGAGAGGAAATTCCCTGCCCGGGCCTCACGGTAACCTTTCTGGTGTCCATGGAGGACGTGACCGACGCCATTGAGAACAAGGGCGCCAAGGCCGAAGATATCGAAAAGGCCGCCCAGCAGGCCAACCCCGGCTGCCGTGTCACCGTCACGGGCTTCTATAACGACAACATCCATTATCTCATCGTGTACCGCACCTATACGGACGTGCGCTTCGTGGGAGCCCCGCCGGCATCCATGGGCAAGTTCGGCGGAGAGACCGACAACTGGATGTGGCCCCGCCACACCTGCGACTTCTCCATGTTCCGCGTCTATGCCGGAAGCGACAACCTGCCCGCTGAATACAGCGAGAGCAACGTTCCCTACAAACCCGCCCGCAGTCTCAAGATTGCCACGGGCGGCGTGAAGGAGAACGATTTTGCCATGGTCATGGGCTATCCCGGCCGCACCCAGCGTTACCAGACGGCCGCCCAACTCAATGACATGATAGAGACCAACCGCATCCGCATCGACGCCCGCACCGTCCGCCAGGACATCATGTGGGAAGCCATGTGCGCAGACCCTTCCGTCCAACTTAAATATGCCGACAAGTACGCCGGCAGCGCCAACGGCTGGAAGAAGTGGCAGGGTGAGGAACTGGCCTTCCGGAACCTCAACATCATCGGCCGGGAAGAAGAGAAAGAGGCAGCCCTGAAGGCCTGGATTGACGCCACGCCGGAGCGCAAGTCCCTCTACGGAGACCCCGTGGCCGACATCGCCGCCTATGTCAAGGCCAATGAGGCCGACAACCGCGCCACCACCCTTCTAACCGAAGCCCCGCTTCGCATCGAACTCCTGGGCCTTGCCGCAGGTACCTTCCGCATGTTCTCCAACGGCATCCCCGAAGGAGCCGACACCACCGCCCTCCTCCTGCAGGCCGTGGACGTGATGAAGGACCAGTACCGCGACTACGTGGAGCCGCTGGACCGCAAGGAGGCCGTAGCCCTTCTGGACTTCTACCGGAAGAATGCCAGGGAGGAAGACTACCTGCAAGGCCTCGGCGGCACGGACTTCGCCTCGCTGGACATCCCCGCCTATGTGCAGAACCTCTTCGACAAGAGCGTGTTCACTTCCTATGAAAAAGCCAAAGAGGCCGCTTCCAAGGGCCTTTCCGCCTTTGCCGATGACCCCGCCGTGGAACTCTACAACAGCGCCGTCACCGTGCTGATGAAGTACTTCCAGAAACAGTTCTTCTCCAACAACGCCCAGTACGACACCGCCCGCAAGCACTTTGCCGCCGCCCTGATGGAGTGGCAGAAAGGCCAGGCCATGTACCCGGACGCCAATTCCACCATGCGCCTCACCTATGGAAAGGTGCTGCCTTACAGCCCCAAGGACGGCCTCAAGTACCTGCACTTCACCACCGCCAAGGGTCTTCTGGAGAAAGAAAACCCCGAAGACCCCGAGTTCATCCTCCCTGCCGGCATCAAGGACCTCCTCCTCGCCCGTGACTACGGCCGCTGGGCCGATGCAGACGGCACCCTGCACACCTGTTTTCTCACCAATAACGACATCACCGGCGGCAACTCCGGCTCGCCCGTGCTCAACGCCAGGGGAGACCTCATCGGCCTGGCCTTTGACGGCAACTGGGAAAGCATGAGCTCCGATGTGATGTTCGAACCCGACCTCCAGCGCTGCATCTGCGTAGATATCCGTTACGTCCTCTGGCTGGTGGAGAAATACGGTCACGCCCAAAACATCATCAACGAACTCACCTTCGTGAAATAAGCGTGACAGTCAAGCGCTTGATAATCAACAGTTTGCACAGCATTCGCGAGGACAATAGCGACAACATGAATCAGAGCGAAGTATTGCAGTGGCTGCAGGAAGTGCAGCATCCCGCCCGGGAGGACCGGAGCGTCGTGGCGCTGGGAATGGTGGAAAAGATTGATATGGAGGAAGGAAAGGTGCACGTCACCCTTGCCTTCCCCAAGCGGCCGGATCCCCTGAAGAACTACCTGGTGGGTGCCGTTCAGGCCTGCCTGTACCGGCACTTGCCCGGCGGAACGGCCATCGAAGTGGACACCATCGTCAAGGAGCCGGCCAAACCGGCCCCCAAAGGCATCGAGTTCAACTTGGATCAGCTGCGCAAAGTGAGCCATATCATCGGCATTGCATCCGGCAAGGGCGGCGTCGGGAAAAGCACCGTCACCGTAAATCTGGCCGTAGCCCTGGCCCGTCTGGGTTATCGCGTGGGCGTGGCCGATGCCGACGTTTACGGCCCCTCCATCCCCACGATGACCGGCACCGAGGGCGTCACCATCGAGATGGAAGGCGAGGACGAAAATACCAACCTCTTCATTCCCGTGGAGAAGTACGGCGTGAAATGGCTCTCCGTGGGCCACGTCTCCCAGGCCGGCCAGGCCCTTATCTGGCGCGGGCCGATGGCTTCCACCGCTCTCAAGCAAATCATCCTGCAAACCCTCTGGGGCCCGCTGGACTTCCTCCTCATCGACATGCCTCCGGGAACCGGCGACATCCATATCTCCCTCATCGGTGATGTCCCCATGAGCGGCGCCGTCATTGTGACCACCCCGCAGACCGTAGCCCTCTCCGATGTCCTCCGCGGCGCCAATATGTTCCGCAACCCGCAGGTGCAGAAGCCTATCTTCGGCCTGGTGGAAAACATGTCCTGGTTCACCCCGGCGGCCCATCCGGAAGAGAAATACTACCTTTTCGGCCAGGACGGCGGCGTACAGATGGCCCGCAACCTGGACATCCCGCTCCTGGGCCAGATTCCCCTGGTACAGGATATAAGAGAGGGTGCCGATGAAGGCACCCCCGTAGCGTTACTGGACCGCCCGGACTCCCAGGCCTTCCTGGATTTGGCCCGCCAGCTGGCCGCCTGCGTGTAGAAGCAGCCACCCGCGCGTGTCAGTTTTCCACGAAGCGGGTGGTGTTGATGGTGGTGAAGCAGCAGTTGCCCCAGATATCGTTGGTGAGGAAAACAACCCGGTCGCCTTCCAGGAAGGTGATCAGTGCCTGCCCGGCCCCTACTCCCACTTCTTTGATGTACGTACCATATTGTACAGTGTTGGTGGAATGGTTATAAATGGTCATCATCCCGCCAGCCCACAGAATGCTGTAAGTGCACAGGTCGCCCCCGAACACATCGCCATAGCAGAAATCGTTGACAGAGGTGCGGAACTCGAAATCCACAAACGGGGTGGTGTAGGTATCGTTTGCATAATCCTGCACCACCATCGAGTAAGGGAAGCAGTGCAGCATGAGATCCTTCTCCCTGTGGACATTCTGGTCCAGGATGTATCCGCCGGCATATTCCACCCCAGGCGCATTGGCATCCCCGCGCACGGTAAAGGAGGACAGCGACTTGTCACGGCTGTCGATGACACGAAGCGTCGGATGATTGTACGTAATACGGCTGATGATTTTGGTCCGGCTGTAATCCAAAAAGGCATCTGAGAAGGTGTATTCGTAGAACGAATCACCCAGCTCCTCCTCCAGCGGCGTATGCTCCACCTTGTCGTCGACACGGCTGTCGATAAAAAACCACCGGTAGGTTCCTATTTCATTCGATGTGATGAAAATGCCGAAGCCATTGTCGGCAAACAGCACGTTGGAGATGGTAATGCAAGGGAATTGCGGGTGGTCCAGACTGTCGGTCTCTTTGGAAATGACTTTGACAAGGGCGCCTGTTTCGGCATCCAACACCCGTAAAACGCCTTCTCCGGTCACATACAGGCGGTGATTGTAGCGGTTGAAACTGATTCTTTCCGGCAACCAGTCCAGCTCGAACTGCTTGAGCACGGCAAAGCTGCGGGCGTCCAGCTTGTACACGCGCTTGGGAGAGTCGGTGATAAGCCAGAGGGTGGATTCGTCTTCGCCGAAGGTCCAGTGCCGGAAAGTGCCTTCAAGGGTGACCTGGCCGTCGTGAAGCGGCGCAATCACAGTCTCGTCAAACGTGATGCAGTCGTCGAGGACCGATTCCACCGCCACGTGGTCCAGGACCCGGTCGGCACCCAGTTGAATCATCTTGTAGGGGATGTCCACGTCCACGGTATACGCATCCGCTGCGCGCATGTCCAGTTCAACGTAAGGCTCGGTAATCCAGGATTTGACCGGACGCACTTTTCGGGAAAAGCGAATGTGGACTACGGCCGGCGCCCTAAAGTGCACGGCCAGGTTGGGCACGGAAACATCTACGTGGGTGACCAGGATGGGCAGGTGGTACAGGATGGGGATGGTGACCGCGTCGGTCCGGGAAAGAATGGAGAACTCGGCCTTTGCAAGGTCTTCGTCCTCAGGCTCTTGCGGGAAATCCCAATGGACATGGACGACGCTGCTGCCTTTTCCCTCCGTGGGCGAAAACGACAGGGCCCCGGAAGCCGATTCCAGCCGCCATTCGGTATTGGAAGCGATCTGGAGCGTGGCGGTGCCGCTCCGGGCCTTCGTATCTATTTGCTCCGTATCCACAGACAGGTAGGGAGGGATATCCGAAAGCCGGACCGTGAGCGGCGCGGCGCCTTGCTCGGCCAGGCTCACCCATTGGGACTGCGGTTCATAAGAATCGGCCGATACTTCCAGCTTGACCCGCTGGGCCGTCAGGCCCGAAAAAACGCATTTCCCTTCCTGGTTGGTCAAATCCCGATCCTGGTCCACCCTTACCAGGGCTCCCGCTATGGGACGTTCCGACGAGTCCGTAACCAGCACCGTCAGTTCGTAGGTACGCGTTTCCGCCTCCTGTTCCCGGCAGGAGGGAAAAGTTAGGCCCAGCAGCGCCAGTAGGAAAAGGAGAGAGAGCCGTCGCATTTTCCCTTACTTTTTACGGAACGGCAGCCAGGGCAGGGCGAGGGCGGCGAGCAGGGCGAGGAGCAAAGCCAGAGAGGCGATGGTCGAAACCAGGGCACCCAACCGATAGCTGTCCGGCAGGAAGGTCATCACCACTTCGTGGGAGCCCGCGGGCAGGACGGCGGCGCGGAGGGTCCAGTCGGCGCGCAGCAGGTCCAGGGGTTCTCCGTCCACGGTGGCGTGCCAGCCGTTGGGATAGAAGATTTCGCTGAACACGGCCAGGCGGTCGGAGGTCGATGTATACCGGTAATGCAGCTCATTGGGAGCGTAGGAGGTCATTTCGATGAACGGGGATTCTTCGTCGCTGCGCTCCTCAGAATGACAAGAGAGACTGATATCCTCTGTTACTACGGCCTGGTGGCGGAGGTCGATGGCACCCAGGAGGGCGATTTCTTCGTCCGGAGTGGAGGCCACGGCTACGGAATCCACAAACCACGCGGGGCCGAAGGCGGCGTCATTCACCAGCGGCGGATAGGTGCCGTCCAGCACCACGTAGCGGGTGTTGAGGGCGTTCAGGACCGGCGTGCCGGAAGCCATCCACTCCTCCACCTCTTCCAGTTCGGCCACATTGTTCAACTGCTTGTACAGGCCGTTGATTTCGGCCGTCAGGTAATGCTCGATGAGGTCTTGGTAGCGCTGCAACTTGGCCGGGGAATAGCCGCCCACGTTCTTGTGGTGGTAGGACGGTACGGAAGAGTTGAAAACGTTCACCGTGAGGTCCAGGACGCGGTATTGCGGGTCCTTGTCGGCCTTGATAATCTGGTCCACTGGCCGCTCGGCGAAGGGTTTTCCGAAATCCTTGGGCGTGGTGAAATGGTCTGCGTTGAGGTAGCGCTTGTCGGTGACGAAGAGGTTGGCGGCGCTGAGGATGCAAATCACGACGGCAGCCACCCATTTGCGCCCGAATCCGGCGAACTCCTTCGCGTGCTCCGTCTGTCCCTTCGGCAGATAGGCCCAAAGGAGCAGTAGGGCCGATGCGGTGATGAGGGTGAAGGACAGGAGGGCGTCGGCCCGGAAGAGGGCGATACGGTCCTGCACCAGGGCCTCCACCAGCACATCCTGCATCTGGGCGTCAGCGGCCGATTCGAAGCTGCCGAAAAGTCCGGGTGCCAGCCAGGCCAGCAGGCAAAAGCCGCCGGTGAGGCCGAAAGCCCATCCCCAGGCCTTCCGGAAACGGTTTTTATCGTATGCGCCCCGCGCGATGCGGTCCAGCGTCACGAAGCCCAGCAGGGGCAGCGTCACCTGCAGCACCACCAGGGCCATGGACACCGTCCTGAACTTGTTATATAGCGGTAAATACTTGAAGCAGAACTCGGTAAAGGCCATAAAATGGCTGCCGACCGCCATCAGGATGGCCAGGATGGTAGCCGCCAGCAGCCACCATTTCTCCCGTCCTTTATACAGGCCCAGGCCCAGAATAAAGAGGAAGACACAGATGGCGCCCATATACATAGGACCGGCGGTAAACGGCTGCGGGCCCCAATAGAGCGGCAGGTTTTTGGCGGTTTCCTTCAGGTTTTTCTGTCCGGCCTGACGCAGCAGTTTGATGGTGGCCGATTTCTCCGGATCCACCGCCCCGGCCGACGATCCGCCATTGAAATTGGGAATCATGAGGTTGGGCAGTTCTTCCCAGCCGTAGCTCCAGGAAGTGGCATATTCCAGATCCAGGCCTTTGCTGCTTCCTTTGTCCTGGTCCTTAGATAGTTCCGAACCGCCGCGCATGGTGTTGGGGGTGTACTTGGCCAGGGGTAGCAGTTTGTTCACATTGGTGGCGATACCCGCCCCGCCCAGCACCAGCAGCAGAAGGGAGGCCGTGATGAACGGTTTCCAGGCCTTGGTCCGGATGGTGTGAATGAACTCCACCAGCGCGAAAAGCAACACTATAATAGCCAGGTAATAAGTGATTTGCTGATGGTTGGCCTTGATTTGGAAACTGAGCGCCAGGCCGAATAAAACGGACCCTAGAAGGGGGCGCTGTTTACGATAGGTATACACCACCGCGGCGAGGACCCAGGGCATTAGGGCGATGGCTTGCATCTTGGTATTATGCCCTACCTGGATAATCTGGAAATTGTAGCTGCAGAAAGCCACGGCGATGGCGCCGCCTATGGCCACAGGGAGGCTTACCCCCATTGCCAGGAACATAAGGAACGCTCCCAGCAAGGTCACGAAAATCCAGGTGGCCGGCCGCTTACCCCAAAACAGCAGTTTATAGAGGGGTTCCGTATAGTCGCCGCCGTTCTGGGTGGAAATGGCTGTGGTGGGCATACCGCCGAACATGGAGTCCGTCCAGTAGGTGGGGTTGTCCGGGTGGGCCCTGTTCCACTCGGTCATTTCGTGCGACATGCCCACATAGCCGGATATGTCGCTCTGGTTCACGATTTTACCATCCAGAACCTGCGGCACAAAACCGTAACTCAGCGCCAGGAACAGGGCAATCACGCCCAGGCCGATGGCTATTTTCTTCCAATATTTCTTCATTTTGTAATGTTTTCCAGTAATTCAGCCAGGGCATGGGCCGTGGCGCGGCGGGAATAGGGGCCGATATCCCCCGTTGTCGCCGGAATGCCCCCGGTAAGGTGCTGGTTCCAGGCCGCCTGAAGGAAGGTTCTGAGGCCCTTTTCGTCATCCCAGCCGATGGTGCGGCCGGCTTCCGCAGCCGTCAGCACACGGGCCATGGCACCGTCCGCCTGGCCGATGCCCAGCACCGGACGGCGGGCAGCCAGGTACTCGAACAGTTTCCCGGGCAGGATGGGCCTGTACTGCGGGTCGTTGCGAAGGGGCAGCAGCAGCACCGAGGCGCTCCGCTGCTCGCGCACGGCCGTGGCGTGGTCGCAGTATCCAAGCGAGATGACGTTGTCGATAAGCCGGTTGGCATTAATGGCTTCCAGCACCTCCCGGTCCACTTTTCCGGAGAGGCGGATACGCAGGGCGGTGCGAAACTGCGGGTCTTTGGCCGCCATTTCTCCGAGGACTTTCCAGAGCGTGAGGGGATTGCCGTCGGCCGCAAAAAGACCGGTGTGAACCAGGTTGAAATGCCCGTCCGGCTCCGGAGCGGGACCGGTGAAGTCCTCCTCGTCGTAACCATTGGTGATGCAGGCTACGGGCGTCCGGGTCAGGGCCTGGAAGTCCTCCTGCATGAGCGGCGTGCACGCAAGGACGAGGGAACTATCATCCAGGACGGCCTGTTCCATCGCACGGAGCCGCTTCCAGGTAAAGGCGCTCATGGGCAGATGCTTTAGGTAGTACATCTTGCTCCAGGGGTCCCGGAAATCCGGAATCCACGGAATGCCCAGGGCTTTGTGCAGCCGCTGGCCGATCAGATGCACCGAATGCGGCGGACCGGTCGTGACCATGATATCCACCGGATGCGCCTTCAAATAGGCCTTGAGCTGCTTGACGGAGGGACGCACCCAGCCAATCCGCGGGTCCGGGACAAACAGATTGGCCCGAATCCACAACGACAGGCGCTGTTTGAAAGTCTTGGGACCGGACGATATTTCCGTGACCTCCGTGCTTTTGGCGCCGGTGAGGCGGCGATAGGCGGCGTAGGGCTCCCAGATGGGACCGCGGAGCACCTCTACATCGGCCGGAACCTCCTTCTCGAAAGAAGGGTCCAGCGAAGGGTAATCGGCCTTTTCCGGAGCCCACACGACGGGCTCCCAGCCCTCGGCGGGCAGGTATTTCACAAACTTCACCCAGCGCTGCACGCCCGATCCTCCGGACGGGGGCCAGTAATAGGCTATGACCAGCACCCGTTTCATAGCCCCAGTTCTTCTTTCATGGCCCGCAGGAGGTCGAAGGCCTGGAGCGGGGTCATATTGTTGAGGTCGGCCTGGCGGAGACGGTCCCTCAGGGATTCCAGCAGGGGGTCGTCCAATTGGAACATGGACAACTGGATGGAGCCGTCCTTCTCTACATGGCCCTCCTTCACGTTGTGCGGCTTCACGGGCGTGAGCGCGCCGAGGGCGTCCAGTTTCTCACTGTTTTCCAGGGCCTTCAGCGTGCGCTCCGCGCTTTCCAGCACCGGCCCCGGCATCCCGGCCATGCGGGCCACGTGGATACCGAAACTGTGCGCCGTGCCGCCTTCCTTGATCTTCCGGAGGAAAATCACCTCCCGGCCCACTTCCTTCACCGTCACGTGGAAATTCTTCACTCGCGGGAACAGGCCTTCCAGGTCGTTCAGCTCATGATAATGCGTGGCAAAGAGCGTCTTGGCGCCCTTTCCGTATTCGTGGATATATTCCACGATGCCCCGGGCGATGGACATGCCGTCGTAGGTGGACGTTCCCCGGCCGATTTCGTCCAGGAGCACCAGCGAGCGGCCACTTAAATTATTGAGAATCATGGCCGTCTCCAGCATTTCCACCATGAAGGTAGACTCGCCGCGGGAGATATTGTCCGTGGCGCCCACGCGGGTGAAGAGTTTGTCGAACCAGCCGATGTGGGCTTCGGCCGCCGGGACGAAGGAGCCGCACTGGGCCATGAGCACGATGAGGGCCGTTTGCCGCAGGAGGGCGCTCTTACCGGCCATGTTGGGGCCGGTGAGAATGATAATCTGCTGCTTTTCGTCGTCCAGATAGACATCGTTGGGAACATATTCCTCTCCCGGAGGCATCAGGGTCTCGATGACCGGATGCCGTCCCTGGCGGATGTCCAGCACCTTGCCTCCGTTCATGTCCGGCCGGCAGTAGTGGCGCTCCATGGCCTGCTGGGCAAAGCCGGAGAGCACGTCCACTTTTGCCAGGATGCGGCTGTTGCACTGGATGTCGGGAATCTGCTGCTGGATTTTTTGGATGAGTTCTCCGTAAAGACGGGTCTCGATGGCATAAATGCGGTCTTCGGCCGTGAGAATCTTCTCCTCATACTGCTTGAGTTCCTCGGTGATGTAGCGCTCTGCGTTCACCAGGGTCTGTTTCCGGATCCACTCCGGGGGCACCTGGTCCTTGTAGGTGTTGCGAACCTCGATATAATAGCCGAAGACATTGTTGTAAGCAATTTTAAGCGAGGCGATTCCGGTGCGCTCGGCCTCCCGCTGCTGCATCTGGAGCAGATAGTCCTTGCCGCCGGCGCTCATCCGGCGGAGTTCGTCCAGTTCGGCGTCCACGCCTTCCGCAATCACCGGCCCCTTGCCAATCTGCATGGCCGGTTCGGGGGCCATGACACGGATAATCTCCTGCAGCAGCCGGTCACAGTTTCGAAGGCCCTTCAGCAGTTTTGAAAGGGCTTCGGAGCCCTGCAGCCGCTCTTTGACGGGTCCGGAAATCGCCAGGCCGCGGGAAAGCTGCATCACCTCGCGCGGGAAAGCCTTGCCGGTGGCAATGCGGCCCAGGATGCGCTCCATGTCCCCGATTTTCCCAAGATCCATCTGCGTCTCCTGCAGAATCTCGGGCTGTTCGGTGAAATACTGGACGATATCGTACCGGGCGTTCAGCTCCTTGAGGTCCAGGATGGGCATGGCCAGCCAGCTGCGGAGCAGGCGGGCGCCCATGGGGCTGGAGCACTTGTCCAGCGTCTGCACCAGGGAGACGCCTCCCTCCCCGGCGGCGCTTTGGAAAACTTCCAGGTTGCGGAGGGTGAAACGGTCCATCCACACGAACTTGGCCTCGTCGATACGGCCGATACTGCAGATGTTCTTCAGGCCCACGTGCTGCGTCTGTTCCAGATATACCAGCAGGGCGCCGGCGCTGCAGATACCCAGCGGATAGGGGTCTATCGCAAAGCCCTTGAGGCTGTCCACCTGGAATTGCCGTTTCAGGCGCTCCACGGCGGCATCATACACGAAGGCCCACTCGTCGATGGAGGTGGTGTAATAGTCTCCGAAGCGTTCCTTCAGTCCCTTTTCATATCCGCGCTGCACCACCAGTTCCTTGGGCTTGAGGGAGCCCAGCAGCGTGCCGATGTAATCCAGCGTTCCCTGCGCCACCTGGAACTGTCCGGTGGACACATCCAGGAATGCGGCGCCGCAGTTGTCTTTTTCTACCGTGAGGCCGCAGAGGAAGTTGTTTTCCTTCTGCTCCAGCATGCCCTCGCCAAAGGAAATGCCGGGCGTAACAATCTCCGTTACACCGCGTTTGACCAGTTTCTTGGTGAGTTTAGGGTCTTCCAGCTGGTCGCATACGGCCACTTTGTAGCCGGCCCGGATAAGTTTGGTGAGATACCCTTCGATGGCATGGTGCGGGAAGCCGGCCATGGGAATGGGCCCCTTGTCTCCGTTGGATTTCTTGGTGAGCACCAGACCCAGCACCCGGGAGGCCGTCACGGCGTCGTCCGAGTAACTTTCATAAAAGTCTCCCACCCGGTAAAGCAGCAGGGCTTCCGGGTGTTGCGCCTTCACTTCGAAGAACTGTTTGATAAGGGGAGTATTTTCCGCCATCTTTGCCATATCCTGTCAATTGCTGGAAATACAAAGATAGCATTTTTTCCCGACAATAATCTCCCCTGCCGCCTCGACACAAAATCGGCCTCCTCCTGCTACCCTCTGGCTGTCGAGGCGGTACGGCCGGCACAGGCACGCCGTCATCCCGCTTCGCAGGACCCGGGCCTACAGGAAAAGGTTGGTGAGGAAAACGACCACAATGCCCACAGGGGCCAGGTAGCGCATCAGGAAATACAGCAGGGGGAAGAGGCGGCGGTTGCAGGTGCCTCCGCCCGTGAGTTCGTCCCGGACATCGGCCTTGGACATTTTCCAGCCCACGAAGAGGGTGAACAGAAGGCCGCCGAAAGGCATGAGCCAGTTGGTGCAGAGTTTGTCCAGGAAGTCAAAAATCCCGACCCCCAGCAGTTTGACGCCGGAAAGCGGGCCGAAGGACAGCGAGCACAACACCCCCAGCGCCCAGGTTCCGAAGGCCAGCACCAGGGTGCTGCGGCGCCGGCTCCAGCCTTTTTCTTCCACCAGGTAGGCCACGCCCACTTCCAGCAGGGAAATGGACGAAGTGAGGGCGGCGATGAGGATGCTGAAGAAGAACAGGACGGACACTACCGTTCCAGCCCAGCCCATCTGGCTGAAGATGTACGGCAGGGTGTCAAATACCAGGCCGGGGCCTTCCTCCGGCTGGATGCCGGCGGCAAAGACGGCGGGCATCACGGCAAAACCGGCCAGCAGGGCGAACAGCAGGTCGAAAGCGGCCGTGCAGTTGCCGGCAGAGACGATATTCTCTTCTTTCCGCATATAGGAGGCATAGGTGAGGATGGTTCCCACACCAAGCGACAGGGAGAAGAAAGCCTGTCCCATGGCGGTGGCGACAACCTGAGCGTTGATTTTGGAGAAATCGGGCTTCACCATGTATTCCACGCCCTTCCAGGAGCCGGGCAGCGTGAGCCCGTAGATGACGATGCCCACAATGAGAATAAACAGCATCGGCATAGTAATCTTGGTAAACTTTTCGATGCCTTTTGTGACGCCCAGAAGGATGATGCCGGCGGTGAGGGCCATGAAGACGGTGTGGGTGACCAGCGGCTCCCAGGTGGAGGAGATGAACCCGCCGAAGAGGCCGGAAGTGTCCCCTATGAAGCGGAAGGAACAGGCTTTCATGAAGTAATCCACCGCCCAGCCGCCTACCACGCTGTAGTAACTGAGTAGCAGCAGGGGAGCCACTACGGTGACCAGTCCCAGCCACTTCCAGCGGGTGCCGGGCGCCAGTTTTTTCATGGCTCCGAAGGTGTTGCTGCCGCTTCGCCGGCCGATGACAGCCTCGGCCATGAAAATGGGCATGGCCAGCAGGGCGCAGGCCGCGATGTAAACCAGAATGAAGGCAGCGCCGCCGTTCTGTCCCACCAGATACGGGAATCGCCAGATATTGCCAAGGCCGATGGCAGAACCCGCCATGGCCAGAATCACCGCCAGGCGGCCGCCGAAATTTTCTCGAGTCTGCATAAAGTCCGAATACACTTGCCTGTTTGCAAAGATAGCGATTTCTTCTTATTTTTGTACTATGCAACAGTACCTGGACCTTTTAAGACATATCCGGGAGCACGGCGTCATGAAGCAGGACCGCACCGGCACGGGCACGCAGAGCGTGTTCGGCTACCAGATGCGCTTCAACCTCTCTGACGGCTTTCCCCTCCTCACCACCAAGAAGGTGCACCTCAAGTCCATCATCTATGAACTCCTGTGGTTCATCGCGGGAGACACCAATGTAAAGTATCTCCAGGACCACGGCGTCACCATTTGGGACGAATGGGCCGATGAAAACGGCAACCTCGGCCCCGTATATGGTCATCAGTGGCGCTCCTGGCCCGCCCCCGACGGGCGCAACATAGACCAGCTCTCGCAGGTGGTGGAAATGATCAGGAACAACCCCGACTCCCGCCGGATGCTGGTGACCGCCTGGAATCCCGGCGAGGTGGACCGGATGGCCCTGCCGCCCTGCCACTGCCTGTTCCAGTTCTATGTGGCGGAAGGAAAACTCTCCTGCCAACTGTACCAGCGCAGTGCCGACGTGTTCCTGGGCGTTCCCTTCAACATTGCCTCCTATGCCCTCCTGACGCTTATGATTGCACAGGTGTGCGGCCTCCAGCCCGGGGAGTTCATCCACACAACAGGAGACACCCATATTTACAAGAACCATTTCGAGCAGGTAGCCCTGCAACTTTCCCGGGAACCCCGGAAACTCCCCGTGATGAAACTGAATCCGGACGTCAAGTCCCTCTTCGATTTCACCTACGAAGATTTTACCCTGGAAGGATACGACCCCTGGCCCGCCATCAAGGCTCCCGTGGCCGTGTAGCCCCTTTTGTTATTCTGAACCCTCTTGTCATTCTGAACCCTCTTGTCCTTCTGAACCCCCTTGTCCTTCTGAACCCTTTTGTCATTCTGAACGAAGTGAAGAATCTTATGGAAAAATGTTTGATTGTCGCCGTGGCCGACAACTGGGGCATCGGCATCAAAAACCAACTTCCGTGGCACATCGCGGAAGACCTTAAATACTTCAAAAACACCACCAAAGGCTTCCCGGTCATCATGGGACGCACCACTTATTTCTCCCTGCCTTTCCGGCCCCTCAAAGGCCGGAAGAACATCGTGCTGAACCTGGGCGGAGACCCCATTCCGGATGTCACCTGCGTCTATTCCTTCGATGAGGCCTACAAAGAGGCCGAGAAGACCGGAGCGGAAAAGTGCTTCGTGATGGGCGGTGCTTCCGTGTACCGTGCCGCCATGCCGGACATGGACAAACTCTACATCACCCACGTACACACCGTGTTGGACCAGGCCGATGTCTTCTTCCCGGAGATAGACCCCGCCGTCTGGGAGCGCGAAAGCACCTCCGAAACCCACGTGGACCCGGAAACCGGCTTTTCCTATGAATTTGTCATCTACCGCAAGAAATAGCGGGAGCCGCTTCGCTTAAACCGGTTCATTATCCGGGCAATCCGTTCAAAACAATCATCGAACAGTTTTCCCTCCTCTGTTTTAAACAGATAATCCGGCAGATTCATCCTCTCCTCGGCAAGGACTTCGCATTTATGGGAAGTTTATTGCCAGAAACCGCGGGAGGAACAAATTTGCAAGGATCGTTGCGGCAATTTGCCCTAAGGCAGGAGACGCAAAATCAATCCCGAAAAAATCCAACGACCTTGCAAGTATCCGTGCCCGTTTCAAGGTTCCTGCTACGAAATAACCATCTGTACGAGAAAACCAAGCACGTGTTGCCCCACTTCTGTGTTGTTCTGGCAGCGCCGTGCACAAAAAGGGGCGGTTTGGTGCACGGGAGGCCGAAAAGCGAGGTGTCGTGTACGAAAAGGGCCGGTTTGGTGCACGAGAGGCCGAAAAGCGAGGTGCCGTGCACAAAAAGGTGGTGTTTGGTGCACGAGAGGGCTAAAAGCGAGGTGTCGTGCACAAAAAGGGGCGGTTTGGTGCACGAGGGGGCGAAAAGCGAGGTGCCGTGCACGAAAATGGTGTGTTTGGTGCACGGGGGGCCGAGAACCACAGCGTCGTGCACAAAAAGGGCCTTCCATAGCCGAGTGTTTCGGAACGCCGGAAGGAATTCCGAAAAAAATCAGAACGGAAAAAGGAATCAAAATAGGAAAAACAGGCCCCCGGAACGAATCTCTTTTTTCTTGTTTAATTAAGTTGTACCTTTGTGAGAAAGACTCACTGATATGAACATTACCAAAGAACTCTGGGGCACTTCGCCCGACGGGAAGGAAATCTTCCTCTATACCCTTAAGAATGCCTCCGGCGCTTATGTACAGCTTTGCAGCGTGGGAGCCGGCATCGTCTCCATCGTGGTCCCGGACCGGAACGGCAAACTCGAAGACGTAGTCATCGGCTACAGGAATACAAACGATTATTTTGCCGACGGCCCCTGCTCCGGCAAGGTCCCCGGGCGCTTTGCCAACCGCATTGCCAAGGGCAAGTTCACCCTGGACGGAGTGGAATATACGCTGCCTGTCAACAACGGCCCCAACCACCTCCACGGCGGCCCCAAGGGTTTCCAGAACCAGGTTTGGGAAAGCCGTATCGAAGGAGATTCGGTAGAATTTCTCTACTATTCGGCCGACGGCGAGGCCGGCTATCCCGGCAACCTGAAGGCCGTTGCGCACTATACCTGGGGAGAAGACAATTCCCTGAAACTCATCCTCACGGCCCAGACGGACAAGCCCACCGTGGTGAACCTCACCAATCATGTCTATTTTAACCTGGACGGAGAGGCCTCCGGCAGCGTCCTGAACCACAAACTGGAACTCAACGCCTCGCAGTGGCTTCCCACCGACGAAACCCTCATCCCGCAGGGAGAGCCGCAGGACGTGGCAGGCACCCCCATGGACTTTGTGGAGGCCAAGCCCATCGGCCGGGATATCCAGGCCGATTTCCCCGCCCTCAAATACGGCAAGGGCTATGACAACTGCTATCTGATTGACGGCGCCCTGCCCGGCCAGTTGAGCACGGCGGCAGAACTCTGGGGTGCCACCTCCGGCCGCCACCTGGAGGTCCTCACCACCCAGCCGGCGGTGCAAATTTATACCGGAAACTGGCTCAAGGGCTGCCCGGAAGGAAAATCCGGCCATGCTTACGAGGATTACGACGCCGTGGCCATCGAGTGCCAGCACTGCCCCGACTCCCCCAACCGGCCCGATTTCCCCACCACCGTCCTCCGTCCGGGAGAAGTGCTGGAAGAAGCCATCATCTGGGCCTTCGACGCACGTTAAAAGTCCATTCCCAGAATCAGTTCCACGGACCAGGGTTTTTCCTGGCCCGTGTTTTTGTACCAGGAGCCGCCCAGGTAGGACACCGATACGCCCAGCGAAGCGTCGAAGGGAAGGATGAGTTTCGAGAACTCGGCGGTGAAATCGGCCCCGGCGCTCCAGAGGTTACCGCCCGTGAAACCGGTGAAGTCCCCGTGTGGGGTAAGGATGAAGTTCCTGATGTACGCGATACCGGGGATGCTGATGTCTCCCAAATAGACGGGAAGGGCATAGTCGGCCGTGAGCTTCCACTGAAAGGGATGGGCCTTGGCGACGGCCTGTCCGGCCTCGGGGTCGAATCCGCGCGGCAGGGTGTTCACGCTCAATTCCCCGAAATACGGCCCCTGGGGCCTTATTTGCTGCTGCACCATGCCTGTGAGGCGCAGGCCCTGGGTTTTCCAGAGGCCGGGAAGGTAACCGTACACATAGGCATACAAGTTGGGGGTGAACTCCCGGGTGAGGCCGGGCCGGAGGCTGGCACCCAGTTCGGCGCCGATTCCCAGCCGGGGATAAATCTGGCTTTCTCCCTTGGAAAGAATAGCATAGCCGCGGACCGAAGCCTTGAGGCGCTGCGTGAGCACCTGAGCGTCGGTCCCCACCTCGCCGGAAAGGCGCCAGCGGGTTTTCATGTTCTTGGGGTACGGAGACAGTTTCCAAACGACCGGATCGGTGGCCAGACTGTTGTTGGAGAAGGTATAGCTGAGTTGGGGGACAAAGCCGTAATTAACCCCGAAACGCTTCATGCTTAACGGGATATAGGTCCGGAGGGAGGCCTCCACAAAGGGGGCTTCGCGCAGGAAGGAACCCAGGGTCTGGTTCACAACGGCCTTCTGGTCATATACGTTCAGGAAATACTGGCGGGCACGACGGTCTCCCACATCCACACTGGCCTCGAAAACGGGGAACAGGCCGGTATAGACCAGGCGGGCGTGGAAGGCGTTGCGCCAGTTCTGCGGATTGTCCGGACTTCGGTGCAGGCCATACCCCACCATGCCGGAAACCGTGCCCAGCGTGTTCTGGAAAAAGCCGCTGAGGCCCAGCGAGGCCGTCTCATAGGAGAAATCCATGCTGCCTTCCTTCACGGCGTCGTAGTTCACATAGAGCGGCAGCCAGGAGTGCAGGCGCAGGGGGTGCCGGAACTTGTAGTAACGTTTTGGGGCGCTCATGGGGACGGCCGACGAAAGGTCCGGCAGGGGCCCCAGCGCCTGTTCCTGTTCGCGGAGATGATCGGCCAGGAAATAAGAGTGGACGTCGGAGAAGGACACTTCCCGGGGCCGGAGACTGTCCAGCGGGGTGCGGTACAGCATCATTCCCTCCAGCGTCTGGGCCGTCGTATAGAGGTAGCGGTGGTCCAAGGCGGGGTCCGTGCAGCCATATCGGGTGGAAGTTATCTGCAGCAGGCGGTTGTCGGCCGGGTAATACTGGTAAAATTCGTTGACGCCCGTTCGGTCCGAAACCCATTCCACGCAGCCGTCTCCGCTGCCCATGTTCACCACTTTCTGAACGGACGGGGCCAGCACTTCTTCCCAGTCCCCTTCCGGCGTAATCCGGTAAATGCCATATCCATCGGCCGATACGCCGGAAAGATAAACCGAGCCCTCCAGCCAGGCGAATTCCGTGGCCTGGATGCCGTCCGGGACGCGCGTGCGGCGAACGGCGCGGCCATCCTCCGTCGAAAGCAGCGTCACATAATTCTCTCCGGCCGGCAGGAATTCGGAAACGGCCAGGAGGCTTCCGTCCGGGGAAGGGTGGGGGCTGAAGTAATAGTGTCCCGTGACCAACTCGTGCGCTTTACCGGTAGCGATATCGTAATAACAGACGGCCGACATGCCGGCGAGCTTCCACCGGGCATCCCGCCTTTTTTCCGACCAGTAGAGGCGGTTTTTGGTTCTTTCGTAAAAGAGGGACATCTCCATGGAGGCGAAATCCATCAGGTGCTTCACTTTTCCATCCCGGATGGAAACCAGTTCGGCGGGGTGCAGATACCCTTCCTGAAGCGCGTAAATGGTGCCGTCATCCGCCAGCTGGGGTGTGGCATAGTCCACCGGGAACGATTCCGTCTGGGTAATCTGTTCCATGGGCTGGAACGGGGCGCGGGCGGCGGCATCGGCCCTCCAGTGGGCGTTCACCGTGTCCAGGATTTCGCGGAAAGTGGCTCCAAACGGCTGTCCGCCGGTGTTTTTCTTCACCGTACTGCGGAAGGCCGATGACAGGAGCCAGGGCCTCCGACGACCGTTTTCGGCCGTCTCCTTCATGAGGAAAGGGTTGCCGGTAAGATAGCGGGAGCCGGCCACGGCGAGATAGCCCACCGTGTAATAGTCCGGCGTATAGTGCTTGTACGAGCCGTAGCGCCAGCGGAACCAGTTGCGATAGTCTCCCTGGTCCAGCGCTACCTGGTAATAGTTCAGGAAATCGGCCGTACGGGCACGGGTGGCTTTCCACAGGCCGGCTTCGGCCGATACGGCGTCTCCCTCTCCCAGGGACAGGCCCAGGAAGGTTTCATAAATGACCGGATTCCAGATTTCTCCCGAGAGGACGTTGAACAGTTTGAAGTATTTCCGGCTGCCTTGTTGGAATTGGGCCTGGTGACGCGGCTCGTGAGAGGCCAGCTGGATGGCCCAGGGTTCCGGATCCGCGGCGCCGGTTTCGGGCATGGTATAAAGATCCATGCGGGAAGGGGCCCAGCCTACGGATCCGTTGGAGTAGGGGTTGAAGGGGTGCAGCACCACGGGCATCTTGCGGCGCTGGCCTTGTCCCGGCGTGAGGCCGTAACTCCGGCCCAGGGGAACGCGGAACTGTTCCAGCAGACGGCCATACGTGCGGGCCAGCGAATCGGTCCCCACGGGATAAATGAGTTGATAATGAGGTGTTTCTATGGTATTCCAGCGAAGGTGACCGGGGTCGTCACCGGCCAGATAGAATTGTGCCTTCATGGGCAGGATTGCCAAAACGAAAGCAAGCGCTGTCAGAAGCGTTCGTCTCATACAGCGCAAAGTTACGGTTTTTTTCTGTACATTTGCGGATAGTATGAAAGAAAGAATTGTCATCGGCCTGGCCTGCCTGTTCTGTTTGGCCGCCTGCGGCCCCAAGAAGATGAAGGAAACCAAGGTGGAAGCCCGCCCCTTTCCGTCCGCTGTCGTCCCCATCATGATCGAGGACCCCAACCAGCGCGTTACCTATCTGGTGCAGCATTATTGGGACCCGTTCACCGCTCCGGACAGCCTGTATTTCTCTGATTCCCTCCACATCAACGGTGTCATGGCCGATGAGGTGGAAAAACAGATGGGAACTTTTGCGACTCTGCTCCAGCAAGTGGCGCCGGAGGGTGGCATCAAGGCCATGGAAAGGCTGTTCGCGCGCATGGACGGTTTCCAGGAGGCACACCCTTCCGCGAATCTTTTCGAGAAACTTAACAACTTGGTAGCCAAGTATTTCTACGATCCCAACTCCCCCGTCCGCAGTGAGCAGTTGTATCTGCCTTATGTACAACGGCTGGCCGGAAGCACCCGGATATCGGCCACAGAGAAGCAGCGGTATGAGTGGGAGGCCAGAACCTGTGCGCTGAACCTTCCCGGCACCCCCGCGGCCAATTTTTCCTTCATCGATACCGAAGGCCGCAAGCGCACCCTGTACAGCATAGAAGCCGACCTCACCCTGTTGATTTTCGGCAATCCCGACTGCCGGGCCTGCCAGGAAATCCAACAGTCCATCGCGGCCATCGACGCTCTTTCCAAGGCCATCAAAAGCGGACAACTGAAGGTGGTGGACATTTACATCGACGAAGACATCACCATCTGGAAGGCCCGCATCCCGGACTACCCCAAAGACTGGATCAACGGCTACGACCCGGATTTCATCATCCGCACCGACCTCCTCTACAATGTGCGCGCCCTTCCTTCCCTGTACCTTCTGGACAAGGACAAAACCGTTCTCCTGAAAGACTGCACGCCCGAACAGTTCTTCCGTGCCCTGGGGCTATAAGCCTTTCAAAAAAATTTTTTTCCTGTTTTCGTGCAAGATTCCGCCAGGTGCGGGATTTAAGGATTGGGTATGAAAAAATTGCTATACATACTGCTGGCTTTGACGCTGCTGCCCGCTTGCTCCAAGCAAGCCTCGGAGGTCATGGAGAAATTGAATTGTACATTTTTTGACATGAGCGGCAACATGACTCAGGCCATCGTTACCGTGAAGCAGGATGCCGAAGGGGTGGTTTTCTTTCAGTTGGACGAAAAAACCCAACTTTATCCGGTCAATTATGCGCAGCCCTACGAAGGCCTTAAGCGCATCATCTGCGGGCTTTCCCTGGATAAAGAAAAAAAACGCTGTTATATCCATTGGATGGATGAGATAGATCGGGGAGACGCCGCCACGGAAACAGGGACCCTGATGGACCCCCAGTCGGCCGGGCTGGATGTCCTCGATGATTGGATGACCAGCGTGGAGGACGGTTTTCTCACCGTCCATTATTCTGCCTGGTGGGGAGAGGGAAAAGTGCCACATACCCTTCGGCTGTACCGGAGCTCCGGAGAAGAAAACACCTTCGAACTCACCCTGCTGCACTTTAACAACGGCGACGAAGCCCTGGAAAAGGGTGATGCGCTGGTTTATTTCGATATCGACCCCCTGCTCGCTCCGACGCAGGGAGAATATAAGACGTTAACTATAAAATGGACCACCCTTGAGGGAAAGGCTGCCTCAAAAGAATTCAAATATAGAAGCCGGCAGTGAGCAGGTGCTGATGGAGAGGCTCCGTCGGAAGGACCCCGAAGGGATGCGGCTTTTCTATGAGCGCTATGCCGGGTATCTGACGGCGGTGTGTACCCGTTATGTCCCGGACCGGGCATCGGCCCAGGACATTCTTCAGGATGCCCTTTTGCAGATTTTCAACGCTGCGGCGCGCTTTGAGTACCGGGGCGAGGGCAGTCTGAAGGCTTGGGCCGGGCGCATCACGGTGAACCGGGCGCTCAAATGGCTGAAGGCACAGGGGCGGCTCCGCTTTGTGGAAGACCTTCCGGATATGCCGGAAGAGGAGGTGGCCGATGTCCGGAAAGTGCCCCCGGCCGTGCTCCAGGACTTTATCAAGTCCTTGCCCGACGGCTATCGGACCGTGTTCAACCTGGTCGTTTTCGAACAGAAATCCCATAAGGAAATTGCCGCGCTGCTGGGTATCAAGGAGGACTCGTCGGCCTCCCAGTTCTTCCGGGCGCGGGCCGCACTGGCGCGGAAAATCAATCAATATCTGAAGGAACATGAGTAAGAAATGGACAGATTCCCTTCCTTCCCTCCTGGAGGGTTATGAGGAAGCGGTGCCGGAAGGGCTGTGGGACGCAGTCCAGGCCGGTCTTGCCCCCAAAAAGCGCGTTGCTGCGGGGTGGTGGTATGCGGCCGGCGGCCTTCTGGCGGCCGCTGCGGTGACGCTTGCCGTGTTCCTTTGGAAGCCACGGGCAGAGGTTCCCGTCTCCGTCGTCCCCGGAGACGCCCTCGTCCAGGCCGATGGGACAACACCCCCGGCCGATGAGGCACCCCCCCCGGCCGATGACCCCGTCGCCCCCGTGCCGGACCTGGCGCCGGACCCAGCGCCGCGCATCCTGCCGGCCGCCCGCGGGCCGATATCCGTGGCGCCCAGGCCGGAGGTGCCCCGACATACGCAAAATGAGCCCGAAACGCAACCGTCGTGCAGCCAAGGTGCCCCGACAAACACAGAATCGGCCCAAAATGCGCCCGCCGCGCAACCTGCCGCGCAACCTACCGCAAACCCTACCGCAAACCCTACCGCAAACCCTGCCGCGAACCCCGCCGCCGAACAGTTCGGGACGGTGGTCCCCCTGAGCCGGAAAAAGAAAGCGGGCCGCGTGGAGGTGCAGTTTTCGTCCGGGGCTTATCTGGCGCAGGCACGCACATCCAGCAGCGGTTTTGGCATCTCCTCGAATCCCGGCATTCCACAGGGTTTGACCAAAGCCTCGTCCGATGTCAATGTCTATATGCTCAGCCGGAACAGGGCCAGCGAAACGGAGGCTACCCATCGGCAAAACATCCGGCTCAGCCTGGGTGTCAGTTACGAGTTTGTGCCCCGCTGGAGCGTGGGGACCGGCCTGACATACACCTCGCTCCGCTCCGACTACAACATCACCTCCGGGGAATCGTCCACCAATACTGTACGGCACCTGTATTACCTGGGAGTCCCCATCACGCTGCAATGGCGGGCTTTTGAGTGGAACTCGCTCAGTATCAATGTGAACACAGGCCCGCTCTTCGAGTGGGCGGTGAGCACCCGGGTGAATACGCAGACCTATATCGGGAATCATCTTACGTCACAGCAGCAGGAGTCGCATGATGTGAAGGATCCGCGCTGGTCGCTCTTTGCCGGAGTGGGGGTCCAGTATCAACTGTTCCGCTATGGCGCCCTTTTCCTGCAACCGGGAGTGAGTTGGCACATTCCTACAGACAGCGGAGTGGAGTCTTTTTATTCGGCCCACCCGTTTTCTATAGATTTTACCTTCGGTTACCGTTTCACTTTTTAATTGGATTTTGTAACTTTGTCTCCTGTGAAGGGGGCTTTCCGTTATATCCTTTTGTTGCTGGCTCTTTTGTCCGGTTCCTCCCTGTATGCACAGTGGTCGGGCGGGATAGACGTGTCCGGCGGCATGGACTACATGCCGCAGCGGGACAAGGATTTGGACACTCCGCTCTACCGCTACATGGGGCAGGGAACGTTCCGTGTGGGGTACCGCAATCCCAAATTCTCCTGGACCAGCAACCTGCGAGTCAATTATGATCACAAAGAAACGGACACCTATCGTATAGCATTCTCCGGAAGCAACCTGGATTTCGAGAACTACGAACATGCGGAGAAAGGGGATCTCACCGCCAAGGGCGGAACAACGCAGGGCCTGGGTTTGGAGTTCAAGAACGACTTCCATTGGGCGCCATCGGCCCGTCAGACCTTTGATGCCTGGATCCGTTACCAGTTCAAGAGCAATGACGGAAACAACAACACCTTAAGGTTGCAGTCCAAAATAGGGGCGGCGGAGGATGACGAAAACTGGGGCAGTATCGGATTTTACGTGGAGAATCCGGTTTCGTACGAACATGGGGTGCAGGCCGGGGTGCGTACCCGTCAGCAGTTGGACGGGAACCGGAAAGTGCTTCATGCGGAGGCTTCCTTGGATAACAAGTATCTGAGCCGATACAGCACCTGGCTGTTGTACGAGTCGGAGGGAAATCGGGAAAAGGCCAACCGCGTTTACCGGATTACGCCGTACACCGGAAATCAAGGATTGAATATCGCTGTCCATTTTATGGATTCCGTGCTCCGGTCCGGTCCCGTGCGCGTTACCATCGACCCGGGTCTCCGGCTGTCCCTGGATAATACCCAGGACCGCAACTCCGGCGCCACCCTGGTTGACGTCAATAAGGAAATCTGGCAGGACAGCACCCGCCTCCGTGAGAACTTCAACTATCTTACCCTCAAGGCGGAACCATATTTCGCGGCCGACCTTTCCTGGAGCAAGCTCCGCGCCCATGTCGATTATTCTCCCCAGTTGTATTTCCGCAGGCTTACAGATGAGGTCCATACCCAGAACCTCAATTTTGTCCGGCCTTATCCCGTGGGCTCCGGCTGGGTGAGCTGGACCTTCTCGCCCCGGCACAAAGTGACCTTCCGGAACAGCCTTACCGTGAGCCACCCTTCCTACATCCAGATTTGTTGGTACGAACGGCACGGCAATTACCTTACCCAGCTTTACCGGGGAAAGGAAGACCTCAAATCTACTTTTACCAGCACCTTCGGCCTGGAGTACGAGTTCAAGTACAAGCGCTTCCTTTCCACCACACGGATTTCTTCCTCCCGTCGCACGGACGAGGTGGACCAAACCTATTCCAACGTAGAGATTGAAGGCCGGAATTACCAGGTGTTCACCTGGGTAAACGCCGCAGACAGCCGTATTTACGGCATAACGGAAATCCTGGGCTGGCGCGGGAAGGTCCTGTCGGCCAATCTGGGCGTGACATACAACGGTAATGTCCGGACGCACCGGGAAACCGGTCAGGAGAGGCGCAACAGCGACTGGCGTCTGTGGGCCGATGCCACCCTTACCCTGCCGAAAAACTGGAAAGTAAGCGCCGACATGAACTACCGCAGCAACGTGGCTACTTTCTTCACCATCTTCAAGCAATACTGCGCCCTGAATGTCCGCGTAGAGAAAAAAATCGGCAAGGTTACACTGTCCCTCAGCGGCCGCGACCTTCTGGACGGGGAAACCGAAAAGAGTTACCTCGCGGCCGACCAGACCGAAATGTGGGTGGAAAACACCCGCCTCAACCGCCGCCTCATCCTGCTCGGCGTCAACTGGAGTTTTTGACATAACAATCAATTCTTGGTCAATCGTCCGACCCTGGTGCAAAACCGTCCAATGTCGGACGAAAAGCAGGGCCAATCGTCCGACCCTGGCGCAAAACCGTCCAACGTCGGACGAAAAGCAGGGCCAAGTGTCCGACCCTGGCGCAATTGTCAAAGGGTTGAAATACGAATAGATTCGTTTTGGCGCACGGGGCGTTTGACTTTTAAAAAAGGATGCTTATCTTTGTAAGAACTAGCCATCGACATATGAAAAAAAAGTATTTAACACCCGATGTCGTGCCGATATTGCTTTATCCGGCCGATGGAGTCTTGAACAATGCCAGTAATGAAGGGTACACCACCGATCCTTTCGACCCTGGCTTCGCACCCATGCCTGATCTTTTTTAGTAGGAGGACGGATATGAAAAAGTACGCTTTGTTTACGCTTTGGGCAGTTGTTTCGCTGCTGGTTCTTTCTTGCGCAAAAGACCATATTACAGAATCCGCCGTTGAAGAGCCCGCCGTGGATATTTGGACCCCTGTCCCCCTGACGAAAGTGGCTGCTCTCCCGGGCAGCTCTACCGTTCAGGCCGGTTTTGACAATGCCACCAAATCTGTTCTGAACGGCTCTGCGGTCGAGTGGTCGGCCGGAGATGCTTTCATTATGGCAGGATACAGCGGAGGCTATTATTCTACGGTCAGCTATACGACTTCTGCGGGAGGGGCCTTGGCCAGTTTTAACGGCGGGGGAACCATCTCATATACAGAAAATGGTTTGCATTGCCTCTATCCGTCGTCTTCTTTCGCAGGGCTTACGACGATTGGCGGGCTGATGCATATCTGTGCAGACATTCCTACCGTTCAAGATGCAACGCCCGGCAGCGTGGCTCCAGGGGCCAACCTTTCCTATGCGCAGGCTGCGACACAAAGCGATGACCTGCATTTCAAGAACATGCTGGCCCTGATCAAGTTCAAACTCTCCGGAGATATCGTAAACCAGGTGAAATCGGTTACTTTCCGGGGTATTTCGAATGTAGCAGGCGCGTTTTTCCTGTCATTGAGCGACCCCATGCCGGCGTTTGAAACGGGTGTAATTTCCTCTACAGCCCAACGCACCGTAACGCTTACGGGAGATTTTGTGGCCGGAGAGGATTACTATATCGCTTTGGCGCCCAGTGTCCATGACGGTTTTTCCATGGTTTTCGAGAACAGTGACGGGTCCCAATTTATCAAAAAAGTCTCTACCAAGACGCTTACGCTCACCCGTTCCCATATTACCGATTTCGGAACCATCAGCCTGGGGTCTGATTTCCCGACTCCGGATCCGGTGCCCGCACCTTATATGAAAGCAACGGCCGGCGCCAAGAGCGTGACAATGGTGGTAATTCCGGACGGCTTTACCGAGGCCCAGCTGGACGACTATGAAACAAAGGCCAAATCCGGTATCGACGCCCTGTTCAACACGGAGCCGTACAAAGCGTACAAGAATTACTTCCAGGTCTGGATTCTGAAACAGGCGTCCAATGAAAGCGGGGCCAATATTACGGATGGAAGCGGCAATATCACCACCCACAGGGATTGCTACTTTGGTTCCCAGTGGGGAGACGGGTCCTATTCTGACATGCGGGCCAACAGTGATAAAGTGTATGCTTTTGTGGAAGAGAATTGCCCGGATATCGCAGACGGTTCTCATTCTATTAACGAGGTGGCTGTCTTGATTCTTATCAACGACGACCGTTATGGCGGAATCAGCCATAATACGTCCGTAGGCAGAACTTACTGCATGGTTCCTGTCGGATCCGATGCTCCCATAAGCTGGAGTTATCCCGCTACGGAGGCGGCAAGTGTAACAGCCGTTCCTTGGGATACGCGGACGGTGACGGCTTCCGAAAAGAGCGAACTTGGAAGCAGCATCGGCTCCTGGCGCAACACCCTGGTCCATGAATTCGGCGGCCACAGTTTCGGAAAACTGGGAGATGAATATTGGTATAATTCGACGCTGAGCGGCCTTAGTCCCGTAAACGGCCATTCCTGGAACCCTGTCAAGTTCGGCCTCAATCTTTCTGCCACCGATGTACAGGCAAACACGCCTTGGGCAGAGTTGTACGAAGCCGCCAATGTGACAGCCATGAACGGAAAGGATGCCGCGAAATATGGCCGAATCGGCGTTTTCCAGGGCGGAGACGTTTCCATGTTCTATCGTTGGCGCAGCGAGAAAATCAGCTGCATGATAGACAACCGTTTCTACTTCTCCACCTGGCAGCGCCGGCTTATCGTGAACCGCATCATGGGACTGGCCGGTCTTACTGAACCCACGTTCGCGGATTTCCTTGCAAAGGACGTCCCGGACGACCCGATCCGTGACGGAGGCGGCTCTCCTGTCATGCTTCCGGAAGGCTTGGTGAACAATATCCCTCCTAAGCCCATGCCGATGCCGGCTCCTCCCGTTTTGGAAGACTAATCCCCATATAGGATGAAACGCATTCTTTACCCTGTTGTATTCCTGCTGCTGGTTTCCTGCAGCAGGAATCCCTTTCATGCCGACTATACCTCGCGCATGGCGGCGCATGATGGCGCCCTGAAACCGTTCATGACCCTGCCTGAGGGGGTTTCGGCCCGGGAAAAAGAGGCGCTGGAGTTTCTCTATGCATATATGCCGCTGGCCGATGTCACCGACTATCCGGCCGACTTCTACCTTCAGAACGTGCGTGCCAGCCTTAAAGCCCGCGTGGAAATGGGCTGGAAAGTCCCCGACCGGGAGTTCCGCCACTTCGTCCTGCCCCTTCGCGTGAACAACGAAGACCTGGACAGCGCCCGTGTGGTGTTCTACCGCATGCTCAAGCCCCGCGTGGAAGGCCTTTCGATGGAAGACGCCATCCTGGAAGTGAACCACTGGTGCCACGAAATGATGACCTACCAGCCCTCCGACGGCCGTACGCACGCTCCCTTGGCCTCCCTCAAGAATGCCCTGGGCCGATGCGGCGAGGAATCCACCTTCTGTGTGGCCGCCCTCCGCAGCGTGGGCATCCCGGCCCGCCAGGTGTACACCCCGCGCTGGGCCCACACTGAGAGCAACCATGCCTGGGTAGAAGCCTGGGCTGACGGCAAGTGGCGCTTCCTGGGCGCCTGCGAGCCCGAGCCGGTGCTGGATCTGGGCTGGTTCAACGCCCCGGCCTCCCGCGCCATGCTCACCCACACCAAGGTGTTCGGCAAGTATGACGGCCCCGAAGAAGTGGTCCTCCGCACCCCCGGTTACACGGAAATCAATCTCATCGGCAATTATGCCAAGAGCGCCAGGGCTGCCGTCAAGGTGGTGGACGCCGGCGGAAAGGCCGTGAAGGAAGCCCGTGTGGACTTCTGCATCTACAACTCCTCCCAGTTCTTCCCGGCCGTTTCCAAATACACGGACGGAAAGGGGGAGACCTCGCTGTCGGCCGGTCTGGGCGACATGCTGGCCTGGGCCTCCAAGGACGGGGCCTACGGCTTCGCCCGTGTCCGTTTCGGCAAGGACAAGACGGTCACCGTGACCCTCGACAGTCCTACGGGGGCCCCCGTCAGTTCGCGGCTGATGGACATTGTCCCGCCCGTGGAGCATGTCGTGCTTCCTGAAGTGACACCGGAACTCCGCGCGCTCAATGACCGCAAAATGGCCTACGAAGACTCTGTGCGCAAGGCCTATATGGCCACTTTCCCGAACCATGAGACCGCCCAGGGCTTCGTGGGCGAATTCGGCCTCCCTGCCGAAGCCGTTCGCCTGGTGGAAGGCTCTTCGGGCAACCATGCCGTCATCACCCGCTTCCTCATGGAGGCCGATGACAAGCCCCGCGCCGTGGCCCTCCTGCGCAGCCTCACCCGCAAGGACCTCACGGACGTCACCCCGGCCGTCCTCTGGGACAGCTACAGCGCTGCCGAGTCCGTCCTGCCCCCGCGCATCGAAAACGAATTCCTCACCCCGTACAAGGTCTGGTTCCTCCAGAACATCCCGGCCGAACTCCAGGATGCTTTCAGAGGCAACGCCGAAGCGATCTTAAAGTGGGTGGACGAGAATATCTGCCTGGACGAAGACCCCCTGTTCTGGGACATTCCCATGTCACCCGTGGGTGTGTGGAAGAGCCGCTGGGCCAATCCGCGCTCCCGCGACCTTCTCACCATCGCCCTCGCCCGCACCTTCGGCGTAGAAATGCGCAAGGACCGCAATACCGGATCGCTCCGCTACTCCGGAGACAAGGCCGATGTCGCCACCGGCCATGTGGACCTCACTTATACTCCCGTGGAGGGCGTCGAGAAGCCCGAATATGGCCGTCATTATACGGTGAGCCGCATCGTGGACGGGCGCGCACAGATGGTCTTCCTGGGCTTCGGCGGGGAAGGCCGCCGCTTCGGCATGACCAATGATGTCCCGGAAGGGGACTACATGCTCACCTCCGGAAACCGCCTCTCTGACGGCTCTACGCCCGTTACCGTAACCCTGTTCCATGTATCGGCCGGGGAAACGGTGGAAGTGCCCGTTGTCATCGAGACCGTGCTGGAAGAAGTGACCGTAAAGGGACAGTTCGAGCCCGGAAAACTTCTCCAGGTGGCCGATGGCGGCTACTACGCAGCCGCCGTCCTGGATGTGGGCATGGAGCCTACCAACCACGTGCTGCATGACATCGCCGAGGAAAAGGCCGTTCTGGAAGCCTGGGGCCGTCCGATTTTCCTCGTGGCCACCAGCGAGGCCCAACTCCAGCGTCTGCACAGCGAAATAGACGAAGGCCGCTACGGCACCCTTCCTTCCACCGCGGCCTTTGTGCTGGACAGTGAGGGAGACATCCTCCCGCGCCTCTGCAAAGACCTGAATCTCAGCGCAGAACGGCTGCCGCTTGTGATTCTGGGCAATGCCGCCACCAAGGAGGTCGTGTTCACTTCACAGGGATATACCATCGGCATGGGCGCCCAGCTGGCCGCCATCGCCCGTAAATTGGAAAAATAAATGAGAAAATTCATGCTGGGCCTGAGCGCCCTCGTTCTGCTGGCTTCCTGCCAGAGCCATTTTATCAAGGATGCGGACTTCCGCGAAACGGTCTCCAGGGACTATAAAGCCCGTCTGGAGGCGCATGACCAGGCCCTGAAGCCTTTCATGACCCTCCCTTCGGCGGCGACGCTTCAGGAAAAAGAGGCGCTGGAATTCCTCTATGCCTATATGCCCATGGCCGACGTAACCGATTACAGCACAGATTTTTATCTGGAGAATGTGCGGGCCTCTCTGGCACTGAAAGACCGCTGGGGCGTTCCCGAGCGCGAATTCCGCCACTTCGTGCTGCCGCTGAGGGTGAACAACGAAAACCTGGACAGCGCCCGCGTTGTGTTCGCCCGGGAACTCCTTCCCCGCATCGAGGGAATGTCCATGCAGGAGGCCATCCTGGAAGTGAACCACTGGTGCCACGAGAAGGTCACCTACCAGCCTTCCGATGCCCGTACGTCTTCGCCCCTGGCCCTCGTCTGCAATGCCCTGGGCCGATGCGGCGAGCAGTCCACCTTCTGTGTCACGGCGCTCCGCAGCGTGGGTATCCCGGCCCGCCAGGTCTATACCCCGCGCTGGGCCCACACCGATGACAACCACGCCTGGGTGGAGGCCTGGGCCGACGGCAAATGGTGGTTCCTGGGTGCCTGCGAGCCCGAACCCGTCCTGAATCTGGGCTGGTTCAACGCCCCCGCTTCCCGCGCCATGCTCATGCATACCAAAGTTTTCGGCAAGTACGACGGCCCCGAGGAAGTCGTACTGGAAAGCCCCAACTTCACCGAGGTGAACCTCATCGACAACTACGCCAAGACCGCCCGCATCGACTTTACGGTGGTGGATGCCGATGGCGCTCCCGTGGAGGGCGCCCGGGTGGATTTCTGCATCTACAATTATGCGGAATTCTACCCGGCCGTCACCAAATATACGGACGCCTCCGGCCACACCTTCAGCAGCGCCGGCCTGGGCGACATGCTCATCTGGGCCTCCAAGGACGGCGCCTACGGCTATGCCCGCGCCTCCTTCGGTAAGGACAAGGACGTGACGGTCGTTCTGGACAAGGGCCCTGTTGGAGACGACTGTCATTCTGAGCGCAGCGAAGAATCTTTCACCATCGTCCCTCCGCCGGAGAATGTGGTGCTTCCCGAGGTGAGCCGCGAGCAGCGCGCGCTCAATGACCGGCGTTTTGCCTATGAGGATTCCCTGCGGCATGCCTACGAGGCCACTTTCCCCGCCGGGGAACCGGCCCGCGGCAACTGGAAACTGATTCAGGATTTCCGTACCTGGGAGAACCAGGTCCGCGTGAAGAACGTACTGGCTTCCCTCAGCGGAAAAGACCTGCATGACATCACCCTCGAGAACCTCAAGGACTACTACAGCACCGACAACTTCCTGGGCTCCCGCGTGGAGAATGAGTTCCTGACCCCCTTCTACGGCTATTTCTACGAGCACATGATGGAGGTGATTGAAACCCCTGAGCAAATGGTGAACTGGGTGCGGGACAACATCACGGTCCTGGATGACCCCAAGGCCTGGCGCATCCCCATGTCGCCCCGCGGCGTGTTCGAGAGCCGCCTGGCCGATCCCCGCTCCCGTGACATCTTCTTCGTATGCGCCGCACGGGCCAATGGCATCGAAGCGCAGAAAGACCCGGTGACCGGGAAGGTGCAGTACCGCTCTGGCGAAGACTGGCTGGACGTGCACTTTGACGGCGCTTCCGAGGCGGTGGTCTCCCCCAAGGGCGTTCTCAAACTCTCCTACAAGCCATCGGCCACCATTGCCAACCCTCAGTATTACACGCATTTCTCCCTCTCCAAGATTGAAAACGGCCGTCCCAACTTGATGGCCTTCGATGAAGGCGAGGTGGATATGGGCGGCGGCGTTGACTGGGCCCATGTGTTCAAGGACGGGTTCAAGATGGATGCCGGGCAATACCTCCTGGTGTCCGGAAACCGCCTTTCCGACGGCTCTGTGCCCGTTTCCATGCTGTTTTTCACCGTAGAGGAAGGCAAGGTGACGGAGGTGCCGCTCCGCATTGACGAGGGCACCGGCGCCGTGCCGGTCATCGGCTCGCTGGATGCCGAAAAGATCTTCTCCCCCGATGGCAGCGAAATCGACCAGTCCCTGCTTTCCGCCGTCGGACGCGGATTCTATGTAGTTGCCATCCTGGAACCCGGCAAGGAGCCTACCAACCACGCCATCCGGGACCTTATCGCCGCCCGTGAGCGCCTGGCCGCCTGGGGCCGTCCCATCGTGCTTCTCTGCGAAAGCCAGGAGGCCCTTGACCGTCTCAAGAAAGAAGCCATGGAGGGCCGGTACGGTGCCATTCCGAACAACATCCCCATCGTGCTGGGCCTGGACACCGCCGGCATCCGCGAAGCCATCGTGGCCGACCAGAAACTCAGTGGCAAGGGCCGTCTCCCGCTCGTAGTCGTGGCCGACAGTTTCAACCGCCTGTTCTTCTGCTCGGAAGGCTATACCATCGGCCTGGGCGACCAGATTGCCGGCACTGTCGCCCGCCTGTAGCCCGCCGCGTGGCAGTTAACGCTTTGTAAATCAGTAATTTATAACATATTCCTCGTTCAAAATTTGAACGAGGAATATGTTGTAATATGCTAGTAATCATCAATTTAGTTGTCACGAAAAAATGGCAAAAAAATTAAAATATCGCTTGCGATATAAAATAATTTTCGTATCTTTGCGTCGTGAACGATATAAATAATCAATAATTATACAACATTATGAACGCACAAGCATCTGTCCAAATCCTGCAGGCCTATGCTACCGGCCTCCAGAATTGGCTCACCAAGCAACTCTGATAAATGAAGAAAAGTTTATTTGCAGCCATTCTGGGCCTTCTGTGCCTGGGAGGCGCTGCACAAAACGAACAAGACATGGCAACGATTTACGATTTCAAAACCCTTAACAACAAGGGTGTAGAGGTGAATTTCAAAGATTATGAAGGAAAAGTCCTTCTCATTGTGAACACTGCTTCCAAATGTGGTTTCACTCCTCAGTATGACGGCCTGGAGGCTCTCTATCAGCAGTATAAGGACAAAGGCCTGGTGGTCATCGGTTTCCCCTGCGACCAGTTTGCCGGACAGGAGCCCGGTTCCAACGAACAGATCGAGGAATTCTGCCGCCTGAACCATGGCGTTACTTTCCCGCTGATGGCCAAGACCGATGTGAACGGCCCCAAGGCCGAACCCATCTTTGAATACTTAAAAGCCCAGGCTCCCGCCGAGGAGTACAGTGGCCTCAAGGCCAAGGCCACCCGCAAGTTGCTCAAAGGACTGAGCAAGAGCGTGGAAAAAGACAGCGACATCCTGTGGAACTTTACCAAGTTCCTCGTGTCCCGTGACGGTTCCATCGTCAAGCGCTTCGCTCCGGTCGTCGAGCCCAAAGATTTCACCAAGGACATCGAAGAAATGCTTTAATTCCCATGCAGGAGCAACTTAAATTGGATAATCAGCTCTGTTTCAGGCTGTACACGGCATCCCGGCTCATTACGCAGGCTTATCATCCGCTGCTCAGCGGCATCGGCCTCACTTATCCCCAATATCTGGTGATGATGGTACTTTGGGAGAAGGACGGGCAGCCCGTGAACGACATCGCCAAGAAACTGTATCTGGAGACCAACACAGTGACCCCGCTCCTCAAACGCATGGAGGCCGAAGGATTCGTGAAACGGGAAAAAGGCCGGGCCGACGGCCGCCAGGTCATCGTGCACCTCACCCCCGAGGGGCGCGCCCTGGAGGAAAAGGCCGGCTGCATCCCCTTTCAGGTGGGGAACGCCGTTGCCTGTCGCAGCATTACGCCCGAATCGGCCCCCGCCCTCTACGAAACCCTCGACGACCTCATCAGCACCCTGAGCGGTGACTGTTAATACAGCTTCAGGAACACTTCGATGGCCTGGTATTCGGCCATGCCCAGCCGATCGTAAAGGCGGGCGGTGTTCTGGGTGCGTTCTTCGGCCCGCTGCCAGAATTCGCGCGGATCTTCGCCCGGGAAGGGAACGATGTCCTTCTGGGAAAGGTGGCGGAAGATGGCGTGACGCTTTTTCACCACTTCGTCCGGACTCAGCGGAACGGCCATGTCCACGCGACCCAGCTCCCATTCCATCCAGGCGCCGCGATACAGCCATACGTGGAGGTCTTTCATCCACTCGTTTCCTTCTTCGCGGAGCTGGTCCAGGGCGTCCATGGCGGCCTCGGTGCAAACCCGGTGCGTGCCGTGCGGATCGGCCAGGTCACCGGCCATGAAGATCATATGGGGTTTCAGTTTCCGGATCAGGTCTTTGATGATATCGACATCGGCCTGGGTCCGGGGATTCTTCTTGATGCCGCCGCTTTCGTAGAACGGCAGGTTCAGGAAGTGGGCGTTGGTGTCGTCATTGAGGCCGAAGGAGCGAACGGCGCCGCGGGCTTCGCTGCGACGGATGGCGCCTTTCATCTCCAGGAGGGCGCGGGGTTCCGCTTCACCGGGGACCTTGCTGTCCACCAGGGCTTTCACTTCGGCAAACTTGTCGGCAAAACCCAATTGGAAAGCGGCGTCCATGTGCTGGAGCACGACGTCGTCATGCACGGCCACATTGCCGGAAGTTTCGTAGGCCACGTGTACATCGTGTCCCTGGGTCACCAGGCGGATGAAAGTGCCGCCCATGGAAATCACGTCGTCGTCCGGGTGCGGGGAGAAGATGAGGACGGTCTTCGGGAAGGGGGTAGCTTTAACCGGGCGGGTGCTGTCATCGGCATTGGGCTTGCCGCCGGGCCAGCCGGTAATGGTGTGCTGCAGGTCGTTGAAGACGTTGATGTTGATCTTGTCAAATGGGCCGGCAACCTCCAGGAGTTCACTCAGGTTGTTGTTCAGATAATCCTTCTCCGTGAGTTTGAGGATGGGCTTTCCGGTGACCTCGCACAGCCAGACCACCGCCTTGCGGATAAACTTGGGCGTCCAGTCGCAGGGCCCCACCAGCCAGGGGGCTTCACTGCGGGTGAGAAGACTGGCGGCCGCCTCGTCCACATAGAAAGAGATGTGGTCGTGGTCCTGCAGGAGGGAGGCGGGGCAGTCCGTGGTCTGAGGGCCTTCGGTAATGGCCTTCACGGCGGGAGCCTTGTCTTCGCCCCAGGCCATCAGGATAATCTTCTTGGCGCTCATCATGGTGCTGATGCCCATGGTGATGGCCTTGTCGGGTGTGGCCGAGATGTCGTTATTGAAATTATCGGCCTGGCGCTTGCGGGAAGCGTAGGAGAGGCGCACTACGCGCGTACGGGTCTTTTCGTTGGACCCGGCTTCATTGAAGCCTACCTGCCCCTGTTCGCCTACGCCGATGACCAGGAGGTCCAGCCCCCGGGCCATGGCGTCGAACTTGACGCAGTAATTGCTCACATTCTCCTGCGGGACGGTGCCGTCGGGAATGTGGATGTTTTCCTTCAGGATGTCCACCTTGTCCAACAGGGCCTCGTGCAGGAGATGGTTGCGGCTCTGGGCTTCGTCCTTGGAGGAAGGATAATATTCGTCGATGGAGACAATTTCCACGTTCTTGAACGAGACTTTCCCGTCATGGCAACGGCGGGCCAGTTCATTGTACAGGGAAGTAGGGGTATTGCCTGTTGTGAGTCCCAGCCGGAACAGGCCGTCCCTGTGGGCATTGATGGAATTTACAATCAGGTCGGCAATTTCATAAGAGGCAGGGCGGGATTCCGGGAAGACATAGGTCCAGATTTTCTCGTAAGAGTGAAGAATGCCCTGCGGCAGGTTCTTGTCGATGAGCCCGCCATCGTAAGGGAGAGTGAAATGTTTTGCCATTATTTAAGGATATGTTGGATTCTTTCCAGTTTTCCGTCCACCGGAGCCGGTTTCACGCCCAGCAGTTTGCAAAGCATGGGGTAAAGGTCGATGTTGCGGAACGAAGACTTTTCGCCTTCGGTATAAGGGGCGTCATAGGCCACCTTGAAGTCCGGGCCGATGGCGCGGAACGCCACCATCATGTCCGTTTCCTTGCAGTCGAAGCCATGGGTGCCCATGCTATGGGACGGGGCGAAGTTGAACTGCCACCCGAGGTCCGGGCTCACGATAAGGTCTCCCAGGCGGTTGGAGGTGCCATAGTGCAGGTACTCAGGCACTTCTCCGTGCTTCCATACGCGCACGTGCTCTACCTTGGAAAGGCGGTTGTAGAGGCTGTCCACGTAGCCTTCCCGGGCCCAGATGCTGGTGGGGTTGTTACCCACGATACGCTCGGTCCACTCTTCGGGGATTACGTCGTACCAGGCGATGAAACGTTCCGGGGAGATGTCCGTCATGCCATGGTCTCCGGCCAGGATGAAGTTGATTTTGTCTCCGTGGGGTAGGGCCTTCAGCCGTAGGTACAGCGCGTGCATAAGGCTGTCCATGTGTTCGGCCATTTCCTTGGTTTCCGGGGCGAAGGGCCCGTGCACGTGGCCCTGGTGGTCAGGTTCGTCGAAATAGCCCATCACCAGGCGCGGACGCTCCTGCCTGGGCAGGCTCATAAGGCGCACAATCTCGTCCACCCGCTGGTCAAAGTCCCAGTGGGGCTGCTCGTCCCACGGGCGGTAATAGGTGGGATATTCGTTCCCTTCCGGGCCGATGGGGATGTCCGAGCCAACCCAGTACACCACGCCGCACTTGACTCCCTGTTTCTGGGCAGTGACCCAGACCGGCTCACCGCCGTAGTAGCGGGGGTCGTAACGGGACTCCGGGTCTCCGAGGGAATAGCCGTGGTCCGTGTCCGGATTCCAGAAACTGTTGTTCACCAGCCCGTGGTGGTCCGGCACCAGGCCGGTGGCCATGGTGTAGTGGTTGGGAAAGGTGGAGGAAGGGAACGAAGGTTCCATCCGGGCCTTCACGCCCACCGTGGCCAGGGAGTCGAAGAAGGGCATGTCGTAGTAATCGGCATAGTCCCAGCGGCTTCCGTCCAGGGAGATGATAACGGTATAATGGTCTTTGGCCTTGCAGCCGGCAAGAAGACAGACGGAGAGTAGGGAAAGGAAGAGGAAGCGTTTCATGCGAAAGGTTTTAGAGGGTCTTGATATGGAGGTTGCGCCAGCGCACCTTGATGCCGCCGCCGTCATGGATCTGGAGGGCGATGCGGCCCTTTCCGGCACCCACCTTGGCGTCCGTGATATCTACCATGGGCTCTCCGTTGAGCCAGGTCTGGATGCGGTTCCCTTCGGCCAGGATGTTGAGGGTGTTCCATTCGCCTTCCCGGAGGATGTCTTCCTTTTCGTCGGGAATCTGCACCAGCCAGCCGCGGCCGTAGGACTCGTAGATGCCGGCGGTGTCATGACCCTTGGGGGCCACTTCTACCTGCCAGCCGTTCACATGGTCCGGCGGTGTTATGGTGCTGCGGAAGAACACGCCGGAATTGCCGTTGGCCTCCTGCTTGAACTCTACCGTGAGGTCGAAGTTGTCGAAGTATTCGTCGGTAGCCAGATAGCCGTATTGGTCCGGTACTTCGGCGCTTTCGCAGATGAGTTCGCCGTTTTCCACATACCACTTGTCTTTGCCGTAGAGGGTCCAGCCGGTGAGGTCTTTGCCGTTAAAGAGGTCTTTCTCAATGGATTTGGCAGGAAGTTCCTTGATTTTCACATTGCGGAACCAGGCGGGATAGCCGTGGTCCTGCAGGCAGATGTGACCGCTGCGGGCCAGGCCGTATTCCGGAGCGTTCTCCCATTTGCCGGAATTCTTGCGTGCGAACCAGTCCGGGGTCCAGGCATCGAATTCCACGGTGACCTTGCCGTTGAGGAGATAGGTAACATGGCCGTTGTCGAAGATGATTTCCGACTGGTTCCACTCTCCGGCGGGCTTCAGGAGACGGGTTTCGAAATCAGGGACATACATGGCGTAGTCCACGGCGCAGCGCTGCCAGGGCTCCAGCGGGTAGCCGTTCACCTCTTCCCAGTTGTCGTCGTCAATGAGCTGGTACTCGGGGCCGGTCACATAGGGGACGCTGTACCGGGGAGCTTCCACCACGTGATAGAGCATGCCGGAGTTGCCGCCACGGGAGATTTTCCATTCCCATTTGAGGTGGAAATTGGCGAACTCGCGCTCCGTTACGATATAACCATTGGCGTCGCTGCCTTCCCCTTCGGCCCGGATGCAGCCGTCTTCCACTTCCCACGGGCCGGTGAGGGCTATGCCGTTGAAGTCGCGCCAACCGTCCAGGGTCTTGCCGTCGAAGAGGAGCTGCCAGCCGTCGGCCTTTTCCTTGGAGGTGAGGGTGTTGTTCTTTTCCGAACAGGAAACGGCCATGCATAGTGCCAGGACGGTGGCCGCAAGGGTGAAGAGAGTCTTTTTCATAAGAGGTTTGTTTGAATCCTTAAAGTTACGGTTTTTTTGTCAAAAAATATCCCAATTATTGGTTATCTTTACAAAAAAATGGTTCAATGCGTCGTATATTGCCTTTCCTTCTAGTCCTGGCCCTTCCGGGAGCGTGTGCTTCCCCATCGGCCGATGGCGTAAAAACCACCTTCCAGACCTCCCAGGGCTGGCGTCCCACTTTGGACAACCGGGCCGATGCGGTGATGGTGTACGGGGTGGGCGGCAATCCGGGTTCTCCCGACGGCGGTTCCCTGGAAGACCGCCTGGCCTCCTGGCGGGCGCGGGGCTACGAGACTCACTTCATGACCGGCATCGCCTGGGGCGCATACCAGGATTATTTCACGGGCCGATGGGACGGGCAGCGGCACCTGGACGAAGGGCAAGTGAACGCCGCCGGAGACACGCTCTGGCACGGCCGCATGGTTCCCTATATCGTTCCCACGGAGAATTACCTGAAGTATTTCAAGGAGCGGCATATCAAGCGGGTCATCGACGCAGGCGTGGACAACATCTTTCTGGAAGAGCCGGAATTCTGGCAGGCCGCCGGGTATTCCGATGCCTTCAAACGGGAATGGACGGCCTATTACGGTACGCCCTGGCGTCCCCGGGAAGAGTCTCCCGAGGCCGCTTATCTGACGGCCAAACTCAAGTATCACCTGTACTATCGCGCCTTGGATGAGGCGTTTACATTTGCGAAGGAATATGGCCGGAGCCTGGGCCGGGAAATCCGCTGCTATGTTCCCACGCATTCGCTCATCAACTACACCCAGTGGCAGATTGTGAGCCCCGAAGCCTCCCTGGCGTCCCTTCCCTGCGTGGACGGGTACATCGCCCAGGTGTGGACCGGCACCTCCCGCGTGCTCAATTGCTACAGAGGTGTCTCCCGGGAGCGGGTGTTCGAGACGGCTTTCCTGGAATATGGCTGCATGGTTTCCATGACGGCGCCTACCGGCCGCCGGGTATGGCTTCTCACCGATCCTATCGAAGACCGGCCCAGGGACTGGGAGGACTTCCGCCGCAACTACCAGGCCACCTTCACCGCGCAACTGCTTTATCCCCAGGTGAATTCGTATGAGATTATGCCCTGGCCGGAGCGCATTTACGAGAAACTGTACCCGGTGAGCCCGGGGTCGGAGGAGAAGTCCCGGATTCCCGCTTCCTACGCTTCCATGATGCAGGTGATGACCGGGGCGCTGCAGGAGATGCCCCAGGCGCCGGAGCGGCCCTCGCGCATCTCGGTGCTCATGGCCAATTCGCTGATGTTCCAGCGGGACACGTCGTTGTCGGGGTTCTTCGGCCTGGCGATGCCCTTCCTCAAGCGGGGCTGCCCGGTGGGTATCACGCACCTGGAGAATCTGGGCTTTGACAAAGCGCTGGCGGGCGTGGAAGTGCTGCTGATGACCTATTCCAACATGAAGCCGCTGGACCCGTCGGCCCATGCCTTTTTGGCCGATTGGGTGCGCGCCGGCGGCCACCTGGTCTATTGCGGCACGGACACCGACCCGTATCAGCATGTACAGGAATGGTGGAACACCGGCGGGAACGCCTTCCCCGCCCCCTCCGACCATCTCTTCGCCCTTCTGGGCCTGGCCGATGACGCTCTGGCCGGGGCTGAAGGAGGCTCTGGTGATTTGGCCGGTGATAAGGCGTCGGCCGGGGCTGGTTCTTCGGCCGGTCTTGCGTCGGGGGTCTATCCGGCGGGCCGGGGGAGCCTCACGGTGATTCGGCAGGATCCATCGGCCTTTGTCCTGTCGGCCGGGGCCGAGAAACCGCTGCTGGAGGCCGTGGAGGCATGCATCGGCCCTTTGGCGGAGAGCAATGCCCTGGTGCTGGACCGCGGCCCGTACCGCGTGGTGGCTGTGATGGACGAAAGCCCTGTGACAGAGCCGTTTGTGGCCGAAGGCTGCCTCATCGACCTGTACGATCCCGCACTTCCGGTCTATACCCGCCGCGAAGTCCCGGTGGGCACACAGGCCCTGTTCTATGACGTTGCCAAGGCCGGCAAAGCGCCCCGCATCCTTGCCGCCGCCAGCCGTGCCTACGACCAGAAGCGCACCCGCCGCGGCTTCTCCTACGTGTGTAAAGGCCCCGCCGATACCTACAACGTCACCCGCATCCTCCTCCCCTCCGCCCCCACCTCCGTCACCATCGCCGGTGCGCCTGTTGTCGTTGCCGGGGAGTCCGGTGCTGTTAGCGAAGCACCTGTTGCCATCGCCGAGGAGTCCAGTGCCGTTGCCGAGGTGCCGGTCGCTGTCGTCGGGGCCTCCGGCGCTGTTAGCGAGGAGTCTGTTGCCGTCGCCGAGGCCATTGCCGGGGCCTCTGCTATCATCGGCCCAGTTGCCAGTTGGGACCCGGTCAGCCACACCCTGTTTCTGCGCTTCCTCAACAGCCCCGACGGCGTTCCCGTCACTATCGGCTGGTAAGCCATGTCTTTCTACAAATCCCGGCAACTCCTTTCCCGTTATCCCACGCCCTTGTCTCCGTCCGACCCTGGCGTAAATCTGTCCAACGTCGGACGAAAAGATAGCAAAACCGTCCGACCCTGGCGCAGGTATGACCAACGTCGGACGAAAAGAGGGCAAAACTGTCCGACCCTGGCGTAGGTATGACCAACGTCGGACGAAAAGAGAGCAAAACGTCCGACTCTGGCGCAGTCGGTTTTTCAGTGTGAAAACACCCCATAATGCGTGATTAGTAACCACTTGATACAGAGGTGATTGCTGATATTTCTCGTTCCAAAAACGAACGAGAAAAAACTATAAGTGGTTGTTTGTCAGCCAATTGCGTGTCACGGGCCAATTCCAGACACCTGTCCTTGTTACAAAAAGGGCAGGCGAGGCATCCAATACCCATTCCTCGGATACCAAGACTGTATCATAGTCTTGCCGCCTCGACAACGAGAGTGCCATGGAAGGCTGATTCTGTGGCCGAGGCGGCATTCAAAATGACCGTTATGCCACATAGCCTTACCGCCTTGACAACGAGAGTGCTATGGAAGGCCGATTCTTTGACCGAGGCGGCATTCAAAATGACCGTTTTGCCACATAGTCTTACCGCCTCGACAACGAGAGTGCCATGGAAGGCCGATTCTGTGGCCGAGGCGGCATTCAAAATGACCGTTTTGCCACATAGCCTTACCGCCTTGACAACGAGAGTGCCGTAGAATGGCGTTTCTGTGACCGAGGCGGCAACGGGTAGTGGCCAAGGGACGGCGGCCGACGAGAGAACCAGCCTGGATGTGTTGAGGGTACGTAGCGGCAAGGGGATGTGACAAAATGCGCAGAGTTTGAGATTTCAAAAATGGCGGGACGTATTTTGCGGATTTGTGTGTTTAAAGAGTAACTTTGGGGAGTCAAACGGAATGTTACGTGTATAAGAATCTGGAGGAGCAGGAGTTGGCCAGGCTCTGCCGTGAGAAGAACAGATGGGCCCAAGAGGAGCTGTATAGAAGATATGCGGCAAGGTTGTTCTCACTCTGCAGGCGCTATACGGGAGATGCTGACGATGCGGAAGATTTACTGCAAGATTCTGTGATTCAGGCAATTGACAAAATTGGAACTTACACGTACACCGGGGAAGGCTCCTTGTATGGATGGATAAGCCGAATTGCTGTCAACAAGGCTATCAACCAAATCAAGCGACAGCGGTGGAGGTGGATATCGCTGGACGCCCGGTGGCCGAACACGGTCGCGGACCCGCAGGGCATGGTTGCCAATCCGTCGGAAGCGGAAATGGAGGCCATCCCGGAGGAGAAACTGTTGGAGTGGATAGCAGGCCTTCCGGATCTCAGGAGAGCGGTTTTCAACCTGTACTGCATAGACGGGTACTCGCACAAGGAGATTGGAAAGATGCTGGGAATCAGCGAGAAAGGATCGGCCGGGGTGCTGGCCAAAGCAAGGAAGCAACTGAAAGAAGAAATCAGGCGATATCTGAAGGAAACATGAGAAAGTGGGAAGAAATAGTCAAGGACAAACTGGAAGGGTATGAAAGTCCCCTTCCGGAGGGGCATCTGGCCGATTTCCGCGCCCGCCGCGAGCAGGCCTGCAAGCCCCGCCGGCGCTTCCCGTGGGTGGGTGCCGTAGCCCTGGCTGTCGCCGCTTCCCTCTCCGCTTTTCTCTTCCTTTGGAAGCCCGCCGTTCCGGAGGGGAACATCCGTGTGGCGGAATCCATGCCGAATCCCGGTTTGTTGGTTTCGGATTCCGCAGAAGTATCCCGACCCCTCACTCGCCCGGTCTGGTCCGGAGCACAAGCCTCTGACGGAGAAGTAAGTACGGCCGAAAATCGAGGCGCACAAGCCTCTGACGGAGAAACCAGTACGGCCGAAGATCGAGGCGTGCAGGCCTTGGCCGGAAAAACCAGTGAGGCAGAAGCAAGACAGGCGGCAGCGGCATCCGAAACGGTGCCGCCGAGCGATACGGCCGAAGCCGCAGCACATGCCGAGGCCGCAGCAAACGCTGAAGCCGCAGCACGCGCTGATGCCACAGCACATGCCGAAGCCGCAGCACATGCCGAGGCGTCGGAAATCACGGCGCCGGCTTCTCCGTTTGTTCCTCAGGGCAAGCCCGCCAGGCCGGTACGGCTCACGGTGGGAGCCGCAACTGGTGCGGTGGCTGGCGGGGGCCTCCTGGCCGGAGTCCTGATACCCCTTGTGAGCAACCGGGCGCCGGCGGCTCTTGTCATCAACCCCCAAAACGGCAACGGCACTAACGGCCCCGACGGCCCCGACAGCACCCCTGGCGGCAACGGCACCGGCCCCGACGGCCCCGACAGCACCCCCGGCGGCAACGGCGGCAACGGCACCACCCCCGACCCTCCCTCTCCAACCCTTCCGGAGACCCCCGTCGGCCAGAATGCCGCCACGCACTACTTTCCACTGAAACTGGGCCTTTCTGTCCGGATTCCCCTCTCGGAGCGGCTTCAGATTACCACGGGCCTGCAATACAGCCTCTACAGTTCCGCCATGCCGTCTGGACTCCGCCAGAACGCGCATTATCTGGGCATTCCCGTCCGTCTGGACTGGACTCTGGCCCAAGGCCGATGGATAGACGTCTATCTGGGCGGCGGTCTGGAAGGAGACCTATGCATAGGTGCCACACTGGCCGGCCACAGTTTCCGCAGGGACGGCCCCAGCCTTTCGCT
This sequence comes from uncultured Bacteroidales bacterium, assembly GCA_900320795.1. Classification (GTDB taxonomy): domain Bacteria; phylum Bacteroidota; class Bacteroidia; order Bacteroidales; family UBA932; genus Cryptobacteroides. Next base: position 73,055 of record ONTQ01000002.1, read on the forward strand.
CCTGGGGGCTGGCGGCATCCAGTTGAACCTGAGCCGGCACATCGGCCTGTTTGTAGAGCCGGAGGTCAGTTGGCGGCTCCCTCTGGGAACAACCGTCCTGGAAACTTACCGCAGTACGCATCCACTGATGTTCTCTGTGGCAAGTGGAATCAGAATCAATTTAAAGTAACATCAATTTAAAGTAACTGAATATGAGACACATTGCACTGTTTTCCGCTTCCGTGGCGGTGCTCCTGGGCCTTTTCTCCTGCCAGAAAGCGGGAAGCGAAGACACCCCCGGTAGCGGGGAGGCCCCGGTGATAGACCTCACCACAAAATCGGCCGAATTTGTCCGGAAGGGCAACGATTTTGCCTTCCGCTTCCTGAAAGCGGTGGACGCGGGCCAGGACAAAGACTACGTCATGTCCCCGCTCAGCATGCAGTTTCTGCTGGGGATGCTCCTGAACGGAACCGGCGGCACTACGGCCGATGAAATCTGCCGGGTGCTGGGCTATGGCGCCGGCGAAATAGACGCCGTGAACGCTTTCTCGGAGGCCATGCTGAAGCAACTTCCCGCCCTGGACGGCAAAACCACGCTGGCCATCGCCAACGCGCTGGTGGTGAACAAAGGCTGGAGCCTGAACAAGGACTATATCGGCCTGATGAACAGATATTATGACGCAGAGGTCTCCAGCCTGAATTTCTACGATGAGAAAGGGTCGGCCGAAATCATCAACAAATGGTGCTCAGACCATACCCAGGGCCTCATTCCCTCCATTTTGGAGAAGACAGACCCCAATATCCTGGCCTATCTGATAGACGCCCTGTACTTCAAGAGCGAATGGGTGAAGCCCTTCCCCAAGGAGGCTACCTATCAGAAAGGGCGGTTCACCACCGCTGCCGGCAAAACGGTCTCCGTGCCGATGATGCACCAGTCGGAGTGCTTCCTTTACAAGGCAATCGACACGTTCCGGGCCGTCAACCTTCCGTACGGAAACGGCGCCTTCTCCATGACGGTCATTCTCCCCGCAGAGGGAAAAACCCTGGCCGATGTCATCGCCTCCCTGGATGCGGAGAAGTGGCAGGTTTTTGCCGAGTCGAAGGATGAGATTCTCGTGAACCTGACGCTCCCGAAATTTGAGACGAACTCCTTCCTGGACCTCAAGGACCTTCTCATCGGCATGGGCATGCCCACGGCCTTCGATGCCAAATCGGCCGATTTCTCCCCCATGTCCCCCAATGCCAGCCACCTCGATTTTGTCAAGCAAAAAGCCGTCATCAAGGTGAGTGAGGAAGGTGCGGAAGCCGCGGCGGTCTCCTTTGCCGGCGTGGACGGGAACAGTATCAGCGGCCCCTCCGAGCCCTTTGTCGTCTTCCATGCCGACCATCCCTTCCTCTACCTCATCACCGAATCCAGCACCGGCGCCATCCTCTTTGCCGGAAAATTCACCGGCCTGGGTGACAATTAACCCATTGATACATAGTCAATTAAATAGTATTCCTCGTTCAAAAATCGAACGAGGAATACTGCGTAAAATAGTGTGTATCAGATATTTATGTGCCACTAATCGTTAGTGCCGGCGAGGATGTTCTCTACGTCTTTACGGGCCATCTTGCCGTCGAAGCAGATAAAGGTGGTTTCGCTGTCGTCTTTCTCCAGCATTACGAAGGATTCGATGGTCTTTTCGTCCCCCAGTGAGTAAATCCGGACCACTTCGCCGTTGTCCTTGCTTTCCATGAGGAGTTCATATTTGCCGGAGCCGATGTACTTTTTCACATCGTCATAGAGGCCGTTGGATGCGGGGCTGGTTTTGTCGCAGCTGAGCATGTAGAACCCGCTCAGGGTTTTGATGAAGGTTGACAGGTTCACGTCCTTGTCGTTGACTTCGATGTCGGGAACGCGGCCGATGAGCCGGAACATGGCCTGGGAGATATAGACCGCCTCCACGCCCTGCATGTCAGAGTACTTGTTGTAGATTTCCCGCCCGCTCTGGGCCATGGCGGCAACGCTTATGCCAAGAAGGATAAGTATGATAACTAATTTTTTCATTTCCAGTTTGTTAATTGGTCAATAACGGTTTCCGTTTCATATACTTTTTGTGCGGCAGTCTGCACTTTGGCCGATGTCTTCATCAGCGCCTGCTCCACCGCGGCATAGGCCAGATAAGGGTCGTCGAAGGTGTCCTTGGGTTCGGCGGGGCGGCTGAGGCTCCAGCCGGCGATGCCCACCATCACGGCCGCGGCGGCCGCGATGCTCCACCTGCGGATGGCCCTCTCCGGCCGGGGAAGCCGCACCGCAAGGTCTTCCGGGAGGGGGATGCTTTCATCGGCCCCTATCCGCCGGAGGTCTTCCGCGCTCAGTTTTTCAATGTCTTCGATTCTTTTCATGGCTTGAGTTTTTTGCGGGCCAGGCTCACCTGCACCCGGATGTTGAGGGGACTCAGCCCCGTGATTTTACTGATTTCCTCATAGGAGAGGCCTTGTATCACCCTGAGGGTGAGGAGTTTCCGCTGACTTTCCGGAAGGCTGTCCAGCCTGCTTAGCACCTCCCGGAGTTCTTCCCGCCTTTCCAACTGCTCGTCCGGCGGGGCCTTGGAGGCGGCCATCTCTTCGCGGAGCTCTTCGGAGGGTTTCAGGCGCCGGAGGCGGTCCAGGCAGAGGTTCCGCATCATCAGGGAACCGTAGGCGGCGGGCTCCCGAATCAGTTCCAGGTGGTCCCTGAGGTTCCAGAGTTTGAGGTATAACTCCTGTACGGCGTCCTTCGCATCGGCCTCGTTTTCAAGGATGTAGAAGGCTACGCGGTAGAAGCGCCCCTGCAGGGGAAGCCAGGTGTTATGGAATTCGCCGGAGGTCATTTCGCCGTTTCCATCAGTTCTCCCAACTGGTCCAGGCCGATGCTGCCGCTGGTAATCAGGAGGGTTCCGTCGCTGCAATACAGGATACAGTCCTTGAGGCGGTTCCCTTTTTCGATACCGTAGATGCGGGTGGTTTCGCCGTCGTCCTTGGCCTCCAGGATGAGTTCCATGCCGGAGAGGATGCGCTCCACCTTGGCGGTGAAGGAGGCCTTTTTGTCCGCGGGGATGTCTTCGAAATCCACGAGCGTGAAGCGCCGGAGGTCGGTGAAGGCTTTGAGTGTTTTCCGGTCTTCCTTGTCCACCTCGCCCGACAGCGAGACCGCTCCCTTCAGGAGCGCCGTTCCCATCGGCCCCAGGGAAATCATCTCAAAGCCGTCCACACCCTTGTACTGCCGGGCCAGACGAATCAGTTGGGAAGGCTTCCCCGCCCATGCGGAGGCCAGGGTTGCCAAAACTAAAAATAAGGTAAGTAGTGCTTTTTTCATATCGGTTTTTCAAGCGCTTGCAAATATCAGACGAAAACGGAAGAAAAATGTTAAATTTGTAAGTATGAAAAAACGGCTTTTACCCCTCGTTATCCTTCTGGTGGCAGCGTGCGCGGAGCGTCCGGCTGCCGTAGTGCCCACTCTGGCGTATCACAATCCCATCATCGCCGGTTTCCATCCGGACCCGTCCATCTGCCGGGTGGGAGAGGATTACTACATCGTGAATTCGTCTTTCCAGTATTTCCCGGGCGTGCCCATCTACCATAGCCGGGACCTGGCCCATTGGGAACTTCTGGGCAATGTACTGGACCGGGAATCCCAATTGCCGCTGGAGCAGTCGGGTTCCTGGTCGGGGATTTTTGCCACCACCATCCGCTACCATGAGGGGCTGTATTATATGGTGACCACCAATGTCACCCTCGGCAAGAATTTCTTTGTCACGGCGGAGAACCCGGCCGGCCCGTGGTCCGAGCCCGTTTACCTGGAGCAGGGCGGAATAGACCCTTCTTTCCTCTTCGAGGACGGAAAGTGCTATTTCGTGAGCAACCCCGCCGGCATCGTCCTTTGCGAAATCGACCCCGCCACCGGAGAGCAACTTACCCCTTCCAGGCATATCTGGGAAGGGATGGGCGGCCGATATCCGGAAGGGCCGCACCTGTACAAAATCGGCAAGTGGTACTATCTTCTCATCTCCGAGGGAGGCACCGAACTGGCCCACTCGCTCACCATTGCCCGCAGCCGCAACCCGTATGGCCCGTATGAGCCGTGTCCGCACAATCCCATCCTTACGCACTGTAACCTGAAGGGAGAGATGAGCCAGATTCAGGGAACCGGCCATGGAGACCTGGTGCAGGCCCCGGACGGCTCCTGGTGGGTGGTTTTCCTGGGATACCGCAATTTCGGCGGCAGTTATCACCACCTGGGCCGCGAGACGTTCCTTGCGCCCGTCACCTGGGAGGACGGCTGGCCGGTGGTGAATGGCGGCGAGCCCGTCACGGAAGGCACGACGCCACGCCCAGAGGTGGTCCGCGAATATGCCTTTGACGCCCCGCTGGGCCCGGAATGGGTGTATATCCAGAATCCGGATTCTTCTCGCTATGCGGTCGGTGGCGGCAAGTTGCGCATCGTGGGCGGCAGCCCGCTTTCGGCCAATGACCATCCCGCCTTCGTGGGCATCCGCCAGGAGAGCGAGAACATCGAGGCCACCGTCCACGCTTCCCTGGAGGCCGACGGGCTGGCCGGTTTCTCCCTCTATCAGATTCAGGACGGCCATGCCGAACTGTCCCTTGTGCGGCAGGGCGGCCGGACCCGCGCGGCGGTCCGCTACACGCTCAAGAGCATGGATTACGAGGCGGCTTCGCTGCCACTTGCCGGTTCATCGGCCTGGCTCAGAATTACTTCCGACGGAAATCTGTACAAGTTTTACGTGTCGGCCGATGGAAGTGCCTGGCAGCAGTTGGACGCCCTGAGTTGCCAACTCCTGAGCACCGAGGTCCTGGGCGGCTTCACCGGCCTTATTCTGGGCCTTTACGCTCAGGACGCTCCTGCCAGTTTTTCCGCCTTCCGGTATCACGAGTGGTAGCTATTCGTAGCCTTTCAGGACAACGGGCCCCAGCAGGCCGGACGGCAGGAGTTTGTCTCCCGCTTCGTAAAAACGGCGGACGCGCGTGACGGGTTCTACGTTTTTCTGCCGGTCTCCGATCATCCGGTTCACCCACAGGTTGGTCACATTCACCTCCAGGGTGTTGTCTCCCTTTTTCAGGTAAGGGAGGATATCGGCCGATACATAGGGGGCGTGCCAAAGGACGCCGGCCGTGTGACCGTTCACAATCACTTCGGCCATGACGGCCACCTTCCCCAAATCCAGGCGGGCTTCTCCCAGACCCTCCAGGCTATCCACCGAAAAATGGGTGGTGTAGCGGGCCGTTCCGGAGAAATACTTGACCACGGGGTCGCTGTTGGAGGTCCAGTCGTTGAGGACCGAGAAGGTTTCCAGGGCGCGTTCTCCGCCCTTTTGCACAAACGCTACGTCCCAGTATTGGTCCAGGGTTTGGGCCCATTTTTCCGCCCCGGTTTTCCGGCTGGCCGATACGCCCAGTGGCTTTTGGGTGAGGACATAGAACAGGGCATCTCCGGGGGCCAGGGAGACCTGAAGGGCCGTGTAGCCGTTTTCGGCCGGGGTGCAATCCAGGGCGGAGGCTTCTCCCGTTTCGGGATTCAGCAGGGCGGCAAACCGGGCTGCGGTGCGGAACCGGACTGTTCCGTCCTGCGGCTTTTCGCTGAAATTCCGAAGCCAGTAAATCTCCGTTCCGGCCCCGGGAATGCTCCGGTGCACGAACTGGATTCCCTGCAGCAGGGTTTCGTGTCCCCGGGAGTTCAGGGGAACGGGGGCGCCGTCTCCGAACATCCGGGCGGGACCGGATCCTTCCGGAAACACCACGTCGGGCCGGATGCTTTCGGGAAGGCCGTCTTTTTCGGCCACCACTTTCACGCCGGCCGCGCGGAAGGCTTCCAACTTGTTTTGCAGTTCTTCGGAGACCACTCGGGCGCTTCGGCCCAGCATGAGCACGGAATACCGCTGCCCGCTCTCTGTAACCAGGCATCCGTCTTCCACATGCACGCGGTTCAGCAGGACGTCCGGGCTGGCGTAGTCGAAGTTGAAACCGGAAGGAATGTCCGGCAGGAAGCGGAAGGCCTCCCCTCCATAGACCGCCGTCACATTGGTGTCTTCTCCGTAGAAAAGGAGGATATCGGCCACATTCCTTCCCGTCTGCAGCAGTTGGCAACTGCGGGCCAGGTAATCTGTCCACACCTTGGCATAGGGGGCCCAGGTCTCGTTCCGGTGGAACCATTGGCCATATTTGAAAAGCCCCAGACCGGGCAGATATTCGTCCGAGGGCTGCGAGGCCGAATCGTGGATAATGAAGCGGTTCAGGCCGCTGGCGAGGGCCATATCGGCCACCGGCTTGATGTTTCCCGGATAATAGGTGTACGCCTTTTTCTCCTCTCCTGAGACGGTGAAAGATTCGGCGGCGGCGATGTTCTGCCCGTAGATGTGGGCCACCGAGGCGCTTTCCCGGATGTCCGTTATGGACGATGGCATCATGGAGCCGGCAGGACTGTCCGTCATCCAGATGGCCGACATGGGAATGGTGGCGGCCCGTTTGGCGTCCATGCCGTCTCCCACGAAGGCGCGGCCCGTCTCGTGGCCTTCGATGTAGGTTCCCTTCATGCCGAACTCCTTGATGATTTCCCCGAGCCGGGCATAGTTCTCCGTAAAGAGTTCTCCGAGGGTCTTGCGCCAGTCAAAGAGGAAACGTTCGCTCCTGGCGGCATCGCCGATGATTTCTCCTGCCAGTACCGGCATCCAGGGGAGAAGGTCATAGCCCCGGCGCTGCTTGAATTCTTCCGGCAGGGAGGGGGTCCAGGTCTCCGATTTGGCCTCGAAACTGTCCACGAGCAGATGCGTGATGCCATTGGGCCCCAGCATTCCGCCGGCAGCCTCCTTGTACATTTCCAGATAGGTATGGAAATAACGGTTCCAGGCCTCTTTGTCCAGTTTGTCCACTTCCAGTCCGGTGGCATTGGGAGATGCGGGGTGGTTCATCTTGCCGGTGAGCGAGGCCCCGAAGCGGTAGATTCTCCAATTTCCTTCCGGCAGGCGGCAGGCCAGCCGCCCGTCCGCGGCCATCCGGTCTGTTAGAATGACAACATCCTCCGGGCGGATACATTTTTCGCCCTTTTCCGTTTCTGTAGGGTATCGGCCGAAATCGTAAGGGAAGCAGTAGCCGGCCTTTTCCTCGAACATCTCTACCTTGTGCACTCCGTAGAGTTGCAGGTCCTCGTTTTTTTCGCCCGTGACGCGGAAATAGCGGGCCTTGGTGGGCGGGATGTTCAGGGTGACGTATTCAAATGGCGACTTCCGGACGGGGCAGACGGTTTTCCAGTTTTTCCCGTCCTGGCTGCACTGAAACTCGGAAGAGGTATAGACATATCCGTCCCTGGGCCGATAGCCGCCCGCTACGCCTTTTACCGTAAAGGCACGGATCTCCCGGGGGCGCGGGAAACGGACGGTGATGCCGTCGGCCTGCCGGGTTACTTCGGCCCCCATTTCCTCCATGCTCACATCCCCTTCCGGCAGCCGTACGGCCACCACGGCTACGTCGTAGCCAAAGTCCTGCACTTCAATCCCGTGCGTCGGGGCGTAGGGCAAATCCTTGTACTGGCCCGTTATCTTGCGGAGTTCCGGGAGAACCAGGTCGATGGTGCCTCCCTTCACGTCCAATGTTTGCCATTCCAGCTTTTTCATGGCGTCTTCGGGCGTTACCCACGGGCCTCCCGTGCTGCTCCATCCCGGAGCGCTGGCCACGGTGGCCTCCAGTCCCAGGGAATCGGCCAGGGCAATGGCATAGCGGTAGGCTTCTTTCCAGCTGTCGGACAGATACGGTCGTTTGAAAGGCGCCGCCTTGGGCATGTTCACGCCACCGGCATCAAACTGATGGAAACCGGCAATTCCTACGCTGTCCATCCAGAGGAGGTCTTTCCGGATGCCGTCCAGGCTCACTTCGCCATCCATCCAATGCCACCACACATAGGGTCTGGCGGCGCGGCTGGGGTTCTGAAAAGACTGGACGAGGCTGTCCGGAACATGTGCCGGGACAGCGGCTGCAAGAAACAGGGAGACGAGTACAGATGATAGCATAATCCGGACGTTTATACATTCATCACAAAGATAACCATTTTCGCCTACAAGTCAAGGCTCCCTTCCGTCGGGTGGCCGATAGAAGGACCGTTGAAAGAATCACCAGAAAAACGCCCCGTATGTATCTACGAGGCGGTTTATCTGTGCCCCTAACCGTGGTATTCTCGAACCTTTTGTTGGAGGGAATTGAGCGGTTGTGGGAGGTGCATGCTATTTTGCCGAATCCAAAGCATTTTCCTCTTGCAACAGAAGATTCTGTTTCGTCACTTCGCAGAAAACGAGAGTCATATGAGTCAAAAAGAAGCTCTCCAGCTATTTGGAGACAAAACAATAAGAACTGCTTGGAGCGAGGAAGAAGAAAAGTGGTACTTCTCTATTGTTGATGTGATTGCCGTACTAACAGATAGCGCTGACGCCTCTGCGTATTGGAGAAAGCTTAAAGAGCGGCTGCTTAAAGAAGGAAATGAAACCGTGACAAATTGTCACACTTTCAAAATGAAAGCGGCCGATGGCAAAATGCGGCAAACGGATGTGGCGGATCAACAGCAACTATTCCGTTTGATTCAACAGTTGTCCGATGAAAACGGACAACTAAAAAGGTTATAGCAATCCTATCTCGCGTGCTTTTGAAAGCATTTCTGCCGTTTTTGCAGGTAACCTGCCAAAAATCACCCCGTTACCCGCACCCGGGGGCACCAAAGAGCAAATGTTTTATTATCTTTGCGGGCGTATAATTGTCAGTCTATACTTAACGCAGGACCCATATCCGATAATGAGACAAAAGAAACTATTGATGATTGCTGCATTCCTTATAGCGGGCAGCAGCATGCTCAGGGCTCAGGAAGAGACCATAATATTCACGCCCCAATGGACGGCGCAGGCTCAGTTTGCCGGCTATTATGTGGCCGAGTCAAAAGGTTTTTACCGTGAGGCGGGGGTAAATGTGCGGATAGAGCATCCGTCTTCAACCCAGCCGGCAATGACCCGCCTTCGCAATAATCAGTGCCAGGCTACCACGCTGCAGCTATGCCAGGCCATGGAAATAGTGGATGGTGGCATTCCCCTTGTGAACATCCTCCAGACATCCATGAACAATGCCATGGTAATTGTGTCGGCTCGCGGCAAGGATCCCCTCACCCAAAAAGGAGCACGTGTGGGCATCTGGAGCGTGGGGTTCGGCCAGCTGGCCATATGCATGAGCATACAGGATCATCTTGATTATGAATGGGTGCGTTTTGCCCAGAACACCAACCTGTTTGTGGCGGGAGCCCTGGACGCCACGCTGGCAATGAGCTACAACGAGTACTACCAGCTGGTACAGGCAGGTATCCAGATGACGGACAAGAACGTATATCGCTTCTGCGACCACGGCTACAATGTGCAGGAAGACGGCGTGTATATGAGCAGGGATTACTATGAATCCCACAAGGACCTGGCAAAGCGTTTCGCGCAGGCCAGCAGGAAAGGCTGGGAATGGGCCGCAGAGCATCCGGAAGAGGCGTTGGAAATTGTGATGGAGTATGTGGACCGGGAGCACATTGCCACCAATATTGTCTTGCAGCGGCTCATGCTGCAGGAGGTTCTGCGCCTGCAGGTGGACCGGGAATCCGGGGAGCGTGAGTTCCGCATGCGCCCCGACATGGTGCAGCTTGCCAGCCACCTTATGGTGGAAAACCATATGCTGGGGCGTGAAATAACCTATAAAGAGCTGAGCTATGAATAGAATACTCTCCTATATACGCCGCAAGCTCTCTGTACGGGTTAGCCTGTGGGTGGTGATCTTCGCCGCCATCATCTTCATAGCAGCACTCAGTTTTCTGTTCTACCAGTCTCGCGAGGCTGTACGCCTGGAGGCCGTGAGCCGCGCCACACAAATCCTGGACAAGACTTCCCTGAGGGTAGAGAGCATCCTGAACCGGGTGGAAGTGGCTTCCAAAATGACAGAATGGCTGGTTCTGAGGCATCCGGAACAAGCCGACTCCATGTTCGTTTACAGCCGCGGAATGCTGCTCAATAATCCGGACTTCTACAACTGCTCCATCGCTTTTGAGCCCTACTACTTCAAGGACAGGGGCCGATATTTCTCTGCCTATTCCAAGCATGATGCCGATGGTATCCGCACCATCCAGGGCGGCTCAGACAACTACCAGTACTTCTATATGGACTGGTACCTGATGCCGAAACTTCTGGACAAACCCTGCTGGACAGAGCCATATATGGACCTTGATGTGCCCACCAACACAGTGGAGACGGTGACCAGTTACTGTCAGGCCATCAAGGACGGAGATGGAAAGGTTATTGGCGTAATAAACACCAGCCTGTCCCTGAACTGGCTGTCGCATACAATATCGGCAGTGAAGCCATATCCCCATTCATACAGCATCATGATTGGGCGCGGCGGCACATATTTCGTCCATCCGGACTCCACCAAGATCACCCGGCAAAGCATCTTTACCCAGACCATGGAGAAACCGGACTCCTCCCTCTCCGCCCTTGGATACGCTATGACGCGGGGAGAAGAGGGCATAATGCAGATGCAGTTGAACGGAGAAAAGTCCTTTGTCTTCTACAAACCCCTGGGACAGACCGGCTGCAGCATGGCCATCGTGTGCCCGGAGAGAGACATCTTTGGAGGATTTGACCGCCTTAGGCGCACCGTCATGATCATTGTTCTGGCGGGGCTGCTCCTTATGCTGTATTTCTTCATCCGCATCATAACGCGTGAGCTGAGTCCTCTTAGGAGGCTGGCCGATGAAGCCGAGACAATAGCCTCCGGGCAGTTTGACGCCGTGCTCCCGGACTTCCGGCGCACAGACGAAATCGGCCAGCTGAGCCATTCGTTCGGCAATATGCAACAGTCCCTGGTGAGATACATCGGCCAGCTGAAGGATACCACCGCGCAGAAGGCCTCAATTGAAAGGGACCTGCACATTGCCAATGAAATCCAGATGGGAATGCTGCCGAAGGTATTCCCCTCCTACCCCGAACGCGAGGACGTCCAGATATACGCCTCCCTGGCGCCCGCAAAGGAAGTGGGCGGAGACCTGTTTGACTTCTATTTCCGTGACGGCAAGCTCTTTTTCTGCATAGGAGACGTTTCAGGCAAGGGCGTTCCGGCATCGCTGTTCATGGCGGTGACGCGTTCAGTGTTCCGCACTGTATCGGCCCATGAATCCCTGCCGGACAGGGTTATGACCAACCTGAACAAAACCATTGCGGAGATTAACGACTCCCTGATGTTCGTGACCCTGTTCGTGGGCGTTCTGGACCTTCAGACGGGAAAAATGCAGTATTGCAACGCCGGCCACGACGAACCGCTTCTGGCAGGCGCCGGCGTAGGCACGCTCCCCTGCGACGCCAACATCCCCGTAGGCGTGGATCCTACCTGGAATTATTCGCTGCAGGAGGCCGATATCTATCCCGGGACCACCATCTTCCTGTTCACCGACGGCCTTACAGAGGCCGAAAACGCCTCTCATGAGCTCTTCAAGATAGAGCGCGTTAGGGAAACAGCCGAGGCCTCTCTTTCCCGTCATGAACATGCCCCTCACCAACTGATTGACGCCATGACCGCCGCCGTCCACGAGTTTGTCGGAGACGCCCAGCAAAGCGACGACCTAACCATGATGGGCATCCAGTTCCGGCCCGGAGCCTGATTGGGTGTTACAGGAAAACCAACTTCGCCCGGGGGGCCACCTTCCGGCACTGGACTGGTGCGGAAGTCCGAGGCCCCAGAAGGATGGCACAATAAAAGGCAGCTTCGGCTGCCTTTTATTGTGCCCAGAGCGGGAATCGAACCCGCACGTCTTTAAGGGACACTGGATTTTGAGTCCAGCGCGTCTACCAATTCCGCCATCCGGGCGAGTGGGGTCTTTGGAAAGACGGGGTTGCAAATTTAGAGTAATTTCGGGTAACTGCCAAATTTTTCCGTTATCTTTGTAGTCTATGGCAAATGACATCTGCATACGGGAAACCCTTTCCGGGCTGAAGTTCCTTCTCGCCGAAGAGCAGGAAGTTTTCGTGATTTACGACGAAAACGCCTCCTGGGTGGCGCAGGAAGTGGTTGAGGCCATCCGCAAAGCCGACGGCCCAACGGCCGTTCGCTCGTGTATCGGCCTGGAAACGTCGGAGGAGGAAAAGACCATGGAAACGGTGCTGGCCCTTGAGCGTCAACTCCTTGAGGCCGATGCCACCCGCGGCGCCCTCCTTGTGGCCGTTGGCGGCGGCATCACCACGGACCTCGTGGGCTTCACGGCTGCCATCTACAAGCGCGGCGTGCGCTATGCCAACGTCCCCACTACCCTCCTGGCCATGGTGGATGCGTCCATCGGCGGAAAAACCGGCGTGAACCTGGACGACTACAAGAACATGCTGGGCGCGTTCCGCATGCCGGAGTTCACTTACCTTTGCCCGGAACCTCTCCGCACCCTCCCGGAGCGAGAATGCAAGGCCGGTCTGGCCGAAATGCTCAAAACTTTCCTCCTGGCCGATGGCCCCCTCTACGGAGAGGCGGTGAGATTCTTCGCTACCGCTCAGAATGACAGGGGAGCAGGGGCAAAAATGGCCCAAAATGCCCCTGGCACGGCCGAAATGGCCACCTGCGGGGCAAAATCGGCCCCAAATGCCCCTGGGGTGCAGCGGTTCATTGAGGCGGCGGCGCGGATTAAGGCGCAAATCGTGGAGAGGGACCCGCTGGAAGGCGGCGAGCGGGCCAAATTGAACCTGGGGCACAGCTTCGGCCACGCCATTGAGCATGAGGCGCGCCAAAGAGGGACCGACATCAGCCACGGAGAAGCCGTAGCCATGGGCATCATCCTGGCGGCGGAACTTTCGGAGCGGCTGGACGTGGCGCAGAAAGGCCTTTCGGCACAGTTGGAGGCCGATTTTACCCGCCTGGGCCTGCCGGTGGAAAGTCCCTTTCCGGTGGAAGACCTTGTGGAAGCACTGCGCAAAGACAAGAAGGCCGCTCCCGGCGGCCAGGTGAAATTTGTACTCCTGCGTGCCCCTGGAGACGTTGTTTTACAAGAATTACCCTATGATTGCTACCTCCATACAAAATAAGGAATTGCCGGAAATCCTGGACTTGTTGCCGGGGTTGGAAATGGCGGAAATCCGTTTGGACCGCTGTGCCCTGGAGGAAGAAGAGATCGACCAGCTGTTCTCGGAGTCCGACGTCCCCCTGATTGCAACCTGCCGGCTGGCCGAGGAGCCGCAGGCTCCGGCGCTGCTGGAGCGGGCCATCCAGGCCGGAGCCAAGTATGTGGACCTGGAGATGGAAGCCCCCGCTGCCGTGGGACGACGCATCCGCGAAGCCTGCCGCGAGTGGGGAACGGTGCTCATCCGCTCCTACCATAACTTTGAAAACACGCCCTCCCTTCCGGTGCTTCGGTCCCTCGTGGACCGCGCCCGCCAGTTTGGCGGCGAAGTGGTGAAAATCGTCACCACAGCCGTTTCGGAGGCCGATAATGATACTGTCAAAGCGCTCTATCAGGACGCCGGCCCCGGCAGCCTGGTGGCTTTTTGCATGGGAGACTGCGGGAAGCCTTCCCGCCTGGAAGCGTTGCGGCAGGGAGCCCCTTTTACCTACGCCTGCCTCAGCGAAGAAGAAGCCACAGCCCCCGGGCAGTGGACCACCCGGGCCATGCAGGAGGCGGTGTACGGCGGTTTCCGTTTCATGGAAGCCCGGAACCTCCCCATGCCGTCCTCCAAGAGTTTTGCGCAGCGGGCCATCATTGCCGCGGCGCTTGCGGAAGGCACTTCGCACCTTTCCGGCTATTCTCCCTGTGGTGACAACGAAAGCGCCCTACGCGTTGCGGAAGCGCTCGGTGCAAAGGTGCAAGTAAATGGTTCTCAGCTAATTATCGATGGGATTGGGGCCAGTGAAGGCCTGTTGCATCTTTCGGAACTGCATACCGGGGAGTCGGGTTTTCTGACGCGCCTGATGATTCCGCTGCTGTCGGTTTTGTCGGCAGAACCGGTGCGGGTAACGGGTGAAAAGACCCTCCTGAACCGCCCGCTCACCGGAGCCCATGACATCATGGCCGCCTACGGTGTTCGGCTGTACCCGGAGGAACAGACGGGCCCTCGGAAGAATGACTGCTATCTTCCGCTCAAGGTGGCGGGGCCGCTCATTCCCGGCCGGGCCGATGTGTCCGGCAAAGGAGGCTCCCAACTTCTTTCCGGCCTCCTGGCCGCCCTGCCGCTCTCCGGGGACAAATCCGTCCTTTACGTACACGAGCCCCGGAGCATTCCCTACCTCTTCATCACGGTGGACGTGCTCAAGAAGTTCGGCATCCGGATGGGCTCGGAAATGGAAGGCGGGGACGATTTTCTCCAAAGCCAGGACTGGAGCCTCTGCACGGGTGTGAATTTCCGCATAAAAGGCAGCCAGCGCTATCACGCGGCCGATTTCGCCATCGAGGCCGACTGGTCCGGCGCCGCCCCGTTCCTGGTGGCCGGGGCCATCTTCGGAGACGTGGAGGTGACAGGCCTGGACACCCAGTCCCTTCAGGCCGATATCTCCATCATGGACATTCTCATGGAGGCCGGGGCCAGCATGTCCCAACTGGACAGCCCGGACGGCCCCATCCATGTGAGGCGTGCTCCGTTAAGCCCTTTCCGCACAGACCTTAACAACTGCCCGGACCTTTTCCCCATGGTAGCGGTCCTGGCGGCCTTCTGCCCCGGCGAAAGCCACATTCTGGGCGTCGGGCGCCTGCGCCACAAGGAAACCGACCGCGCCGCCGCCATCGAGGCCATGCTCTCGCGGATGGGCGTCCCCGTCACCATCGAAGAGGACGAAATGACCATTATCGGCATGGGACTCACGCAGCGCCTGGCCACCGGCCGGCTCTTGAAAGGAGGCGAGTATCCCTCTTATGGAGACCACCGCATGGTAATGGCCCTCCAGGTGGCGTCCCTGGGGGCCGATGCCCCCGTTGTCATCGATGACACGGCCTGCGTCTCCAAGTCCTTCCCCCATTTTAACGAAATGTTTTCCGTCATGACCGGTATCGACCGTTCATCCCCAATCCAATAGACTATGAACACTTTTGGCAATAAATTCAGAGTAAGCATTTTTGGCGAATCACACGGCCCGTATATCGGCGTAACCCTGGACGGCGTCCTTCCCGGCATTCCGCTCAGCGAGGAAGATTTCACGGCCGACCTGGCCCGTCGCAAGGCCGGCGTCCCGGGCACCACGCCCCGTACCGAGTCCGACCGTCCTGAAATTGTCTCCGGCGTCTATGACGGCCACACCACGGGGGCCCCGCTCACCATCCTTTTCCGCAATGAGAACACCCGCAGCGAGGATTATGAGCAGTTCCGTCAGCATCCCCGTCCCGGCCATGCCGACTTCACGGCCAACCTCAAGTTCGGCGGATTCAACGACCCCCGCGGCGGCGGCCATTTCAGCGGCCGGCTCACCCTGGGCATCGTGGCGGCCGGTGTCGTTGCCAAGAAAATGATGTATTTCGCGCAGTTCCATGCCGCGCTCACGGAAGTGGGCGGCCTCAAGGATCCTTCGGCCTGGAAGGGCGCCCTGGAGGCGGCCCAGGCCGATGGCGATTCCCTCGGCGGCGTGGTGGAGTGTACGGTGGAAGGCATTCCCATCGGCCTGGGAGAACCTTTCTGGAACAGCGTGGAGTCCCTGGTTTCCCATGCCGTTTTTGCCATTCCGGGCGTGCGGGGCATCGAATTCGGCGACGGATTTGCCGCTGCCGCCCTGTTCGGCTCCCAGCACAACGACCCTTTCCCGGAGCACAAGTGCTGCCACGAGGAAGGCGGTGAGCACCACTGCTGCCATTCCGAGCACGGCGAAGGCGAAGAGTGCGACTGTCATTCTGAGCAGTCCTCCTGTCATTCTGAGCGCAGCGAAGAATCCCACCACTGCTGCGGCCGCCACAAACGTCCCCAGCCGCCTGTCACCAACCATGCCGGCGGTGTGAACGGCGGCATCACCAACGGCAATCCGCTGGTGTTCCGCGTGGCCTTCAAACCTACTTCCAGCATCGCCAAGGCCGGTATTCCCGGCCGTCACGACGTCTGTTTTGCCCTTCGGACACCGGTGATTGTAGAAGCCATGGCCGCCATCGTGCTGGTGGACCTGGCGCTGTAGGTGCACAAACTGCTTTTCTGCAAAAGGCGGGGCCGAATATGAAAAAATGAGTATCTTTGTACTTCTATGTCAGAGAGTGATAAAATCATACAGGAGTTCACCCGGTCGGAGTACAAGGAGGGTTTTGTGACGGATGTGGAGCAGGAGTTCATCCCCAAAGGACTCAGCGAGGACGTTATCCGGCTCATTTCCAAACGGAAAGAGGAGCCCGGCTGGCTGTTGGACTTCCGCCTGGACGCCTTCCGGAAATGGCAGGCCATGCCGCAGCCGGACTGGGCCCATCTGGATATGCCGGAGATTGATTTCCAGGATATTATTTACTACGCCGCCCCCAAGAAAGACAAAGACCGCCCCAAGGAGATAGACCCCAAACTGGCCGAGACCTTCGACAAGCTGGGCATTCCCCTGAAGGAACGGGACGTGCTGGCCGGCGTAGTGGCCGTGGATGCCGTCTTCGACTCCGTGTCCGTTACTACTACGTTCAGAAAGACTCTGGCGGAAAAAGGCATCATCTTCTGCTCCTTCTCCGAAGCCGTAAAAGACCACCCGGATCTGGTGCGTAAGTACCTGGCCACCGTGGTCCCCTCTTCAGACAACTATTTTGCCGCCCTCAATTCGGCCGTCTTCTCCGACGGCTCCTTCTGCTATATTCCCAAGGGC
>ONTQ01000165.1 GCA_900320795.1 uncultured Bacteroidales bacterium
GGCATCTTTCCAAGTGAAATTGTAAGAAATTTATCTAAAGTACAACTTTAGTTTAGGTAATTCAACTCATTGTATTTGAATTATCCGAAATTCTTTTTATATTTGTCAGCAGAGTGTTACGCTCTTTGATTTGAACCTACACTTTAACCTAAACTTAACCTATGATTGCCCTTCCTTCCATCGCTTTCGGGGGCTTCTCCGGTTCCGCAAAGGGTGTTACGGCCAGACAGGTCGGCGGCCGTAGCATCCTTTCGGTCCGGTCCTGGCCCACAGGGCAGACCACTTCCGCCCAGGTAGTCCGCCGGGCTTCGCTTTCCAAGATCACCAAATCGTACAAGACACTGACGGATTCCCAAATGAAAGATTGGGAGCGGCTGGCGGAGCACACCTCCGGCCAGTCGGTCTTCGGGCAGAAGGCCCAACTGACGGGAATCAACCTGTATGTCCGTCTGAACGCCAACCGGGTGATGGCCGGCGAGGCTTTGATTGCGGAGGCTCCGGCAGCTGTGGCAGCTGTCCCCAATGTTTCTTACTCCAACGTGGAGATTACACCTCAACTCGTCATCTTCGGCGGCATCAAACACGAATCGAGCCCGTATAAACTCGTGGTCAAGATGTCCGGGAGCCAGTCTTCCGGCATCACCAACGGCTGGAGCAAGACCGTCATCATCAGCTCCGACACGGAGGATGACTGGGGCGAAGCGGACCTCACGAAGCTCTATCTCAAGACCATCGGTGTGGAGCCCACTCCCGGCCAGAAGGTCTTCATCGAGTCCTACTGGCTGGACACTTCAACCGGCTTCACCGGCCAGGTGTTCAAGGATTCCGTCATCGTGACCGGAGAGTCCAGCTATCAGGGCCGTGTGCGGGTTACCATGGACAATCTTGATCCGGCAGAGGAGCAGCACGTCTCTGCGCTGGATATGGACTTCTCCACCAATGCGCCGGTCATCTACTTTGACACCGTCTGCCTTGGCCACAGCAATGTCGCTTCCTCTGAGGCCATCCTTGACAAGGAACTCCCTGAGGAACTTATCGGCCTTTCCTATGCACTTGCCCGTGGTATGGGTGAAGATGGTTCCCTGCATCCGCAGTCTTACCAGATCCAGTCAATGGTATGGCGCCAGAAAACCGAACTCCATTTCATGCACCGGGGCGGCAAGTATATCAAGCCAACCGAGGTTTTCGGTCCCGGCATATTCTATCAACAGTAATCCCTTCGCGCTATGTTCAACTCAACAGGAAATAACATTGGAGCAGGCGTCATCCAGTTCAAGGATGTCCAGGAGAGCAATTACATTGTTCTCAACGCCAAGTTCACCTGCAGCCCGCAGAGCGCGGAGTACCAGGCGGCCGAGGTGCTGGAGATTAAGGTGCCGGCTCTCTCGATCGCCCGCAGTACCATTGCCGGTGTCGTGGCCAGGTACAAGGAACGCGGGACTTCCTACGGTTATCCTTACGTCCGTGATGGCGGCACGGTGCTCAAGTCCTGGGTGAAAGATGCCAATACGCTGTGTATTGAGAAACTTAGCTGCTTCAATGACAAGCAGGAAATCATCATCTACATCCAGACGCTCTACTGTATGCTGGGCCAGGGCGGGAACGCCTCCAAGGGAAAGGAGAAACGCATCACCTGCGTATCCGAGGATAGTTACCTCCGGCTGGACACCTCCTACACTTTCTGCGTGGTCTTCCCGAAATGGATCTTCTACCACATGATGTACGGAAGCTGCTCCTGGGCGTACAGGAACCTCGACTGGGAGGCCTTTCTTGATGGGTTGCCGGAAGATGTGACTGCCGATGTCCCCGTTATCGCCTCGTACAACTACGGCAATGACAAGCTGGGCGGCATCACGGAGTCCCGCCTTGAGGGTGGCTACTGGATGCTTCCTAAGGATGAACGTGGGGACGGATTCGAGAACACCGGCAACTATGTATTCTCCTTCGGATACCTGGTGCGTGACTTCGATGCCACGCCGGATGTGCCCGGACGTCTGCGTCTGGCTCAAGAAGCGTTGAACGGGGGCCAGTACGAGACCTTCAGGGACTTTGATCTGGAATTGGTTCCCAGCCTGGCGTTGGCAGCTTGCTCCGGAACCACCGGCATCTACAGTAAGAGCACGGTTACTTTCATCCCTGAAAGCCGTCCTGCAGAGATACCTGCGTTCGACGCCTTCTTCCTTGACAATTTCAATGGAGGCCAGGGGCTTTCCATTCAGTTGGTCAAAATGGAATACCGGACAGATACCGCCACTGGCACCATCAAAGTGGATGACCTCTCCGGAATGAACAACCTTTCCTTCAAGATGTTTGACACGGCCGTAGCCATGGCCATAACCGAATAGAACCGCTATGCTCAGTATCACTGCAACCAACTTCGGAGTCAACCCCTCCGACATTCAAATCAAAGAATATCACGAGCAGAATCTGCTGGTGCTGGAGGGCGACATCTCGGTGGACACTACGGCCGCAGAATATGCCAGCATCCGGCCCATGAAACTGACCGTGGCAGATCTTCCCTTTGCCAAGAGCCGCATAGGAACTGCGCTTGTGAATGCCGCTTCTGAGGGTGTGAATTACTGCACGCTGGCCAAGGTCTGGATAGCCGACAAGAACACCATCTGCATCGGTAAGATTATCCCTTACAAGAGCCTGGGCAGTTATACCATCCACCTGAATACGATGCTGATTCCGGTAAACAATGCCGGTCAGGTCGCTCTGAACTCGATGAAGACTTACGTCCCGCAGTTCAACAAGGGCACCGGTGATGCCGTCGAGGTTTATACCGTAGAGACCCCTCACTGGATGATGTTCGTGCTGAAGGCCTCCAACCTGGTGTTTGACTCGGATGACCAGACGGTGGAAATCCAGCTGCCTGGTTTTCCTTCCGACATCTCGATAAACCCGCCCATCATCTACAACGAAAACCTTTGGAGCAACCTGGGGAGCAAACGCTATCCGGCCACGCTCCGGAACGGCATCCTGACCATAAGCAAAGACGGAGCCGCAGATGAGCCCGCCAATGTTGGGACCAAATTCACGAGGATGATTGTCGTCCGTGACAACAACTAAATGCCTGACTGATTATGTCCAACGAGAAGAAAATGCAACTCACGCGCCTTCAGGGCATCATCGCCATCGCGAGCTTCAGCGCCGGCGTCCTCATCGCGTGCGTGTGCCTTTTCTTCATCGAGCCCCTGGG
>ONTQ01000167.1 GCA_900320795.1 uncultured Bacteroidales bacterium
GTCCTTCTTTTGGAGCGGGAAGCGCATGGGGTCGCAGTCTCCGAGGACCTCAATTTCCGAGGCCTGGATTTCTACGGCCTGGCCGCTGCCCATGGAGGCGACCAGCTGGCCTTTGACCGAGAGGGAAGCGCCCGTAGTGACGCGTTTAAGGAGTTCTTCGTCAAAGAGCTCCGTATTGGCGACGATTTGGATGTTATTGATGGTAGAACCGTCATTGAGGGCGATGAACTTCACTTGTTTATTGCCTCTCTTGGTACGGACCCAGCCTTTTGCCAGTACTTCTGCGCCCGGCTCCGAGGCGAGCAGAGCCTTGATTTTGGTTCTTTTAAGTGTTTCCATAGAATTTCAGCTACAATTATGCAAATATAGCACTTTCCACGGACCAAAGCAAAAAAAAAGGCCTCCCACAGGGGGAGGCCGAAAATAACAAGAGAGATGTCAATTACTTGGAGATAGTCTCCCAGACATACTCGTAAACCTCGGGATCATCAGAGCCATAAACTTTGTTCACTTTGGTCACGAAACCGTCGGCGTCCTTCTGATAGGTGTGAACAGCGCTGTCTTCGGCACCTTCCCAGACGGCCTCATCCAGCAGGTGCTTGGAAGGCTTGCCGCAGAAGCCCAGTTCGAAGATCCAACGGGCAACATCGGCCTTGTCACAAGCGTCGGCAAAGATACCGCCCACGTTCTCATCGTTCAGGAAGCTCTGGATTTTCCACTGCTCGCCATCGTCGGTCATACGGGACCACTTTTTCAGGTCGCCGTTACTCCAGCTGCAGTTAGTCTTGACGGCATTGCCCTTGTCCACGCGGACAATCTTGGTCAGATAACCACTAGCGTCATAGGTGAAGCCCCAGGTGTCGCCCCACTCGTTGGCAAAGGTGCTAAGATAGCCTTTGTCGTTCAGGGTGAATATCCACTCGCCCTGTTCTTCACCTTCTTTCGTGTACTTGGCGGTACCTACATTGTTGACCCAGACGAAGTTCCAGATGCGTTCGTAACCGCCCCAACCTGCTTCGTTGGAGGGATTGCGCTCTACATCTTTGATGGTGCCGTCTGTGTTGTAGGTGAAATAGTACTTGTCCCACTGGTCGCCGCACATGGTAATGCGTTTCTGGATTTTGGGCTCTTCGGGAGTACCCTTTTTGCAGGCGTTAACTGCAAGAACTGCTACGCTCAGGATAGCGATTCCATAGAAAAACTTTTTCATAAGGTTTTTGAATTAAAGGTTAATAGTTAAAATAAGATAATAGTGATTTCATACTGTTGAACAGGTTCAGGGATGCGTTCTTATAACCTCTTACAACCCGGTATTCGAACTCGGCCTCATGCTGCTTGCAGGCTATGTACAACCGGTCCATATCCTGGTAGTTGGCGTCCAGGTCGGTTCCTGCAAAATAGACCTTCTGGCCGCTGACCACATTGATTATTTCCCCCGCTGCGGGGTTCAGGTAATAGCTGGCAGCGAAAGTGTCCGAGGGGAGAGCGAGTGCTTCAGCAGCTCCTTCTTTCACGCCCAGCACATATTTCTTCTTGTTGGGATACTTGGCTTCCCATTCCTGCATCCATTCCTGGAGAGACTTCTGGGCTACATCGCAGGGGAGGAGGGCATAGGCGGCTTTGGAAGACTGGCCCTTGCACGTAGCCATCAGGGTTTGCAGGTCTTCCCGGGACAGATTCTTGTGTGCGATGAAAACGGCCGTTCCGTCTTCCTGCTCCTTATAGGCAGGAGAGAGGTAGGAACCGTCTTCCCCGGTTTCCAGAGTGCCCGGTGTAAAGGCGGGCTCTTCATCCGGAGACCACAGGTTGCCGCCGTTCATATAGTAGTCGAACATGGGCAGCACTTCGTCCAGGGCCGGCATCCAGACCGAGGAACTGTGGCCGCCGTCCACTACACGATACGCATGGGCATACCCGTTGTCCCGCAGGATGCAGTGCAGTTCGTCGTTGGCGTACAGCAGGTTTTCCTCATTGTCGCCGCAGATGAAATACCAGTGCACCGTGGAAAGGCTTGCCTTGTTGCCGGCATTGAAGTAGTGCAGGGGGCAGTGCTGTTTGTAGTAGTCCGTGATGCGGGCCTCGCCGCTTTGGCCGAATCCGCCGAAAATCTTGCCCCACTGGCTGTTCCAGCCGTCCTGGGACTCTTCCAAATACTGCCAGTCTGTCCGCATCGACATGGAAAGGGGCGCGCTGGCGATGAAGAGTTCGGGGTGCTTTTCGGGCAGGGCCGCCGCTCCGAATCCGCCCATGGAATAGCCGGTGATAGCGCGGTGCTGCTTGTCGGGGATGGTCCTCAGGCTGTTGTCAATGAGCGGAATGAGTTCATTGACAAACATGTCCATATAGCTGAACGTTTTGTCGTAGCGGTTGCAGTAGTAGGTTTTGAACCCCTGCGGGAAGACATAGATCATCTCTCCCAACCCCTTTTCCGTGAGGTCGTCAATCTTGTTGTTGGCGTGCAGCCAGCTGCCGTTCCAGGAGTTGTGGTCATCGCCATAACCGTGCAGCATATAAACAACCGGATAACGCTTGTCGGGATTGCTCATGTAGCTGGCCGGAAAATAGACAGAGTAGTTCACGGTAGTATTCAGCACTTTGCTGTTCAGGACATTGTCCTGGGAGTAGCGCTGGAAAGCCGGCGGGTCCACGGGGGGCAGGTCCCGCTGCTTCTCACAGCCGCAGGAGGCCCACAGTGCCGTGCACAGGAACAGATAGAAAAATTTACTCTTCATCATACACAACCATTTCAGAGGCATACAGTTCATAATCTGGATGGGGGTTGTTCAGGCGGAGGGAAAGCACATGCCGCCCACAGCCAAAGCAGTAGGCGCTAAAGATTTCATACTTCCGCTTGATATAATCAATCGGCATAGTAAAGTGTTCAATCTCTTCTCCGTCCAGGAGAGCCGTGACATCTGCAACATAGCTGTCATCGGCGTGGCCAGTTTTGCGTACGCTGCCTTCCACCACAATGCCGTTGCCCTGGAAGGGGAGGTCCACCGAGGTGGTGAATGCCTTCTTGAGGACGCGTTTTTCGACAGGTTTGATGCCTTCGAAGCATTGTTCGTAGCGGACGGGCTCGGGCGTCTCTACAGTAAATAAGATGCTGTTTTCACTGCTTTCGTTGCAAGAAATTAACAAATCGTAATTGGCCTTGCAAACTTGTTCCAGGGAAAGGGAC
>ONTQ01000168.1 GCA_900320795.1 uncultured Bacteroidales bacterium
GCAATTCGTAATAGGCGCGCAGATTGTCGCCGACGCGCGCGATGGCCTGGTTCTTCACGTGCTCCTCCCGGTCGCCGAGGCTCAGGTAGACGGCCTCAGCCATAGGCATATTCTTCTTGGCGAAGGGAATCCAGCCGTGAATCCAGACGGACGGGGACGCGGCGGCGATGGCCCGGAAGCGGTCCGTCCGGGTGGAGGCCCAGAGGGCGAAAAGGCCGCCCAGGGAGTACCCGCCCAGGACGACCGGCCGGCGACCGTAACGGCGTTCCAACTCAGGAAGCAGTCCTTGCAGGATATAGTCCAGCGTTTCCTGTCCATGCTTCCCCGCCTCCGGGTCCCGGGAGATGTTCCCGTCCGGCCAAGGCAGGAGATCTATCGTCCAGTCCTCCAGTTCGATGGTCACAAGGAGGAAGGGACGGTCGATGAGGGCGGCGAGCTGCGTCACCTCGGCCTCCAGCGAAGCGTTTTCGTGCCGGGCCGAGGGCTGCACCAGGATGCAGTCCGGGGTCTCCGACCCGAACAGGCGGCAGGGGCGCCCGGCGATGGACAGCTCTATCATGCGTTTCTGGAATACAGTTTCGCGACGATGGCGCCGCTGATGTTGTGCCAGACGCTGAACAGGGCGCCGGGGATGGTCGCGAGCGGGTAGGCGGCGAAGTGCAGGGTGGCCAGCGAAGACGCCAGGCCGCTGTTCTGCATGCCGACTTCGACGCTGATGGCGCGGCGCTTGGCCGGCGCCAGATGCAGGAGGGTGCCGATCAGGTAGCCGGCGGCGAGGCCGCATACGTTATGGAGCACCACGACCAGCAGGATGACCAGGCCGCCGTCCAGCAGCTTGTGCGCATTGGCGGCGATGACGATGAGGACGATGACGCAGATGGCGAGGGTGGACAGGGCCGGCAGATAGGCCGAGGCCTGCTCCGTCGTCCGGGGCCAGAAGCGCTTCACGAGGAGGCCCAGTGCGATGGGCAGGATCACCACCCAGAGGATGCTCAGGAGCATGCCGACAACATCGACATCCACCGTCTCCCCCGCCAGCAGCCACACGAGCAAGGGAGTCAGGACCGGCGCCAGCAAGGTCGACACGGCCGTCATCCCGACGGACAGCGCCAGGTCGCCCTTGGCCAGGTAGGTGATGACGTTCGAGGCCGTCCCGCCCGGGCAGCACCCGACGAGGATGACGCCGATGGCAAGGGCCGGTTCCAGCCGGAACACCTTTGTCAATGCAAACGCCAGCAGCGGCATCACCGTGAACTGCGCAAGGCAGCCCACGAGGACATCCCGGGGACGGCTGAACACCACCTTGAAATCTTCTGCCTTGAGGGTCAGGCCCATGCCGAACATGATCACCCCGAGCAGCGGGTTGATGAGCCTGGGCTTCAA
This sequence comes from uncultured Bacteroidales bacterium, assembly GCA_900320795.1. GTDB lineage: Bacteria > Bacteroidota > Bacteroidia > Bacteroidales > UBA932 > Cryptobacteroides. The sequence continues at coordinate 1,384 of ONTQ01000168.1, forward strand.
GTGGCCGAGCGTGTCGGGGAAAAGCAGGGCAGCCAGCGCCGACAGCAGCACCAGCATGCCCATGTAGTCCGAGACGAGTTTGCAGAAGCGTTTCATCGGCGGTCTGATCGGCCGTTGCTATTCGGCGTAGAACGGGATTTCCTGATTGTCGCTGTTCTTGACGACGAGCTGCTTGTTCAGCAAGGCTTTGGTCTTCGCGTCCATGCCCTTGATCTCATAGTCGACATCGACCTTGGCCTTCCCGTTGTTGAACTGGTTGTTCAAGTCTTCGTCGTTGAGGACGGTGCACCACTGTTTGCCCACCAGGCTTTGGGCGTTTACGGCCAGGGCTGTGACAAGCGCCAGCAGGAAGGTGAAGATGATTCTTTTGAGAACAGTGTATTCTGTTTTCGCCATAGCTGTTTGTGACAACAGACAAAAATAACTCTACTTGTTTTCCCTGACTATCCACTCGCGGAAGAAAGGATCCTCCATCTCATAACGGTCAGCGTAGATTACGTAGCCATCCTTCTGCATCCTCTTCAGGGCGCTGTATACCGTGCTGGTTCGGTACTCTCCCGTTTGCAGGGGCTTCCCGGACGACAGTCGCTGCATGATCCACTTGTTCGTCCTTTTGAAGTTCATCCAAAGCCTTTCATAATCCAGTCCGTGGGTAGTGACGATATAATCGACAGCCGCCCTCAGAGGATCCGAAATGTCGGGTTGCAATACGCCGATCTGCCACACGTTCGCAGCCAACTGTTGTGAATAGTAAGGATGGCATCCCGTATAGTCCAGGATACTGTCGGCCAATGCATTGCATGTATCCGGATAGCATCCGGCAAGACGTTCTGACAGGTAGCGATGAAAGTCCTCACGCGGTAGTTTTCCCAGTCGCATCATCTCCCCGAAATGGTAGAAAGGAGATTTTTTGTTCTCGAAGATATCCGTCATCATGCTCTCCTGGCTCCCCAGCAGGATATAATTGATATGCTTCTGCTCCTGCATGATAGAACGAAGTTTCTTATCTAGCTTGGGGGCCAAATCACGTATCTCCTGGAACTCGTCCAGCACGATGATGATACGGTCCCGTTCCGAATGCGCCTGTTCGATCAGCGTCATCACATCCTCCAGGACAACACTGTCATCAACACCTGGCTGGAAAGACACGTCCATCGATCCGGTAACAGGATTGGAAGACACGGTAGGTATAATGCGGAAGTGCGTAATCAAGTGGCGTACCCGCTCCAGGGGGTGTACCTTGAAGAATTCCCGCAACAGCTTTGCCGACATATCGGAGACCGATGTCACTTGCTGAAGATTCACGGTTATGTGCTTTCTGCCCGTCTGCTTCACGGCCTTTGCCACCACGCTGCTCTTGCCGAAACGGCGCGGACTGATGATCACAAGATGATTTGCGCTGTTCACAAACTCCTTGATATAGGCGACCTCTTTCACCCTGTCCGTGAAATATTCTTCCTCGACGATCGTGCCGAACTTGAAAGGGTTCTCCATATTACGCATTTTTTCGTTACGACTTTTTTCGTAATGCAAATATAATACAATTTCGCGATACGCCATAACCATTTTTCAATCCATCGATGTTCAAGAGATGGATTTTAGGGAAGAATTAAGGGAAAAAGAGGGAAAGGGAAGCTAACTTCCGTTGATGGTCTTGAGGGGCAGATTTTAGGGTCGGTATATATATTTATATATACCGCCCTATCTGCCCCGCCATCAAGACCGGGGAAAAATCAATTTCCTGGGATTCGCGAGGCTGTATGTTCCGTCCTCGTTACAAATCAGGAACGTACCGGACAAAGCGCTGATGTAATTCCTCGCCGTTCGCTCCGAGATGTTCTTCCCTCCGAAAGTGAAAACACCGCCCACCAGCTTACGCACAAGCTCTTTGTGTCGGATCTTCTGTCCTGGACGAAGAAGCTTACTAACTTCATCCTTTGCTACTCGATATTGACGCCGCTCTTCCGTATGATCCACCGTCGGGGCATACTCGACAAGCATTCCAATCTCTGGATCCAGCCGAAAACAGAAAGGCTCATATTCATCTTCCCTCTTTTTGGGGAACTCTACCTTTATGAATTTCTCCAGGGCATCTTCATCTTTCTTCAAGGAAAGCTCCAGACCGGCAGCTTCATTCAGGCGCATGCCGAAATGGCCTTTCGCGTTTCCGTTGACAAGGGATTTGTGGGAAGTCGTGATCAGGACAGCATTGAGATCAGTGGCAATCTGCTTGAAATGACTCACCAATCCGTCCGCTTCCCGATTGTCATTGAAATCCCGACAAAGGTCCCGGGCTGAATCAATCAGGATCAAATCCGGTTTGAACTGGCGACAAGCATCATCAAACACTTTCAGTTTGGCGTCAATACCTCCCTGAACTGCGAGCAATGAGATGTACCGGAAGAGTTTCAAATCTATCTCCGGGACCATATTCATGAAGGATTTCATTCGCTTCTTGATTGTGTTCCTGGCGAGTTCGGTATCAAATACAATGACCCTCAACGAACCGGCCGTCGAGCAGAAAGAGAGTGTCCTGTCCGCCATGGTACCCTTATTGGAAGCGGATGCGGCAATGGTCAACGCCAGGAAGGATTTCATGACGCCGGCAAACCCGCTTATCAGGTAGACGTTACCGCGATAGAAATAGCCCTGTCCCTTGCGGAAAATGAGCGGGACCTCGTCCGGCTCGTGAATAAGGGTGGCAATATCCAGGACATAGTTCTTCCACTGGTCATCCTGGAGGAGGGCTTCGAGTGTCTTCATCTTCACGGCCAATTCATCGGAGATCTCCGTACTCGGGCAGTCCCGGAGTTTCCTCGAATACTCCGTCAGGATTTCTTTCCTGGCGCGACCAACGTAATCGCCGATGAAGGTTTTCGTGACGTATTCCACCGGCGTAGAATACGTCATCTTGCCACAAATCGTTGCGATGAAAACAGATATCTGGGACCTGACCTCTTCATCACACAGCTTTCTCTCGGCACCCGAGATGGCCATGAAGAAAGAACAGAATGCCCTGATACGCCGACCCTGAACTTCAGGATCCTTATCTTTGATCAACGCCTCCCGGACGGAGACCATATCTATCGGGGCATGCGAACCGTCCAATTCCTTGACCACGTTGAAGAACTCGGACAATGCTTCGTACTCGAAGTATTCTGGCTTCACGTTGTCCAGGATGTATCGCTTTTCCTGCTGCTCCCCGCACAATAAGAGGGCGAGGAGTTCGTACACTATCTCATTCATCTCCGTCCTCCCCTACTGTAAGATCTCACCTGACTCCAGGCGGCGGATTGCCTCCTCAGAATAGTATACGAACTTCCCACGTCGTACCGTGACGGGCAAGTAGCCCGACTTGTCCCAGCGCCAAAGCGTAGAGACATCGACACCCAGACGTATCGCGGCCGCCTTCCGGCTGACCAGGATCTGCTTGTTAGGCGCGAAATATGCGGCAATGGCTTTTTCAACCGCACTCTCGACCATCGTAATGATTCTATCGTCGTTCATAACAAAAACGATTAAGAGATTAACCTCCTGCCCCCATCCTCACGTGACCTGCGTGTAGCGACAGCACCAATCTCGACCCGGTCTCGGCCTGTTTGGCGAGACAAAAATGAGTAAAATGCAACCCAGAAACACTATAGATATAGGATATCTATAGGAATATACACCCGGTATTTTGGCTGTACTCAACTCATTTTCAACAAGATAAAGGGCTGACAACTCAAACGAGTCATCAGCCCATCACGATGGTATTCAATTGAATTATCTCATAGAATAAGGTTCGGGGACCTCATATTCCGGGAACAATTCCTTGACCTTCAGTCCCAGATTCTTGGCATTTTCTCTCCCCAGATTGATGTAAAGGCGAACCAGCGCCTTCTCCCAAAGTCCAGATGCTTGCCGATGGCATCGGCAAACAGGACCTGAAGGTATGAAGAGTTTTCCCCGTCATAAACCCACTCCAGAGTAGAAGGTGCACAATACCCATGCTCGACCATCATATCCATGGCTTTCTTCCCGGGACCTTTAGAGAATACTTTAGGGATGACCTTCTCCTCAACTGCTGAAATGACCTGTTCCTCCACATCAGAGCAGCCAGCGCTTTCAACACTCTCCGAGAGAATGGCGGGATCGAACTTCCTCCATGCAACTCTTAACCCGTTCATCGTTA
>ONTQ01000171.1 GCA_900320795.1 uncultured Bacteroidales bacterium
CCCCCGTGGATATATCCCCTACTCCGGGATATGCACCATATGATTTTGACAAAGAAGAGGGCTTTTGATCCTGCTGCCAGGTTTTGGCGGTTTGGAAATTTATCTTTGCAGCGCAGCAGTTTGGCACAAGCGACTGCTATTTTTGTACGCGTATGAAACCTGACAGTAAACAGCAGCAACTCAAAGACGAGAAAATCCGTCAGATGCAAATCGCTGGTGCAGAAGCCGTTATTCAGGGCTTTCTGGACCAGGGATTCAAGGTGTCGTCGGAGTTTGGGGAAGAACGTGCCGAGATGCAGATCACCCTACATAACGGGAAGACCATTACCATCCACACGCCATACGAGAGCCTCACCCAGGGGCCCGGCGTACTGACGTTTATCCAGAAGCTTGACCGATGAGCAAACGTTACAAGGAAATAGAAGGCCTGAGTGAAAGCCAGCTCCTGTTGCTTTCCTTCGCCGCGTACAAATGTACGCCGTTGAAGGCCGACGACATAAAGGCGCTTGCGCAGAAGCATCCTGTCATAGAAGACTACACGTCTGATATGCGGTCCCTCATCGAGCGTGGCCTTTACATTACGGGCCAGGGCATCAACAAGCCCATCCTGATGAAGCACATCTTCTATGTGCTGGAGGAACGCACCAGCTGGCCCAAGATGTTCAGGGACGAGGGCTTCACGCAAGGGCCTTTTTTTGAAACGCTGTGGATTCTGTCTTTCCGTGCGCTGTCCGGCGAGATGATGGACCTTTCCAAGGAAATTGCCAGTCCCAGTCAAATCGTACAGCTGATTGAGCCGCTGCTTGTAGAGGACCGCTACTACCCTATCCTGGACTCCATCACGGGACGGGACTTTGTGCAATGCGCGGAAAACCAAATCCGGAAGCGCTTTTCGCTGGATACCCTTACGCCGCAGCATCTGGACAGTTTAATGGAGCATCTGGAGACCTATGCTGCCCATAAGCATACATCCGTTCAGAACCGTTTCTATCTTCGCGACGAGATTGCCTTTTACCGCTACTGCCTGACAGGGGGAAAGCCGGAAAAACCGAGTGTCAAGACCACCTTCTTGTCCTACATCGGCGCCATTGACCTGTTATATCATGGAAAGTATGAAGAATCGGCCGATGCTTTCCGTCAGGCCTTGGAGCGCACCATGTCCATGAAGGACGTGCCGGACAATATTCTTGCCAGTTATTTCTACGTGGTGGCACTGCTGCACGACAACAGGCAGAACGTCAAACTGGAGTCTATTGCAAGGAACCGGAGCGTATCCCCTGCCATTCAGCTGCTGGCTTCAGTGAAGACACTGGAAAAGGACGACCTCGGCCATCAGCTGCAGCGTCTTGCCATCAAATCCAGTCCGCTGGAGAAGCAGATTCTGTTCCTGATGAGCCGCTGGAGAGGACTGAGCAATATCCAAGGCTATAACAAACTGGAGGACCCGCCTGCGACAGCCATTATGCAACTGGAATGTTCGCCTTACCTGAATACAGATGCTGATACTCACCAAAAACTGAAAGACACCTTTGGCGACGACAGCCGCATTGCACAGATCCGCCCGGTGGATGACTGGAATGAGACGCTGGAGGGGCTGACGCAGGCCCTGAGTCCTAACCAGGCAACCGGTTCCCGCGTGAAATTCATCGTGAGCGGAGAATCCATCGTAGGCCTGCGGGAGCAGAAAGCTCAGCCGGACGGCAGCTGGGGCGAGGAAAGGCTGCTTTCCTACAGCCAGTATCTGGACGGAAGATACCCGTTCACGGACGAGACCGACCAGAAGATTATCCAGGTTCTGCGTGACTACTCCAAATACAACACCCACCCCGTTTACAGAAGCGAGATTGAGGCTGTATTCCCCTTCCTGGTGGGCTCGGACAGAGTTTATAACATGGAGGGCCCTATCCGGATTGCTGCCGGCCGTCCTAAGGTGACCTTTGACATCGATATCGACAAGATTGTTCCGAAGGCCAATGTCGACACGGATAAGAATGGAGGCATCTATACACGGAAGGTCCTCTTTGACGAGCACGGCGACGCAACAGTGATTGCCTTGGATAGCCAGCAAAGGCGGATTTTGGAGATGCTGCTCAAACAAAGCGGACTTCCCCTGTCGGCCGCCGGTTCCATCATCGAACTGAGCAGTCAACTACAGCAGTTCATCGACATCGACGTATCGGCCCTTCGCGGCTTGACGGAAGCTGTTGTGGTTTCCGGGACCGGAAAAATCATCGTCCAGATTAAGCCGGACAAGGGCTCTTATATGATAGAATGGAAGGCTGTTCCTTATGATGGCGGCGCACGATTTGACCCAGCCGATGGCCCTTCCGAATACATCGAACGGGATTCTGTAGGACGTTCCTACAAGGTTCACAGGGATTTCCAGAAGGAGCAGGATAACCTGAATGACCTGACGGACTTCATTACCAATACGCCGTCCTACTCCATGTACAGCTCCAAGAAGCTGGAAATACATCAGACGGAGAATCTGCTGCCGCTGCTGGAATTTCTGCACGACAGGCCGGACGATTACGCGATGGAGTGGCCGGAGGGAACGGAAATCAAGTTCAAGGGAAAAGCCGGCAGTTCCAACTGGGAGATTGCCCTTTCCAGCGGCATCAACTGGTTCGAGATGGAGGGGCAACTGAACCTAGGGAACACGGCAATCCCCCTTAAACAAGTTCTGGAGGCCGATTTTACAAACGATGAAAGCGAGTTCGTCCTGATAGGCGAAGATGAATATATCCGCATTAGCAAAGCCCTGAAAAGGCAGCTGGCTGCGCTGCGAAGCCTGGGCGTGGGAACCAATGTGCAGATTCCCAAGTATCAGGTGGGCAAACTGGCCGAAGTGCTGGGCATGGGTGAATTGCCGGTAGGCGTGAATGCCGACTACGATGCCCAGCTGGCCAGGATGCAAGAAGCTTATGAGATGGAACCGGCCGTGCCGGACGGCCTGGATGCTACGCTTCGACCTTATCAGTTGGAAGGATACCAGTGGATATCCCGGCTCTCTCACTGGGGTGCAGGCGGGTGCCTCGCCGATGACATGGGCCTGGGAAAAACCGTTCAGACCATCGCGTTCTTATTGGCCACATCCGTCGTTCCAAACTGGGAGAGCGAAATCCGGAAATTCGCTCCGGGACTTCGCCCGTTACTGATCAATCACGTGAAGGACAGGGCCACCCTAGTGAATAATGTAGGTCCGAACGATGTGGTGCTGTGTTCCTATGGCGTTCTGGTCAATAGCGCCGAGGATATCCAATTGCGGGAATGGAATGTCATCTGCCTGGATGAAGCCCACCAGATCAAGAACCGCTGGACCAAAGTGTCCCACGCAGCAATGGAACTCAGAAGCCAGGCACGAATCATCCTCACCGGCACGCCTGTGCAGAACAGCCTTTCGGACCTTTGGAACTTGTTCCAGTTCATCAATCCGGGTATGTTAGGCAAGTATGAGCAGTTCAAGGCCAAATACTTCTCCACGGACCCGGATGAAGCAGATAAGAAGCTTGAGAAACTGAAGAACCTGACACAGCCATTTATCCTTCGGCGCACCAAGGAAGAAGTGCTGAAGGAACTGCCGCAGAAAACGGAGATTGACTATGTGTTCTCGCTTTCGGACGTTGAGATGGCCGAGTATGAGAGGATGCGGAATGAAATTGAGCAGGAGATTTCCGGAGGAGGAAAAGATGAGGTGGAGATTTCTTTCTTCGAGGGCCTTACCAGGCTCCGGCTCGCCTGCTGTTCCTTCCAGTTGCAGCGCCCGGAATGGATTCAGGGCTCCAGCAAGCTCTCGGAACTCAAATATCTGCTCCAGCACATCTTCACGCCGGATAGTCATATCCTCATCTTCAGTCAGTTCACCAGTTTCCTGGGACTGGCCAAGAAAGTACTGAAGGACCTGGGACTCCCCTTCTTCTATCTGGACGGTGGCACGCCGTTGGAGCAGCGCGCCGACTTGGTGCAACAATTCCAGAACGGCGAATGCCCTGTGTTCCTCGTAAGCCTCAAAGCCGGAGGACTGGGCCTTAACCTGACTGCGGCAAACTACGTTATCCTCCTGGATCCCTGGTGGAACCCGTCCATCGAAGAGCAGGCCATCGACAGGGCCTATCGTATCGGGCAGACGCGGGATGTGACGGTGATACGCCTGATTGCGGAGCACACCATCGAACAGAAGATTGTTAAGCTGCAGGACCGTAAGCGGGGTATTTCGGACAATATCCTGAAGGGAACGGGCGCTTCCAATAAACTCACGTACGAAGAAATCATGGAAATGGTATCCAAATAGTATTATGGCAATCAACATCAACACGAAAGAACTCAAGAACCTGCTGGAGAGCACTCCCCCTTCGCACAATATTATGCTAAGCGGGAAACACGGTATCGGCAAGTCTAAGATTATCACGGATTTCTTTGAAGCAAAGGGGCAGAAGGTGGTGACCCTTTTCCTGGGGCAGATGAGTGATCCGGGAGACCTTATCGGCCTTCCGAATAAGGACGAAACCACAGGCAAGACGGTGTTCATGCCGCCCTACTGGTTCCCAACGGACGGGCAGCCGGTGGTGCTGTTCCTGGACGAACTCAACCGTGCCCGGCCGGAGATTTTGCAGACGATTATGGACCTGGCGCTGAATCGGAAGCTGGCCGGACGTTCCTTGCCTCCGGGCAGCCGCATAGTATCGGCCGTGAACGACGGCGAGGAGTACCAGCTGACAGATCTGGATCCGGCGCTGGTGTCCCGTTTCAATATCTATAACTTCCGTCCCACGGCGGGAGAATGGATTCTATGGGCGCAACAGGCCGGCATTGACCAGCACGTGATTGATTTCATCGAGAACAACAGCCGGATGCTGGACGGTGACGGAGCGGTAACGGATTCATCGTCCTCGCTGGAGAAAACGCCGGACCGGCGTGGATGGGAAAGAGTCTCCGATATTCTGAAGACGGCTCCGGCCATCGGCCCTACTACCCGAAAGGTTGTTGCCGGCATTATTGGCGCAAAAGCCGCTTCTGAGTTCTTTGAGAGTTTCTCGCAGAGCAGGCTCATCAGCGCCGAGAGCATCCTGAAGGACTTTGACCGGCAGAAGATGACGCTGGAGAAATACCAGCCACATGACCTTGCCATCGTCAACGAAAGCATTTTCCGCTGTATTGAGAATGACAAACAAGGCGCATCGGCAGCGGACAACCTGCTCAAGTATATGAACTGGTTATCCGTAAGCGGGAAACGGGAATCGATGGCGCATTTCTGCTCGGTGTTCGAGGGAGCGACCTACTCGAAGGCGAATCTTTTCATGATGAGCAGGGCACCCAAATGCTTCAAGACCATTACTGATTTCATCAAGAACCTGTAATGGAAGAAATCCTGTCACAGATAGCCGGAGACTGGTTCCTGACGGAGCCCCTGATGTTTGCCGCCTGGTGTAC
>ONTQ01000173.1 GCA_900320795.1 uncultured Bacteroidales bacterium
AAATATGACAGCCCTACGAAATCTGGATATTAGCAAAACAATGGTAGGAGAACTGCCGGAGTCCTTAACAAACTTATCCAGCCTTCAGAATCTTGATTTGAGTGGAACTCCGATCTCGAAATTGCCGGAGAACTTTTCGGAGCTGAAAGGCTTTTCTTCGCATATCTTTTTGATTGCAGCCGCCATTTCTTCCGCACTGCCGGGGTGTGAACCCTTGCGGATGCCCAGCCCCGCGTAATTGATGAGCGGGAACACGATATCGCATTCCGGAACGGAAGCCATTCGTTCGACTACATCGATATGGTGCGTGGATACGCCGATGGCCTTTACGATTCCCTTCGCCTTGTAATCGAGCAGGCACTGCCAGGCCCCTGCCCTGTCTGACCAGTCAGGCTCCTGACGGACTTCGTGCATCTTGAATATGTCGATGCGGTCGATTCCAAGGGCGTCAAGGCACTCATGAATAGCGGCTTCCATCTCCTCGTATGTGTGATCCAGGGATTTGCTCGCTATGATCGGACGGTCCGGATTGCCGGCGGACATGTCGACATCCTTAAACGCTTCCATAACCTGCTCAGGAAGTATTATCTGGATGGCAGGCAAATGGATCTCGGCATACCTTCCGTCCAGTACTGCGCAAAAGAGATGGCCTACTCACCCCGGTATCTTGGCGACGTAATCCACAAATCCACCGGCGGCACTGCTATAAGTTACATCCATTCTTTCGTCGTAGAGCAGGGCAAGAGCCTCTTGATGAACGGCCACAATGTAGGCGAAACCGCACTCTTGCTTGGCTTCGAGTACCCACACCACTTTACACGCCTCTTCAAAAAGGTAACCGGCATCACGCCGACCAAGTTCCTCGGGGCAAAAGCAGACGGCTGAATTCCGATACTTACAGGCATCGCTGGTCTGTTTGCCCCATTCATACCGGCAGTGTCTGAGACCGCCATGGGTTTCGCCGCCATTGTTGTTCAGATTCCGGAAAATCAGCTTTGCACGGCAGATTTTATATATTTTTATATAATTTTGTAGGCCCATGAAATGATAATCCGGGCCTTATCTTTTGACTGTCCGCCTGAAAAAAGAACTGGAGGCGCTTCCCGTCTCCGCTGTCGCAGGGCCTTTGAACGAAGCTCTGAGGGATAATTCCGCCGTCATCGTGACGGCCATGCCAGGCGCCGGCAAGTCTACCCTTTTGCCCTTGACAATTCTCGAAAGCCTTCCTGCCGATGCGGGGAAGGTGATCCTGCTGGAACCAAGACGGGTTGCAGCACGCCAGATAGCGGCGCGCATGGCCTGGCTCCTGGAAGAGAACGTAGGCGAGACGGTCGGGTACCGGATCCGCTTCGAAAGCAAAGTATCATCAAGAACGCGGGTAGAGGTTGTAACGGAAGGCATCCTGACGAGGATGCTGCTGGACGACCCGGCCCTCGAAGGCGTTGCGGCTGTGATTTTCGACGAATTCCACGAAAGGAGTCTCAATACGGACGAGGCCTTTGCCCTTACCCGCCAAAGCCAGCTTCTCCTGCGGGAAGACCTTTGCATGGTCATAATGTCAGCGACCATCGACGCCAAGTCCCTGTCGGACAGTCTCGGAGCCCCCGTCCTGGAGAGCGAAGGGAAAATGTTCCCCGTGGAGGTGATCCGCACCAGGGAAGAGGCCGACCCTTTCAATGTCTCCGACCTTATGGCCCGGACTATCCTGCAAGCCCACAGGCAGCACGAGGGCGACATCCTGGCCTTTCTACCGGGGGAGGCTGAGATACGCCGCTGCGCCGAAAGGCTTGATGGACAACTCGGCCGGACTAATATATTTCCCCTTTTCGGGCAACTCTCAAATGCCGGGCAGGCGCTGGCCATCGCTCCGAGCGGCCCCGGAGAGAGGAAGGTAGTACTTGCAACGCCCATAGCAGAAACCTCGCTCACAATCGAAGGAGTGCGCATCGTTGTGGATAGCGGACTTTGCAGGAAGAAGGTATACGATGCCCGCAGCGACCTCAGCCACCTGGAAACCGTACGCATAAGCCTTGATATGGCCGCCCAGAGAACGGGACGCGCGGGACGGGTTGCCCCGGGAGTGTGCTACAGGCTTTTCGGCCCCGGAACCGAAAGCAGGATGGCCCCGGTCAGGACTCCTGAAATACTGGAAGCAGACCTTTCGTCACTTGTGCTGGATGCCGCTCTTTGGGGAGAAAAGGATATCATGAACCTGCCATGGCTCACTCTGCCGCCCAAGGCATCCGTACTCCACGCATCAGGTCTCCTTGTTTCCCTTTGTGCCATTGACGAAAATGGGAAGGTGACAGATCACGGGAAGGCTCTCGCAAAACTCCCCTGCCACCCTCGCATCGCCGGTATGCTGCTTTCGGCAGGCACCCTGGAGCGCAAGGCTCTTGCCGCCGACATTGCGGCCGTTCTCGAAGAGAAAGACCCGCTTGCCGGCGAGGCAGATGTCGACATTTCAAAGCGCCTTGATGCTTTGCGGCGAGCCAGGCAATCCGGGAATCCCGGCAAGTGGTCCCGCATCGCCCGGATATCTCACGAATATGCCCTCATGATGAATGCGCCCGAGGACAACTCTTCCGTGAACCCATACGAGGCCGGGGCTCTTCTCGCCTCGGCCTACCCCGAACGAATCGGAAAAGCCTGGAAAGAGGGCGTCGGCGTTTTCCAGCTCTCCGGAGGGAGTCTCGTGGCCGTCGACCATTCCGACCCGGTCTCCGGATCGGAATGGATAGTTGCGGCCTCCATGCACAGGAATGCAGGAGGGACCGGGAAGGTATTCCTTGCCGGCATAGCCGCTCCGGAAGACCTTTCGAAATATGCCGCCCGGAGGGAGAATATCAGCTGGGATGCCAAGGCCGGGACCGTCGTAGCCAGATCGGAAAGCCGCATCGGCGCCATACTGCTCAGTGCGGCGCCCCTTTCCGGCAATATCAGAGAGAAAGTGACGGAGGTCATCTGCCAGGCTATCGAGAAAGATGGAGACGCGCTATTGTCCTTCTCCGAAGAAGTGGACAACCTGCAGCGCCGCATTGCCTTCGTCCGCGCAAGCGCCAGGGAGTGGGGGCCTTTATTCATAGGCAAGGCTTCCACGGCGGCAGAACTCAAGAAAGTCGACCTCTGCGCCGTGATTTGGAGCCGCCTGGATTATGCCCGGCAACAGGCCGTCGACCGCATCGCGCCGACCCACATCTGCGTGCCTACCGGAAGCCGGATAAGGCTGGAGTACCGTGTCGGCGCCGAAGCACCGGTGCTGAGAGTCCGCCTTCAGGAGTGTTTCGGACTTGTGGACACACCCAAGGTTGACGGAATGCCGGTGCTGATGGAGCTCCTCTCCCCCGGATACAAGCCGGTTCAGCTCACGAGCGATCTCGGGAGTTTCTGGAAGGGAACATATTTTGAAGTCCGCAAGGAACTCCGCCGCCGGTATCCAAAACAAAAAAAAAAAAAAAAACCGCTGGAGGC
>ONTQ01000240.1 GCA_900320795.1 uncultured Bacteroidales bacterium
GGTCCTGCGTCGTGTCAGCGCAAACGAGGACAAGTCCGTCAGCGGCTACCGGGTACGGATCTTTTTCGACAACAAGCAGACCTCCCGCACCGATTCCGAAGCGGCGCTGATCCGCTTCCGTTCCAGCTATCCGGACATTCCCGCTTACCGGAATTTCTCCAATTCGTTCTTCCGGGTCACCGTGGGCGATTTCCGGACCAAATCCGAGGCGCTGCGGCTTCTGTCCAAGATCAAATACGAATTCCCGGCCGCCTTCCTGGTGCACGAAAGCATTCATTATCCGGCCGTTAACCCCGTTCAGTAACGCATGACGCAAATCAAGCAAGGACTCGAACTAAAGCAGACGCAACGGCTTTCCCCGCTGCAGATGCAGACCATCCGGCTCATCGAACTCCCTGTCCAGGAACTGGAACAGCGGATCAAAAGTGAGTTCGAGGACAATCCTGTGCTTGACGACGACGCTCCTACCCGCGAAAGCGACGACAACGAGCCCAAGGACGTTTCTATCGACGAGATTGACGAGAACGATCCTACGCCCTCCTATCGGCTGCACGTGAACAATTACGGGAAGGACGAACGGCCGCAATACAACACCTTTTCCGTCAAGGAAAGTTTTACCCAGAGCCTGATGCGGCAACTGGGTTTCCGCGACCTGGACAAACACCAGCGTGAAGTGGCCGCGTTCATTATCGGCAGCCTGGACGAAGACGGATACCTGCGCCGGGACCTGGACTCCCTGGTGGACGACCTGGCCTTCCGGGCCGGCATCGAGACCACTTACGAGGAAGTGGAGAGCCTGTTGAAGGTGATCCAGGAGTTTGAGCCGGCCGGCGTGGGCGCACGGGACCTGCGCGAATGCCTGCTGCTGCAGCTCCGCAGTGAAAAACAGACCGAAGACGTCCGCCTGGCGGAACGCATCCTGGAAGACTATTTCCAGGAATTCTCCAACCGGCATTTCCAGAAAATCATCTCCCGCGCCGGCATTTCCGAAGACCAGCTGAAAGCCGCCATGGGGCGCATCGTAAAGCTGAATCCCTCGCCCGGCGGCCAGATCGACGACAGTTACAACGACCAGGCACAGCAGATCATTCCCGATTTCGTACTGGACTATAACGGGGGGCAGTTTGAATTGAGCATGCCCCGGTTCAACATCCCGGAAATCCGTGTAAACCGCAAGTATGCCGACATCCTGGAAAACGCCCAGTACACCCAGGACCGCGCCCAGAAAGAGGCGGCGACCTTTGTAAAGCAGAAACTGGATTCGGCCAAATGGTTCGTGGAAGCCCTGAAGCAGCGCCACAACACCCTGGAGAAAACCATGCGGGCCATCCTGGACTTCCAACACGATTATTTCGTGGACGGGGACGAGAGCAACCTCCGCCCCATGGTGCTGAAAGACATCGCCGAGCGCACCGGTTTCGACATTTCCACCATTTCCCGCGTGGTGAACAGCAAATATATCGAAACGCATTTCGGCATCTTCCCGCTGAAGTATTTCTTCTCGGAGGGACTGGAGAACCAGGAGGGAGAGGAGGTATCGACCCGGGAACTCAAGAAGGCGCTGAAAGAGTGCATCGCTGCCGAGGACAAACGCAAGCCGCTCACGGACGACCAGCTGGTGGACGAGATGACGCGGCGCGGCTACAAGGTGGCACGGCGCACCATCGCGAAGTATCGCGACATGCTGAATATTCCCAAGGCAAGGCTCCGGAAAGAGCTCTAAATGAATTCTTCCCGCTCGCGCATATCTTTCAGGCGGAGCTGGATGGTGGAATTACCCCGATAATAATTCTCTACGATGGAGTAGCAGATGTCCAGCGGATTGCCGGCCTTGATATAGTCGTAGTATTCCGACATATTGAAGGCGATGGCGGCAATCTGGTGGTAGGGCTGCGATTCCTGGATCAGGTCCAGTTTCATGTGCACGCCGCCCGCCCCCACTTTGCGGCCGTTGCCGGCATCGTACACATTCTCCGTGACGAATACGGGGTTGCTGTTGCCGGGTCCGAAAGGCTGGAACTGCTTCAGGATGCGGAAGAATTTCGGGGTAATCTGCGAAAAATCCAGCCGGGAA
>ONTQ01000021.1:0-27572 GCA_900320795.1 uncultured Bacteroidales bacterium
CCTTTCTCTAATAAATGCATGTAGCGTAGCAACTGCTCATAATTGTGTTTCATAACAAAACCCCGAAAGTTTTTTGTCTAACTTTCGGGGTTCATGTCAAAAGTGAGTTGCCCTCTCTTTCTGAATCAAGGAAAAAAGAGAGTTGGGAAATATGCCTGGTGCAGAATGTTTCCCCCGATGGTCCACTCAACGGAACTTTCACAGTAATTCCAACAAGAAAGAAGCAGTCTGGCGGCCACCCGGCCACCAGACTTTTGTGCTCCCAGGCACCGCCGTTGCCCCTGGGATGCAGTTTTTGGAGCCTCCGCGGGGCAATTCAGGCCGTTTTTGCCCCTGGGGAACAGTCGTTAGGACCTCCGCGGGGCAATTTCGGCCTTTTTTGCCCCTGGCGTGCAGTCTTTGGAGCCACTGCGGGGCAAATTGGGCCGTTTTTGCCCCTGGGGGGTAGTCTTTGGCGCCACTGCGGGGCAATTTGGGCCTTTTTTGCCCCTGGCGTGCAGTCTTTGGGGCCACTGCGGGGCAATTTGGGCTATTTTTGCCCCTGGGGTGCAGTCTTTGGGGCCACCGCGGGGCAAATTGGGGCGTTTTTGCCCCTGGGGGGTAGTCTTTGGCGCCACTGCGGGGCAATTTGGGCCGTTTTTGCCCCTGGGATACAGTCTTTGGAGCCACCGCGGGGCAATTTAGGCCGTTTTTGCCCCTGGGGAACAGTCTTTGGAGCCTCCGCGGGGCGATTTGGGGCGTTTTTGCCCCTGGGGAGGCGCATTCAAAAAAATCCGCCCGGAATCTTTGTATCGGAAGGTGCCGCAAACCCCTGCTTCAAGTCTTGAAGCACGGGCGCACAATGCAACAAAGGCAACAAAGCCTGCCGCGTTGGTTGCTGAATTGGCCTTTCACGGCCCTGCGGGGCACATACGGCTGTCAACGCGGCCAGGAAATGCGCCGATTTCCCCGATTTCGCTGCCGCGTCGACGCGCGCAACGCACTCTGTGCCCGATTTTCCGTCAACGCGGAAAGAATACCCCGTCACTCCACCAAAAATTTCCCGTCCGCACGGGAAAAGGGTGCCACAATAAAGGGCTCACATCACTGCGAGCCCCTTACTTGGTTAGTTAGTAGTGTATTCTTACCTTTAAAGAAGAAGGTTAATTAGTTGGTTAGAAGATACGTTTTTCTGATGCAAATATAAACAAACTATTTATACTTGCAAAATTTTTTAAACTTTTCTTGAATAAATAAAAGATTTTAAAAACTCAAGGAAACCTTTATCATAAAATTGCAAGGAGGCTGCGGATACACCCCAATTCCCGTATAGACCTGCCCGGTTTCCGCATTGTAACTCTCCCAGCGCCAACCAGATGCATAATAAAGACGATTCAGGAAATTGTTCACATAAGCGGTGACCGCAAGCGTCTTTCGGCCGATGGAAAAGACCTGTCCCAGAGAAAGATTGGCCAGCCAGTAGGCCGGAATGGCCATCTCTTCCCGCATGGAATTATCGATGAACTGGCGTCCCACATACTTGCTGTCTATAGTAAACAGTCCGCCCTTCCACGGCCGGAGACTAAGGCGCAGCATGCCGATGACCGATGGGGACATCAGCATGGTGGTCCTGCCATAATGGACCGGATGGGTGGCCGAATAGTCCTCATACGGGACATAGGAGGTATAATCGGCAATCTGATTTACAGAGAGCGTGGCATTGCCGTCCAGCCGGAGCCAGTCCAGAGGCTCCCAGAGAGCACTGATTTCCACACCGCGCCGCCAGGCGCGGGGAACGTTTTCCTTGATGGCATAACCGCTGGAAGACAGACGGCCCGTCTCCAGGAGCATGTCCCAGTATTCCATGGCATAGAGATTCACGGAAGCAGAGAAAGTCCGGGTGTCAATCCCGTATCCGGTTTCGATATCCAGCATCCGCTCTGGCTCGATGGGCGCACCTTCTCCCTTGACATTCTCCTTGATGTCTCCCCTGCCCGGTTCCCGGTGTCCCAGTGCGGCCGAAGCGTAGAACTTGTGAATCCCCCAGGAGGCGGTAAGGCCCGCCCGGGGATTGAAGAAATTCCAGCGGCGGTTGTAATCCAGGCGGTCTTCCACGGCAGCCCCATACTCCAGCCAGTCGTCATCGGCCCCCTCAATACGATAGCCGATAGTCCGGTACTGAAGGTCGGCATAGGCGGTAAGCCAGGGAAGCAGTTGATACTCGGCCCTCGCAAAAGCGCTCACATCGTTTTTCCAGCCGGTGTTGCTGTACCAGTCCAGGGAAGAATAATCGAAATTCCGCGCGGCTTTTTTGGCCCAGAGGACCTCGCCCCAATGGCCGCCACGGTACCAGGACAGATTGGCGCCGGCCGTAAGATGCAGGCGGTCAGTCCGGAAGCGGAGGCTGGAATTGAGCACCCAGAGGTCATTGTCCATGAGTTTGCGGTAAATCATGTCTGTCTTGCCAGAATACTCGGAAGGGAAGCCGAAATTCTTGAACTTCCGGCTCATCTTGTAATACTCGTCGAACCCGTCTCCACGCGTATAATTGACAGTATTCACCCAGGTCAGACGCTCGCCAAACCGATGGGAATAATTGAGTTGCACGTGATGCTGCGCATAATTGTCCGTCTGGTTGTCATAGTAGCGGACGTTTCCCTCGTCGTCCAGATACTCTCCCGCCCCGTTGTAGCGGCGGTCCTTGTAATACTGTTCCAGGTCGATGCCGTCCCAGGTGATGCCGCTCACCTGCTGGCCCATCAGGTAGGTCAGGCGCAGGGAATTGGAACCGTTGAGCCAGCCCAGCACGGCAAAGAGCGAAGAAGAGCCCACCTGCGCGTTCCGGATATAACCGTCGGTGCTGCCAAGATTCATGGCCAGGTCGAAATACAGCCCGCCCGGAAGCCTGCCGCTGGAAATGGCAGCCGATGTAATCATGGTTCCGAACGAACCGGCACTCAGTTCCACCCGTGCCGACGGATCGGCCTGGACAAAGGCCGTATTCATATTGATGCTGGCCCCGAAGGCACCTGCCCCATTGGCGCTGGTCCCAAGGCCGCGCTGGACCTGAACGCCCGATATGAGGCTGGTGAGGGCCGGGATGTTCACCCAGAAAACCTCCTGCGACTCGGCATCGTTGAGCGTAATGCCGTTGAGCGTGACATTGATTTGGGAACCCTTGCTGCCGCGGATGGTCATGGCCGAATTGCCCAGCCCCGTCCCGCCTTCGTTGTAGGTGACCACCGAGGGCAGGAGGTTCAGGCTCATCGGCAGCGAATTCATGGGATTGGACGCCCTCAGTTCATCCTTCCCCACTGTGGTGAAAGTGACGGGAGTGTTTTTGTCGGCCCGGGAAGCGGAGACGACCACCGAGTCCAGACGCTCGGTCTTTTCCTGCGCAGCGGCGCAGAACGGCAGCACGCACAGTGCCGCAAAAAAAAGTGTTTTTTTCATTTCCTTACGACGGTATCAACCGTATCAAGTTCAATGGGTCTCTCTCAATCAGGCACCCGCCTGATACCCCAACTATTTATTTTTCAATCAGTTCTATCTGATACAAACGCGGCCAGTTCTTTCCGGTCACGTAAATGCGGCCCGCGGCGTCACGGGCAATCCCGTTGAGCACGTCCGTGTCACGGGTGTGCAGTTTGGCGGGAAGAAGGCCGGCGCAGTCCACCAGCCCCTCCACCTTTCCGGAAGACGGATTGATAATGACGATGGAATCCGTAGTATAGACATTGGCCCAGATTTTCCCGTCAATCCACTCCAACTCGTTCAGATAGCGCACCGGACGTCCGTTCAGGGTAACAGGCAGTTTCCGGAGCACTTTCAGGTTCCTGTCCAGAAAATACAGCGTGGAGGAGCCGTCGCTGGCAATGAGTTGTTTCCCGTCCGTGGTGAGCCCCCAGCCCTCGCGGGGATAACTCACCGTGGATTTGTATTCCAGCGTGGCGGCGTCATAGCGGAAAGCCACCCTGTTGGTCCATGTGAGCACGTACAGTTCTCCGTCCAGAATCACCGAACCTTCTCCGAAGTATTTGCGGTTCAACTTCTTAATGGCAGTAGGTTCCCCGCTTTCGAGATTGACGGTGCGGATGGTGCTCTCTCCGTACTGGCCCGTGGTTTCATAGAGGGTTCCATCCTGGAAAAACAGTCCCTGGGTATAGGCGTCCGTGCGGTGAGGGTATTCCTTCACCACCTTCAGCCGGTACTCCTTCACCTGCGCTTCGGAACAGGCGCAGAGGGTAAGGCCCAGTATCAGAATCCAAAGTTTTTTCATTTCTCCACCTTCTTGATTTTGCGCACCGGATCACACGTGAGGCCGATGCCCAGTTTGTTGAAAGTCTTGCGGTCCACCTCGCTGAGCATCACGGTAGAGTGTACCTGGGCCCCCGAGAGGTTGGGAAGTTGCTCCAGCGCGAGGCGGCAGTTCTCGTCCAGCCGGCCCATCATGGAGATAGCCACCAGCACTTCGTCGGTGTGCAGACGCGGATTGTGTCCGTGCAGGTAATCCACCTTGAGTTTCTGGATGGGCTCTATCATGGTCTGCGGAATCAGTTTCACATTATGGGCAATGCCGGCCAGGTGCTTGATAGCATTCAAAAGCAGTGCCGCACTGGGCCCCAGCAGCGGGCTGGTCTCTCCGGTGAGGACGGTGCCGTCTGCCAGTTCGATGGCGGCCGTGGCTTTCTGGGCCTTTTCCAGCCGCTCACGGGCCGCCACGGTGCATTTGCGGTCATTCACCGTAACCTTGGCACGCTTCATCACCAGGCCGATTTTGTTCACCTCGCCCTCCGTGGCCTTCCCGTCGGCAAAATTGCAGAGGGAAGTGAAATAGCGGCGGATTATCTCCTGCCGGGAAGCCTCCCGGCAAACTTCATCATCGCTGATGCAATAGCCAATCATGTTCACGCCCATGTCGGTGGGAGACTTGTAGGGGGCCTCACCATAAATGTCCTCGAACAGGGCGTTCATCACCGGGAAAATCTCGATGTCCCGGTTGTAATTCACGGCCGTTTCCCCATAGGCGTCCAGATGGAAGGGGTCAATCATGTTCACGTCTTCCAAATCGGCCGTGGCGGCCTCGTAGGCCAGGTTCACGGGATGGGTCAGCGGCAGGTTCCAGACCGGGAAGGTCTCGAACTTGGCGTAGCCGGCCTTGACCCCCCGTTTGTTCTCCTGATAGAGTTGGCTCAGGCACACGGCCATCTTTCCGCTGCCGGGACCGGGAGCCGTGACCACCACCAGGGGTTTGGTGGTTTCCACATAGTCGTTCTTGCCGAATCCCTCGTCCGAATCAATCAGGGCCACGTTGTGCGGATATCCTTCGATGGTGTAATGGTAATAGACCTTGATATCCATCTTCTCCAGGCGCTTGCGGTAGGCCTCGGCACTGGCCTGGCCGTTGAAATGGGTGATGACCACGCTGTTGACGCTGAAGCCGCGGGACATGAATTCGTCCCTCAGACGCAGGACATCCACATCATAAGTAATGCCCAGGTCGCTTCGGACTTTGTTTTTCTCGATATCGACGGCACTTATGACAATCACGATTTCCAGGTCATCCTTGAGTTGGGTGAGCATCTGGAACTTGCTGTCGGGTTCAAATCCGGGGAGAACGCGGCTGGCATGATAGTCGTCAAAAAGTTTGCCGCCAAACTCCATGTAAAGCTTGTCGCCGAAAGTGGCGATGCGCTGTTTGATGCGTTCCGATTGGATTTTAAGATACTTTTCGTTGTCGAACCCGTATTTCATAAGGCAGTAGAGAGATTTCTTGAATACGGGATGCAAAAGTACGCTTTTTTTTCGAAAAGAATGCAAATATTTTTGCCGATATTTGCAAAAACAAAGCACCATGCGTCCCTTCTCCGCCCTTCTTTTCTCCATCACGCTCATCGCATGCGAAACCGTTACCGTGCCACCCCTGGTAGAAATTCCCGAAACAGGCGGTCTCAAGATGGGCGCGACGGAGGTCACCAACGCCCAGTACGAGGCCTTCGACCCTTCCCACAGCACATACCGCGGCTACAAAGGTTTTTCAAAGGCCGATGACGAGGCCGTCATCATGGTATCCTGGGAAGAGGCCGACGCTTATTGCAAGTGGCTGTCCCGGAAAACCGGGCGGCATTTCCGCCTGCCTACGGAAGCGGAGTGGGAACACGCCTGCCGGGCAGGGACCGCAACCGCCTACAATACAGGGGAAACCTTCCCCGAAGAGCAGTGGAAAGTACAGAAGAATACGCGGGACAAAGAACCCGTGAGCCTGCAGGTGGCCCGGTTCGCCCCCAACGCCTGGGGCCTGTACGACATGCACGGCAACGTGGAAGAATGGTGCCTGGACGCCTGCTCGTCATCCCGGGCACTTCCATCCCCGTCATCCCCGGCTGCGACCGGGGATCTCCGCATGGTCCGCGGCGGCTCCCACAACACCCCCGTAGAGTTCCTCCGGAGCGACAGCCGCAGCGCCTCGCTCCCGGAAGACCGCTCCGTTCTCCTGGGCTTCCGCATCGTGGAACCGGCCCCGGAACATCCCCACGAACGGGCAGGCGACATCGGCCCCGTGTTCCTGGAACCCATTCCGTATGTGATTCCGCCGGTGGACGGGACACCGTTCTATGCCCATAACCACCAGCCGGCCGTCACCTGGACTCCGGAAGGGACCCTCCTTGCCGTCTGGTTCTCGACCAACGCCGAGGCCGGCCGGGAGATGGTGGTCCTGCAGTCGGAATTCGACGGAGAGAACTGGGCTCCGGCCACCCTTTTCTGCAAAGTCCCCGGCCGCAATATGACCGGAAGCGCCCTCCTCACGCTGGATAGCGGAGAAATCCTTCATTTCCAGGGAGTCGGAGACGCCGGAGAGTGGAAAGACCTGGCCCTCGCCATGAGAAGGCGCAGCCTTGACGGCCGCTGGTCTCCCCTGCGCTATATCGAAGCGGAACATGGGGTCCGGCACCAGGTGATTGCCGGTCCCGTGGTCACCCGGGACGGACGCATCCTCCTCTTGTGCGATGCCGGTCCGGACGGAGAAGCCGGCACATCCCTTCACATTTCCGGTGACGGGGGCAAAACCTGGGAAGACACGGGCAGCACTATCGCCGGCATCCACGCCGGCATCGTGGAACGGGCCGACGGCTCCCTGATGGCATATGGCCGGGGCAATTCCATCGACGGCCACATGCCCTGCAGCATTTCCCGTGACGGCGGATACACCTGGACATTCTCTCCTACGGAATTTCCGCCCATCGGCAGCGGGCAGCGCCTGGTACTCAAGCGTTTGCAGGAAGGTCCCCTGATGCTCTGTTCCTTTGGAGCCGATGGCCTTTTCGCCGCCCTGAGTTACGATGACGGAGCCTCCTGGCCCGTGAAGAAACTCCTTACGGACGAAGTGACGCGCACGCTGGACGGCGGAGCCTGGACCGGTTCCTTCACCATGGATTCCGCCCATGCGGAGCCCAAAGGTTACCTCTCCTGCACGCAGTCTCCGGACGGGACCATCCACCTGCTGAGTTCGCGCGTACACTACCGATTCAACCTGGAATGGCTCCGGCAGTAGGATTTATCGGCCAAAAAGCGTATATTTGTAGAATTGGAAATATTTTTAAACTCTATAACTATGGTAAATGTAGATGTAAAAGGCTGCGCCTCCTTCATTGAGCCCGCCAAGTATGATGCTTATGTGAACAAAGCCCTGGATGCTTTCGATGTGCTGGAAAGCGAGAAAGGCGCCGGAAACGATTTCCTGGGATGGAAACACCTTCCCTCCGAGGTTCCGGCCTCCATCCTGGCCGATATCGAAGGTATCTGCCGTCTCTGGAAGGAGAAGGGCGTGGACCTGGTGATTGCCATCGGCATCGGCGGCAGTTATCTGGGCGCCAAGTGCGTAATCGAGGCCCTGAGCCACAATTTCGCCAAGCAACTCAGTCACAAGGACGCTCCCGAGGTGGTCTTCGCCGGCAACAACCTCTCCGAGGAATACCTGGCCGAACTGATGGACCTGGCCGCAGAGCGTAACGTGGCCTGCATCGTCATTTCCAAGAGCGGCACCACCACGGAGCCGGCCGTCGCCTTCCGCATCGTGAAACAGTTCATCGAAGAGCGCTACGGAAAGGCCGATGCCGCCCGGCGCATCGTGGCCATCACCGACGCCAAGAAAGGCGCCCTCAAGACCCTCTCCACCCAGGAAGGCTACAAGACCTTCGTCGTTCCCGACAACGTGGGCGGCCGCTTCTCCGTCCTCACCCCGGTCGGCCTCATGCCCATCGCCGCCGCCGGCCTGGACATCAAGGCCCTCCTGAAAGGAGCCGAAAAGGCCGAAAAGGCCCTCGCCGTCAAATCGGCCCAGAACCCGGCCGTGGTGTATGCCGCCATGCGCAACCTCCTGTTCGCCGAATACGGAAAGAGCACGGAAATCCTCGTAAACTACAATCCCAAACTCACTTTTGTGGCCGAATGGTGGAAGCAACTCTACGGCGAATCCGAGGGCAAGGACGGCACCGGCATCTATCCCGCCAGCGTCAACAACACCGCCGACCTCCACTCCATGGGCCAGTTCATCCAGCAGGGCACCCGTATCATGTTCGAAACCGTGCTCCACGTGGAGAAAGCGCAGCGCAGCGTGGTCATCGGCCCGGACCAGCAGAACCTGGACCAACTCAACTTCCTTGCCGGCAAGCATGTTGAGCATTGCAACCACATGGCCGAACTGGGCACCCGCCTGGCCCACATCGACGGCGGCGTTCCCCAGATGGCCGTTTCCATCGAAACTCTGGATGCAGAGCACCTTGGCGCCCTCCTGTACTTCTTCGAGTTCGCCTGCGGCGTCAGCGCATACACCCTGGGCGTGAATCCGTTCAACCAACCCGGAGTGGAGGCCTACAAGAAAAACATGTTCGCCCTTCTGGAAAAACCCGGCTACGAAGAGGCCACCCAGGCCCTCCGCGCCCGGCTCTAAAACACAATGAGAAGATTACTTACTCTCCTGCTCTTAAGTGTGGCTGTGCCCGTTTTCGGGGCGCTGCCGCCTGAGGGCAGGCACACCCTCCGTCTGGGCTGGGGAGACATGCTGTTCGAGACGCTGGCCTTCCATTCCACCGTCCGCGGCACCTATCCTTCCCCCGAATCCCTTCCCGCCCATTTTTCCCGCGACGAAAAGTACGACTTCGGCTACACCGGCCATTTCTATGCCGAATACCTCTACCGCTTCTCCAAGGTGGTGAGCGTAGGCATCCAGGCCGATGCCGAAGGCATTTTCTGGAAGGAAGGCAACTTTGACCGTTACCACAAACTGACGCAGCCCGAAGTGCCGGTGCGCAGTTGGGACATCGTTCTGATGCCCACCGTCCGCTTCACCTGGCTGAACCGTCCCCTGGTCCGGCTCTATTCCGGACTGGGTGCCGGCACCGTTTTCGCCTTTGACAACCAGAAACAGTTCAAGGCGGGTATCGCGCTCAACCTCAACTGGATAGGCATAGAAATCGGGAAGGGGCACTGGGGCGGAAATGTAGAACTGGGCATGCTCAATTCCCTTTCCGATGTCTATCACATTTACCAGGCGGGGTCCCGCATTCTCTCGTTCGGCGCATATTACAAATGGTCGGATTATGAAACGAAGCCTCTTTCTGACGGGCCTGATGTGCCTGATACTGGTCGCTTGCCGGCATCCCGAGGTGGAAGTGGTGGACTTCGACACCTTCCACGTCACCAAGGTATCCGACAGCGATATCGTCATTGGCGGCAGCCTCAACCCCGAAATCCACTTCATGGAAACGGAAGACGAGCCCGATACCAAAGTGGCCTCCATTGCCGCCGTGGATCTTGTAAAAGAGATTCTGGGCAATATCGAGAGCAACCGGCTCATCCACATTGCCGGCACCTACCAGGGTCATGATGTCGATGGCTCTCCCCTCACCCTTTCCGGGAAGGTGCTTCTGCCCGCCAAGGGGAGAATCAAGAACATGCTCATTGTGAGCCATTTCACCATCGGCGCCAACTACGAGTGCCCTTCGGAGAGTTTTCCGCTGGAAGGCATCCTGGCCGGCCGCGGCTACGCCGTAGTCATCGCCGATTATATCGGCTTCGGCGTTACCAAAGACCGGATCCACCCGTACATGCATGTGGAGAGCACCGCGCGCAGCGTGGTGGATATGGCCCTGGCGGTAAAGCCGTACCTCCAGCACATCGGCCGGGCACCGGAAAGCGACCAGGTGATTCTGCTGGGCTATTCCCAGGGCGGCTCCACCACCCTGGGCGTCATGGACCTCATCCAGGACGAATGTGAAGATGTACTGCCCATCAAGGAAGTATATGCCGGCGGCGGTCCCTACGACCTCGCCGCCACCTTCGACATCTCCATGCTGGAAGACCTTACCGGCATCCCCTGCGCTATTCCCATGATTGTCCAGGGTGTCAACGTGGGCGAAAATCTGGGCCTCAAGATTTCCGATTTCTTCAAGCCGGTACTGCTGGAGCATTACGACGAATGGATTAACTCCAAGAACTTTACGGTAAAGCAGATTAACCTACTAATGAACGCCAACTCCGTCAGCGACCTCATGACCGATGTGGGACGCGACAAGAAAAACCCGCAGACGGCCAAGTTGTACAAGGCGCTCATGATGAATTCGGTGCTCAATTTCATTCCCCGCCATCCCATCCACTTCTTCCACAGCACGGAGGATACCACCGTCCCCTTCATCAACGGCCAGAAAGCGGAGCAGTATTTCAAAGGGAAGGATATCACTTTTGATTTCGACGCCTATGGCAAACACGGCATGGGTGCCATCCGCTTTATTTTTAACGCCTATAAGGAATTGTAGATGAAACGATTTCTATTATTTATCACTCTGGTCTTTTTGTTTGCGTCCTGCGGGAAGGACAAGACTACGGTGGAAAGCGAATTCCGGGTGGAACTCACCTATGTGGGCGCATCCCGCGCCCGTATCACCGTTGCGGCCATGAACATGAAGGCGTATTACTCTTATATCCAACTGAGTCCCCAGGAGGAGTATTATTCATCATCGGCCAAAGAAGCCATCAAAGCCGAGGTTGCATTTCTGGAAGACGCCATCACTTATTTTGAGAACTCAAATTTTACTGACGCTTTCTGCTACCGGGGAAGCCGGCAGTTCACCTTTTCGGGAATTGGTGATGATACCGACTACCGGTTCATCCTGTTCCAGATACACCCAAAAACCCACGAACTCATCGGCGAGCCCATTGAGGTTTTCTACCACACCCGGCCCATCCCCCGTCGGGACCTGACCTTCGAAGTGGAAATCGAAGAAAGTGCCCTTCGCATTACGCCCTCCGACAACTCCTTCACCTATTTCTGGGACTATGAACTTTCCGAAACCATTGCCGACGACTACTACTTCCCCCAGTCCTTTCTGTACAGCCTGGCCGGAATGTACTACGAATACGGTTTTCTGGACAGCGAACTGTCCCGGGGCAATGTTTTCTGGGACTTCAACCTGGACAAGAAAATGGCGACGGACAAGGAATACACCCTTGTCATCGCGGGCTGCGAAGAGGCCGAATTCACAACGCACCCCATGCAACTCCGCTTTGTCTGGCACGGGCCCAATGATGTGGAAGTGGTGGAAGGGCTCCGCGAATGTTCAATCAATTATTGAGGTATTGTTTTTTTTCGTACCTTTGCCATCGGAATGGCAGGACGATCTGTCGCGGGGCTACGGCCCTGAGGAAAGTCCGCACAGGGAAGGGCACCCGGCTGTGGAAAGCACAGTAGGGAGTAATCTTTAAGCAGCGTAACAGAAAACAACCGCCGGAGTTTTTCTTTTTTTTTCTCCGGTAAGGGTGAAAACGCGGGGTAAGAGCCCACGACGCCGTCTGGCGACAGCCGGCGGGTACGCTGCCCGGGCCTGCAAGACCAAATATACCGGCAGCCGAGGGCTGCCCGCCTGATGCCGGGGGGTAGGTTGCGAAGATAAATGACAGATTCAAAAACAGAAAGCGGCTTACGGCCCTGCCATTCCTTTTTATCCTATACTTGTTACGCTGTTTGAAAAGATGGGAAACTCCAAAATACGACGAACCCCGAAGATGCTTCTCCGGGGTTCTTTGTCCTAAAGGGTTATCGGCCGATTATTTTTTGAACCAGCCCAGGGATTTGGCGCAGAGGTCGGAGATGGATTTCCAGTCTCCGGCGGCCACGACGTCCTTGGGGAAGAGTTTGGAGCCCATGCCCACGGCGGTGACGCCGCTCTTGCCCCAGGCCGTCAGATTCTCTTCCGTAGGCTCTACGGCACCGGTGCACATCACCATGGCCCAAGGAAGCGGGCCCAGGATGTTCTTCACGAAGGACGGGCCGCCCACGTTTCCGGCCGGGAAAACCTTCAACAGGTCGCAGCCCAGTTCCTGGGCCTTGACAATCTCGGTCACGGTGCCGCAGCCGGGGCTGTACGGGATGCCGCGGCGGTTGGCCACTTTCACCACCTCTTCCACCATGCAGGGCGACACCAGGAAATCGGCCCCCATTTGCATATAGAGGACAGCGGTGGGCGCATCCAGGATGGTACCGGCACCCAGGGCCATCTCGGGGCATTCCTTGCGGACGAAGGCAATGACTTCCTCGAAGACTTTGTTGGCGCCGTCGCCGCGGTTGGTGAATTCGAAGGCGCGGATGCCGCCGTCATAGCAGGCCTTTACCACCTTCTTGGTGAGTTCCACATCCTTGTTGTAGAACACCGGAACGATACCGGTGCTGCGGATGATGTTGATTGTGTCGATTTTATTGAATTTAGCCATATCGATTCTTCTCTTTGGTTCAGAATGACACTTAGCGACTTACCCGGCCGGAACCGCCGCCTTTGATTAAACCTTCCACTTCGGATACCGTTACACGGTTGTAGTCGCCCAGGATGGTGTGCTTGAGGCAGGAAGCGGCTGCCGCAAACTCGATGGCTTCCTGGTCGGTATTGTAGGCGATGAGGCCGTACAGGAGACCGCCCATGAAGGAATCTCCGCCGCCGACGCGGTCCACGATGTGGGTGATGTCGTACCGGCGGCTCTGCCAGAGAGTCTTGCCGTCGTACAGGACGCCGCCCCAGGTGTTGTGGTTGGCATTGATGGAACCGCGCAGGGTGATGGCCACTTTCTTGCACTTCGGGAACTTCTTCATCAACTGCTCCGCCACGCTCACGAAGATGCTCTGGTCAATTTCGCCGCCGGTCTTCTCGGCGTCGAAGCCTTCGGGCTTGATGCCGAACTCTTTCTCGGCATCTTCTTCATTGC
Organism: uncultured Bacteroidales bacterium; assembly: GCA_900320795.1. Classification (GTDB taxonomy): domain Bacteria; phylum Bacteroidota; class Bacteroidia; order Bacteroidales; family UBA932; genus Cryptobacteroides. The sequence continues at coordinate 13,231 of ONTQ01000021.1, forward strand.
CCAGGATGAGGTCGCAGCCCTCCACCAGGGCGGGCATCACCTCGGCAGCCGTCTTGCCGTATTTCCAGAGTTTCTTGCGGTAGTTGAGGTCGCAGGACACTTTCACGCCCAGTTCATTCGCCACCTTGATGGCTTCCAGGCAGGCGTCAGCGGCACCCTGGCTCAGGGCGGGAGTAATGCCGGTCCAATGGAACCAGTCGGCCCCTTCCAGGACCTTGTACCAGTCCACCATGCCGGGCTTGATTTCGGAGATGGCGGAATGGGCGCGGTCATACACCACCTTGGAACCGCGGGCCACGGCACCGGTTTCCAGATAATAGATGCCCACGCGGTCTCCGCCATACACCACGCCGTCCAGGTTCACGCCCAAACCCTTGAGTTCGGCCGTGCACATGTCGGCGATGTCGTTTTTGGGAAGGCGCGTCACAAAATGGGCGTCCACGCCGTAGTTGGCCAGCGAGACGGCCACATTGGCTTCGCCGCCGCCGAAGGTTGCATCAAACTGATGAGCCTGGGAAAAACGCTGGTATCCCGGGGTCGAGAGGCGAAGCATCACTTCGCCGAAGGTTACTACTTTTGCCATAATCTGTTAAATCTCAATAATTATCTTAAATCCTTGGTAGCGCACCAGTCCATGTCGTTGTAGTCGTCATTTTCGCCGCACATTCCCCAGATGAAGGTGTAGTTGCGGGTGGCGCAGGCGCTGTGGATGCTCCACTGCGGAGAGATAACAGCCTCTTCGTTGTGCATCCAGATGTGCCGGGTTTCCTGCGGCTCTCCCATGAAATGGCAGACGGCCGCATCCTCGGGCACTTCGAAATAGAAATAGACCTCCATGCGGCGGTTGTGCGTATGGGCCGGCATGGTATTCCAGGTGCTGCCGGGGGCGAGTTCGGTCATTCCCATCTGCAACTGGCAGCAAGGAACAACTTCCTTCACGAGCAGACGGTTGATGGTCCGTTCATTGGACTCTTCCAGGCTTCCCATATGCATGACCACGGCGTCTTTCTTGGACACCTGCTTTACGCCGGTCTCGCGATGGGCCGTGGCGGAGCAGAAATAGAAATGAGCCGGATGCGCGGGGTCCACACTTTTGAAGGTGACATGGCGGTTGCCCCGTCCCACATAGAGCGCCTCCTTGAAGGGAATGGTGTACTCCTCCTCCCCTACCCGGACGATGCCGGTTCCACCCACGTTGATGATGCCGAGTTCCCGGCGCTGGGTGAAATAATCGGCCCGGAGAATATCGGGGGTGCTGAGCAGAAGGTCTTCCTTGACGGGAACGGCGCCGCCCGCGATGATGCGGTCGAACATGGAATAAACCATGTTAATCTCATCGGCGACCATGAGGTTGGTCACCAGATACTCGCTGCGAAGCCGGGCAGTGTCATAGTGTTTGGCATCCAGATTGCCGGACGCCTGGCGTACTTCACAATTGATTTTCATACCCTTGTCATTCTGAACGAAGTGAAGAATCTATTCCGGCTGCTTGCCGATATAGGCCAGTATGCCGCCGTCCACGTACAGGATGTGGCCGTTCACGGCGTCTGAAGCGTGCGATGCCAGGAATACGGCGGGGCCGCCCAGTTCCTCGGGCTGCAGCCAGCGGCCGGCAGGGGTTTTGGCTACGATGAAACTGTCGAAGGGATGGCGACGGCCGTCGGGCTGCCGTTCGCGCAGCGGGGCGGTCTGCGGCGTAGCGATGTAGCCGGGGCCGATGCCGTTGCACTGGATGTTGTAGGAGCCATATTCAGAGCAGATATTGCGGGTGAGCATCTTCAGGCCGCCCTTGGCAGCCGCATAGGCCGATACCGTCTCGCGGCCCAGTTCGCTCATCATGGAGCAGATGTTGATAATCTTGCCCTCGCGGCGCTCCATCATTTCGGGGAGTACGGCGCTGGAGACGATATAGGGAGCCACCAGGTCCACATCGATGACGGCCTGGAATTCGGCCCGCTTCATCTCGTGCATGGGGATGCGCTTGATGATGCCGGCATTGTTCACCAGAATGTCAATCTGGCCCACTTCGGCATGGAGTTTCTCCACTAGGGCTTTCACTTCATCCTCCTTGGTGACATCGCAGACATAGCCTTTCACGTTGGTGATGCCGGCCTCTTTGTAGTTGGCCAGGCCACGCTCCAGGGCAGCCTCGTTGATATCGTTGAAAATGATGGTCTTGATGCCTGCGCCGACAAAGGCTTTGGCAATATTGAAGCCGATGCCGTAAGAGGCGCCGGTAATCCAGGCGTTCTTGCCTTCAAGAGAAAAAGGATTGTTCATATTAAAGTTGTTTTTTTACGATTTCGAACCAGCCGGCGGCATCCTTGACATTCCCCGCGGACCAGCAGGAGCCGAACTGATAACAGAATGCTTCGCCGCTGCGGATTACCCGCGTGCAAATGCCATGGATTCCGTCGGGAGTTACCTGGGACTCGGAAGCGCCGGGGACCACAACGGCCACCCCCAGCATTCCCTCCTCCGGCTCAATGCTCTGGTCGGAAGCGTGCTCCCAGAGAGCATAGAGGCCGGGGGCCAGGCATTCTTCCACCAGGGTTTCCTGGGCGGGATGCCGATTCACACCGGCTGCGACGGTAAGGGTTTCCGCTCCGGAGAAGGTATATCTGTCCTCCACGGCACAGAAATAGGTGTCCGGCAGAACGGTCACCTGTTTGTCCAGCGAGACGGAAACGGTTTCGGAAGCCTGCCACTGGGGATAATGAAGGACAAACACCACTTTCTGAGGCGTTTCCTCCAACATATCGAAAGAGCGGTAATTGGTGGCCGGATAGCAGAGTCTGCCGTCAATCAGCGGAGCGGAAGCACCGCCGCCCAGGGAGACAGCCACCTTGTAGCAGTCTTTCCCACCATGGTTATGGTGGTAGTAGTCAGGATCTTCCATAGCGCCCTTGTACCACTCGTCGGCCACAAGGGGGCCCGGGAGTTTAACCCAGACATCGATGCCCGGAGACGTGGGATTCCCTTCCAGGGCCTTGCCGTAGAAGCGGCCGGCCACCAGATTGTTCTCGAACACGAAGTCATCGGCCCTTTCCGGAACGTAGCGGGCCATCACCTTCTGCTGCGGGGCTTGGGTGCAGGCCGCCATGACCAGCATGGCGGCCGCTAACAGGAACCGATTTCTCATACTTCCACCGGTTTGTACTTGGGGACCAGCGACTTCATGATAATCCAGCCAATCAGGTAGGCCAATCCGCAGAAACAGAACATGATGAAGTATCCGGCGGGTTTGCCTTCGAAGCCCATGAAGTGGAAGGCGGCACCCTGTCCTTCGGCATAGGTGAACAGGTTACCGGCCACTTTCTGGATAATCATGGAGCCGATACCGCCCGCCATGGCGCCGATGCCGGTGACGGAAGCGATGGTGCTCTTGGGGAACATGTCACCCACGGTGGAGAAAATGTTGGCGCTCCAGGCCTGGTGTCCCGCACCGGCGATACCGATGAGGATGGCCGGCCACCAGGGGCTGTAGGCACCCAGCGGCTGGGCGGCCAGGGCCACCAGCGGGAAGAAGGCGAAGATGAGCATGGCCAGCATACGGCCGGCATACGGATCCATGCCCTTCTTTTCCACGAAGAGTTTGGGCAGATAGCCGCCAAACAGGGAAATCACCGTCACAATGGCGTAAAGGGTGAAAATGAGGCCCTGGCCCAGCGGAGAACTGGCGGGAGCATTGAACTGGTCCTGGAAATAGGCCGGGGCCCAGAACAGGAAGAACCACCACACGCCGTCGGTGAGGAACTTGCCCACGATGAAACTCCAGGTTTGCTTGTAGCGGAAGCACTGGATGAACGGAATGGCCTTTTCATCGGCCGATGCAGCCTTGGCGGCGGCGTCTTCGGCATCGTCCTGATGGATGTACTCCAGTTCGGCCTCGCTCACGTGCTTGCTCTTTTCGGGCTTGTCATACATGAACTGCCAGAAGAACATCCAAAGGAAGCCCAGGCCGCCGATGATGATGAATGCCATTTCCCAGCCGAAGTTCTTCGCGAGCGGCGGGATAAGGAGCGGCGCAGCCAAAGCGCCCACGGAAGCACCGGCATTGAAGATGGAAGTAGCGAAGGCGCGGTCCTTCTTGGGGAAATACTCGGCCGTGGTCTTGATGGCCGCCGGGAAGTTTCCGGATTCACCGAGCGCCAGGATACCCCGGCACAGAAGGAACAGGTAAACGGATACCGTAGAGATGGTCAGCGCCACGTTGGAGCCCGCTTCCACGGCCCTCAGGGCCGCAACGGAATCGATGCCGTCCACGAACCAGGTGGTGGCCACACCGCAGCCGGCGTGCATCACGGCACCCAGGGACCATACGCCGATGGCGATGAGGTAACCCTTCTTGGTGCCCATCCAGTCCACGAACTTGCCGGCGAAGAGGCAGGCGATGGCGTAAAAGATGGAGAACAGGGAGGTGATGGTACCGTAGTCGGCATCCGTCCAGTGGAACTCGGGTGCGATGAACTCCTTATAGGTAAGGGAGAGCACCTGGCGGTCCAGGTAATTCACGGTAGTGGCAACAAACAGCAGGCTGCAAATCCACCACCGCCAGTTGGTCATTAATTTTTTCTGTGTACTCATAAGCAATAAGATAGATCCTTCACTTCGTTCAGGATGACATTTGTCATTCTGAGCGCAGCGAAGAATCTATTTTAGATAATGGATTTAACGGCTTCACGCATGCCTTTTTCCTGAATGAGGGCGAGGTCTTTGGTGAGAAGGTCGGTCAGGCCCGGAATGGCATTGAGGTCTTCGCCCCAGATGAATTCATCGGCCAGGACACCCTTGGCCACCTTGGCCACGTCGCCGGTGGCCCAGAGGTCCTTCAGGAGATCCATGATCTTGGGATCGTCGTTGGGGACAATCTCGTCTTCGCCGCGCTTGCCGCCCTTATAATAGGTGCAGATGCCGGCGAGGCCTAGGACGATGCCCTTCGGGAGTTCGCCCTTGCGCTCGAGATAGGTCTTGAGGCCGGGGAGGTCGCGGGTCTTGAACTTGGGGAAGGAATTGAGCATGATGGAGGTCACAAAGTGCTTCACGAACGGATTGCGGAAGCGTTCCATTACGTCATTGGCAAATTTCTCAAGTTCTTCCTTCGGGAGATTCAGGGTGGGAAGGAGTTCTTCGAACATCACCTTATGGACGAACTTGCCCACCTCGGGATCTTCGCAGCATTCCTTGACGGTGTTCAGGCCGCTCAAGTAGCCCACAGGACTCAGAACGGTATGGGGACCGTTGAGGAGGGTTACCTTGCGCTCGTGGTAAGGGGCTTCCGAAGGAACGAAGAGCACGTTGAGGCCTGCCTTATCGGCCGGGAACTCGGCAGCAATCTCCTTGGGCGCCTCAATGACCCAGAGATGGAAAATCTCAGCCTTGTCCAAAAGGTGGTCTTCGTAACCGGCACGCTCGCAAAGCTGGGCGGCAGTATCACGCGGATAACCGGGGACGATACGGTCCACCAGGGTGCTGTACACGCCGCAGCACTCCTCGAACCAGATACTGAAGTCCTGGCCCAGGTTCCAAAGGTCGATGTACTGGCGGATGCATTCCTTCAGGTGCTTGCCGTTTTCGAAGATGAGTTCGCAAGGGAAGAGGATGAGTCCTTTATCCTTGGCACCCTTGAAATGCTCAAAACGGTGATACAGCAACTGGGTGAGTTTTCCGGGATAGGAACTGGCGGGCTTGTCGGTGAACTTGCAGGAAGCGTCGAAGGCGATACCGGCCTCGGTGGTGTTGGAGATCACGAAGCGGATTTCGGGCTGCTCGGCCAGTTTGAGGTATTCCTCGAACTGGGTATAAGGATTGAGGCCGCGGGAAATCACGTCAATGAGGTCCACGCTGTCCACGGGCTCGCCATTCTGGAGACCCTGCAGGTTCAGGTGATAGAGGCCGTCCTGCTCGTTGAGCCATTCCACCATCCCCTTTTCGATGGGCTGGACCACCACCACGGAGCCATTGAAGTCCGTTTTCTGGTTGGTCTTCCAGATAATCCATTCGATGAATGCGCGGAGGAAGTTTCCTTCGCCGAACTGAATCACCTTCTCGGTGTACTGTTTTGCCTGCGGTGCAGACTTTCTGTTTAGTCTTTCCATATCTGTGTTTTATAAAGTTACTCCTTGTTTAAAGATGGCAATCTCGCGGATGCCGTGCTTTTCGTTGTTCACCGGTTCGCCCGATGCGGCGGCCAGCACGAATTCGATGAATCGGGCCGATACCGTCTCCATGGGCTCTCCCTGTGCCAAAACGCCGGCGTTGAAGTCTATCCAGGAAGGCTTGGCTTCATACAGCGGGGTGTTGGTGGAAATCTTCATGGTGGGGACAAAACTGCCGAAGGGGGTTCCGCGGCCGGTGGTGAAAAGGACAATCTGGCAGCCGCTGGCCGCAAGGGCCGTGGAGGCCACGAGGTCGTTTCCGGGGGCCGACAGAAGGTTCAACCCCTTGACGCTGAGACGTTCCGCATATTTGAGAACGCCCCTGACGATGCTCTTGCCGCACTTCTGCGTGCAGCCCAGGGACTTTTCTTCCAGGGTGGAGATACCGCCGGCCTTGTTGCCCGGCGAAGGGTTCTCGTACACGGGCATGCCCTGTTTCATGAAGTATTCCTTGAAGTCGTTGATCAGGTGCACCGTCTTGTCGAAAGTGGTACTGTCCTGACAGCGGTTCATCAGGATGGTCTCGGCACCGAACATCTCAGGCACCTCGGTAAGCACGGTGGTGCCGCCCTGGGCCACAATCCAGTCGGAGAAAACGCCCAGCAGCGGATTGGCCGTAATGCCGGAGAGGCCGTCGGAACCGCCGCATTTGAGCCCCACGCGCAGTTCGCTCACAGGAACTTCCGTACGCTCATCCTTGCTGCAGACGGAAAAGATTTCCCGCAGGCGCTCCACTCCGTACTGAATCTCGTCGTCCACCTTCTGGCACACAAACATTTTCACGCGCGTTTCATCCACGGGACCCACCAGGTCGCGGAAAGCGTCCAACTGGTTGTTTTCGCAGCCGAGGCTGACCACCAGCACGCCGCCGGCGTTGGGATGGTGGACCATATCGGCAAGGACCTTGCGGGTGTTTTCATGGTCGCCACCCAGCTGGGAGCAGCCATAATTATGGGGGAAGCACACGATGGCGTCCACACTCCCCTCTTTTCCAGTCACTTCGGCCTTGAAGCGGGAGACGATCTGTTCGCAGATGCCGTTCACGCAGCCCACGGTGGGAATCACCCAGATTTGGTTGCGGATGCCCACCTGGCCATCGGCACGGCGGAAGCCCTTGAACGTGCGCTTGGAAGCGCTTTCCGGAATCTCAACGAGAGCGGGCTTATAGTCATAGTCCAGAAGGCCTTCCAGGTTGGTCTTGATGCAGGAATGGTCCACCAGGGTGCCGGCTTCGGCATCGCGGGTCACATGGCCGATGGGGAAACCGTACTTGACCACGTTCTCCCCCGCCTTGAGGCCGTGGAGGACGATTTTATGGCCGCGGGGAATGTCCATCGCGAGGGTCACGCCTTCCACCACCTCCCCTTTGGAGAGGTCCTGGAGGGCCACCGCCACGTTATCGGCCGGATTAATCTTGATGTATTTCATTAGAACTGGAAATAATTCTTGGCGTTGTTGTAGCAGATATCCTCAATCATCTGGCCGATGAACGCCATTTCAGAGGCGGGCAGTTTCCCCTGTTCGATGTCCTTTCCAAACACATCGCACAGAATGCGGCGGAAGTACTCGTGACGGGGATAGGAGATGAAACTGCGGGAGTCCGTGAGCATGCCCACGAAGCGGCTGATAAGGCCCAGGTTGCTCAGGGAGTCCATCTGGCGGCGCATGCCCACTTCCTGATCCAGGAACCACCAGCCGGAGCCGAACTGCATCTTGCCGGGAACGGTGCCGTCGTTGAAGGTATAGGCCATGGTCATCATTACGGCATTGTCCTTGGGATTGAGGCAGTAGAGGATGGTCTTGGCCAGTTTCCCGGCCAGGGTGAGACGGTCGAAGAATTTATGGCCGGCCTGGGCGATATTCTGGTCATGGATGGCGTCGAAGCCGGTATCGGCCCCTACTTTGTCGAACATGGCGGAATTGTTGTTGCGGATGGCGCCGATGTGGAACTGCTGGGCCCAGCCGGCCTCGGCATCCATGACGGCCTGGTCATAGAGGAAGGCGCTGCGGAACTTCTCCAGTTCCTTGGCGTTGGGAGCGATGCCCATGAGCACCTTCTTGAAGATGAGTTCAATCTCCACCTCCTTGTAATCGGCGGCGTAGAAATTCTCCAGGCCGTGGTCGGAGAGTTTGCAGCCATTGGCGGCGAAATAGTCGTGACGCTTCTTCAGGGCTTCCTGGAGGTCGGTATAAGAATCGATTTCCATATCGGCCGCTTCTCCCAGTTGTTTCAGATATTCCTTATAGGCCTTGGGGTTCTCGATGGCCATGGCCTTGTCCGGACGCCAGGCGGGGATGACCTTGGTGCCGAACGGATTGGCGGCAATCATCTTGTGATAGCGGAGGTCGTCGGCCGGATCGTCGGTGGTGCACACCACCTTTACATTGAACTTTTTGATGAGGGCCTGGCCACGGAATTCGGGCGTAGCCAACTTGGCGTTGCACTCGTCAAAGATTTCGCGGGCCGTGGCCGGGCTAAGGAGTTTGTCAATTCCGAAAACGCGGCTCAGTTCAAGGTGAGTCCAGTGATAGAGGGGATTCCGCATGGTGTAAGGAACCGTCTCGGCCCATTTCTGGAAAGTTTCCCAAGCGCTGTACTTGCCGCCGGTAAGGTAATCCTCGGATACGCCGTTGGCACGCATGGCACGCCATTTATAGTGGTCTCCGTAGTGACCGTCCACCAGCCAGAGCTGGGTGATGTCACGGAACTGGATGTTCTCGGCAATCTGCTGCGGAACCAGATGGCAGTGATAGTCGATGATGGGCATCTTCTCCGCGTGCTCATGGTACAGTTTCTTGGCGGTCTCCGTCTGGAGCATGAAATCAGGGTTGATAAAAGCCATAGTGTTATGTGTTTTAATATTGTTTCGTGGAAGAGAGTCGGGGTATCACCCCCGACTCCCTTGGACTAGACGGAATTACTTTCTGCCCTTGTAATTGGGAGAAGCGGAATTCCAACGAGGATCACCGATGTCGGCCTTGCGCAGGTCGGCATTGACGAGTTTCAGGTTGAATTCGGCAGAGCCGGCGCAAGGATCCTCGGCGAGGACACCGCCATTGCCGCCCACAGCCACTTCCTGGCTGATGGCGCCTCCGAAGAAGCCTTCCGCTACATTGAAGAAGAAGTTCTCGCTCATGACAGGGACGGTAGCGCCGCTCTTGGCGAGCAGCGACTTGCCGCCGATGTTCAGGAAGAGGTTCTTTTTCACGATGTACTTGGAAGGATCGGCCGCCAGGGAACGGATCCAGAGGAGACCATTGCCGGCATCCACGGAACAGGCCGCGAAGGTGTTGTTCGTGATGGCGATGCTTTCGGCAATTTCCTTGTCGATACGCACGAAGTCACGGCCACCGTCGTAGAAGGTGTTCTGGGAAATGTTCACCGCACCATAGGCACCCTTACGGATATCAAGCATGCCCTGACCGGTGCCGAAACCATGGACCAGGTTCTTCTCGAAGTCGAACAACGCAACGAGAGAAGCTTCACCATTGCCGTAGAAGATACTCTTGTTGTAGTCGAAGATTTCGCAGTTGACAATCTGCAGTTTCGTCATCTCGACAGTTTCAGAAATCTCGAAGGCATTGCCCAAGGCTTTCTCCTTACCGTTGAACTTGATACCGCTGGCCACGAAGGAACTGGTACCGTTCCCCAGCTTGAAGCTGCCGATGATCTCCACGTTGCCCTCACCCATCAGGGAGACAGGAGCAATCAGCGTGATGATGCCGCCGTCGGCGAGTTCGCTGAGGTCGTAGGTACCGGTCTTGAGGGTGATACCTTCCTTACCTGCATCGAGGGCATTGCCAAGCTCGGCCACGGTGCTAACGGTGATTTCAGAAGAAACCATACCTGCATTGTGGTTCCAGCGGGGTGCACCTACATTGGAAGCCAGGCAAAGGGCATCCACCAGGGTGTAATTCAAGTTCGCGGCATCCAGCACGGGATCGTTGGCCAGGATGACACCGCCATTGGACGTGGCAATCTCTTCGGTGATAAGTCCGGTAAAGAACTTTTCGGAAGTACAGTTGTAGAAATAGTTGTTGGCAACCACGTCCGGAACTGTAACGCCGCTGGCCTTGGACAGAAGGTTGTTGTCACCGTTCTCGTTCAGGAACAAGTTGTTCTTGAAGGTGTAGGTGGCAGGCGTAGAACGAACATAGAGGACACCGTTTCCGTTGTTCAGCGTGACACCGTCAAAGGTGTTGTTCACAATGTTCACGGCACCGGTCACCTTGCCTGCATCGGCACGGATGAAGTCACGGCCGCCGGCAATGGTGCTGTTCTGGACAGTAACTACGCCATACGCACCCTTACGGATGTCAATGGTACCCTGACCACCGCCGAGCTTGCTGGCAAACACGTTGTCGAATACCAGGGCCTCGAAGACGGAGCCATCGGCATTGCCGTAGAAGAGGCTCTTGCCGATATTGGATACATCTACGTTGCGGACAGTGAGATTGCGAAGGACAGAGGCGTTGCTGATACTGATGAAGTTGTTGGATCCATCCCCTTCGAAGGCGAGTCCTTCGATGGTAACCGTACCCAGTTCACCTTCGGCCACGTTGATCTGGCTGATTTTCACCGTTGCGCCGCCATTGCCCTTGAGATGCATGTTGGCGGTGAGGGTGAGGCTGGCTGCAGAGAGATCGTATTCGCCATCGGCGAAGGTGATATCGGTCTTGCCGGCCTCGACAGCAGCGGTGAATTCTTCAACGGAAGAAACCGTGAAGGAGTTGCCGTCACTGACAGGGACACTGGCGGGATTCCATCTGGGATCGCCGGCGCCAAGGCTCATCACCACGGCGTTGGTGAGGGTGAAGTCACCGTTAGCGGCATCCTTGAAAGGATCGGCGGAAAGGACGACACCACCACCGTCGGCGGCCAGTTCGGCGTCGATGCAGCCCGTGTAGAAGGTTTCGCCGATATTGAACCAGACGTTCTTCTTCATCTTGGGCTTCATGGCAGCGGCACGGCCGCTGATGGAAGTCTCGACATTGGCTACGATATTGTAGGTGACTTCGTAGATGGAAGGAGTAGCACGCACGCAGAAGACACCGCCGGCATTGGCGTTGGCGTTCAGGTTGTTCAGCGTGTTGTAGTTGCAGTAAACGGAATAGATGGTACAAGGAGCGTCGATGCGCAGGAAGTCACGGCCGCCGGAAACAGTGGAGTTTCTGAGCGTGAAGCTGTTGTACTTACCGTTGCGGAGATCCAGGACACCCTGTCCGGTACCGTGGTTCCTGACCAGAATACCGTCGAAGACGATGTCTCCGAAATTGAACACATCGGCCGTGTTGGAAGCATAGATGACACTCTTGGCGAAACCGTCGATCACGGTGTTCTTGATGAGAATCTCATCGGCAGAAACACCCGTGTTGTCCAGGTTCAGGAAGATATCCGACTTGTTCTCCGGATCACTGCCGATAACCGTGAGGTTTTCAGTGGAGAACTTCCCTACTTCACCGCTGAGCTTGAAGCCACCGTAAACAACAGCGCCATCCTGACCCTTCAGGGCCAGAGGAGCGGAAACGGTAAGATCACCGCCCAGTTTGTATTCACCGGCTGCGAGGGTCACGGCATCCTTGCCTGCGGCAATGGCGGCCAGGAGCTCATCCACGGTCTTCACGACCAGCTCGCCCTCTTCACCGCCGCCCTTAGGCAGGACAGCGAAAGTAGCGACACCAGCGGCAGACTCCGTATTGTAGATATCGGAGGCGGCAGGATTGGCGTACACCTCAACCTTGTAAGAACCCGCATCCAGCATACCGGTAGTGGTACCGCCGATGGTGAATTCAGGCTCGTTCACCGTGTTGCTCTTTCCGTTGAATACGACGGAATAGCTGGCGGCGTTCTCAACAGGATCCCAGGTAATGACGATATCCGTAGCGTCTCCCGAAGTAATGGAAGCAGGATCCGCCTTGGGAGCCGGAGTGGGAAGAGCCGTGTTCACCGGAGTGACATCGGCAGTCCAGCTGAGCTGAGACAGCGCCACAGGGCCGGAAGGATAGATATAGACCACCGATTCTTCCGTGATGGAAGTAATCAGGATCTTGGTGGCATTCCCCTGCTCGGCAAGGGCGGAAGCACCACCCTTGAGGGCAATGGAAGAACCGTCCACGGGACCCACACCTACCACGAGATGACCCGTATAGTCTCCAGGATTATCGGCCTTGATAACCAGGGAGCCGGGAACATCGGTATGGAAGGCTACATAGTTGTACTGAGGAACGCCGGCACGATTGGTCACGGCTGCCTTCTCGAAGGCCAGTTTGCCGTCGGCGGCAACAATCGGGAGAGATTCGTTACCGGAGACGAAGAGGTAGTCGCGAACCATCTCTTTCTTGATGGTTCCGGAGAAATACTTGGCATTGCCCAGATCCCAGGTATGAGGGACGGGGACAAGCTGCATCGTGAGGTCTTCGGGTTCCTCCACATAAGGAGTCCACCACTTGGAAGCACCGATACCGGCACCTGCAATGACAGAATCCGGGAGCAGATTGAAATATCCGCCGGGATAGTTGTAGCAGGGATTGTCTTCCAGAATGGTAGCGCCGGCCTTCGACTGAGGGAAGTTGTCGGTAAAGAAGGTCCCGACGATGCCATAGAAATAGTTGTCAGCGGCAGCCACCGCCATATCATCAGCCGTCTTGTACTTGGTATTGGCACTTTCGAGGGTTGCCTTTTCTACCATGCCCAGGAACAGGTTGCGCTTGAAGGAGAATTCACCGGGAACAATCTGCAGGCCGAAAATACCGGCATTGTTGGCATTGTCAACGAAACAGAGATTGTACAGCGTATTGTTTTCGAAGGTAAGTTTACCCAACTCTCCGGCATCGAAACGGACGAAGGTACGCATGCCCTGGTAGATTGTGTTGTTCACAAACTGCAGGGACTTGGCAGTGGTAGCCTGACGGATGTCAAACACATCACCGCCTACGGTTCCGTCGGCATTGATGTTGTAGATTTCGCAGCTGTCGTAAATCACGTCTCCCAGAACCATATTGTTGCCCCACTCGTACATGAGACCCTTGGTATAGTTGGAAATGATACAGTTTTTGTAGGTGATATTGCCGACATTCTTGCCTTTCACGGTACCGCCGTTCTTGTTCTGGATGGCGAAACCGAAGCCGGAAGGGCTGGCGGCGGTGGGTGCACCGCTGAGTTCCACGGCCTCGAAGTAGAGGTCGTTGCCGGCTTCCCAGTTATCGGCAATATGGAATTCACCCTGCACTACGGGCTTGGAACCGTCCGCCGCCTCTTCGCCGATGAGGGTGAAACCGCCGGAAATATCCAGGGCCTCAATGGCATAGGGAGAGCCGTCCATCTTCAAGAGGATCTTGGCACCGGGGGTCTTCAGCGCATTCACCAGCGCTTCGCTGCTGGAGACTGCGGTGAGAGTTGAAAAATCAGGCGCCGTCCAGGCATCCACCTGGCTGCGGCTGGCACTCAGGTACATGAGGGTAAAGACATATTCTGTGCCGGGCTCCAGGCCTTCCACCTCAGAGAGGCCCAAAGAAATCTCGGCCTCCGAGAGGGCATGGGAAAGGACAATCTCATCGGACCCGGGAAGGGACACCTCTATACGGTCAACCTCCATATAGTCAGGCACTTCCGTGCTCCACGTGAGAGAAATCGAGTGGGCACCCCGATAGAGGACTTTCATATACAGGTTGTCCTTAACGGCAAAGGTCTTGAAAGTTTTTCCGTATTCGGCCAGCTTGGATTCCCCTTTGCCCGCCGCCTTGGCCTGGACGGTAAAGGAATAAGTCTTGTCGGCATCCAGTTTCTTCTGGACCGGAACGGAGGAGGGAGCCACTTCCTCGCTGAGGAAGGTGCTTCCATCGGCATTCAGCACGGTGAGAACATACACCTCGGCATCCTTGGTCACATTCCAGGAGAAGGTGACAACATCGCCCAGTGAGGCGCTGACGCGTGCGTTCAAGTTCATCGGCTGCAGGCAGCGGGAGAGGTTCAGTTCCTCATTGGGATTGAACTGCTCTTTCGCGGCGCAGGAAGCCAGAATGACAGCGGCCAGGGCGAGAATCGCATATTTAATCTTGTTCATAACTATCGTAGAATTAGATGCTGTCATAACCATAGTCGTTCTTGATGTAGCCCTGACTGTTGGTCATGGTATCATTGAAGATCGGCCAGAACATGAACTGCTCGGGATCCTTGTAGTAGAG
>ONTQ01000021.1:27605-29100 GCA_900320795.1 uncultured Bacteroidales bacterium
GATGCGGTCGGAATAGAAACCGGTCTTCTTGCCATCATCGTATTTATTCACATATCCGGTGGAAAGTTCATAGCCGGAAGGCACTTCCCCGTCAACGGTCAAAAAGACGATATCCAGGGATTTTTCATCATCGGCCAGCTGATAGGCGATGTCACCGGTAAGTCCTGCGTACTCACCCTGCAGGTTGCGGAGAGCCATCATGTCATTCTCGGCAGCATCGAGGCTGCTCTTCAGACGGTTCCAGCGAATCAGGTCGGCCTTACGGAGGAATTCGCCGCAGAACTCAAGTGCACGTTCATTTACAACGGCCTCGAAGAAAGATTCCTTGCTGTTGAGACCGGCCACATAAGCCTCTGCCTCATCGATACCGCAGGCGCGCTCGCGCACTTCCTGCAGGTACTTCTTGGCTCCGGAAGGGCCATTGAGCTCGTTCTCGATTTCTGCAGCCATCAGAAGGATATCGGCATAGCGCATAACCACGGGCTTGATACCGTCGTCATTGCCACCCGTATAAGGCTGGGCATTCATCCACTCGAAACGGTACTTGCCGAAGAACCATTTGCCGATGCCGGCAGGTTCAATCGTGTTGTCCTTGTTCCACTTGTAATTCACGCAAGTGACATCACGGCGCTGGTCGTTGTCGCCATACTTGAAATACATGGTAGGGACAGGACCGGCGTCACCACCACGGGATACTCCGCCGGAAATGCTGGCGCCCTCGGAAGAGATGGCGAAGGTGAAATTCCAGCGGCCGCGGCCTGCTCCGAACGGAATCACGAACAAAGTCTCGTAACCCGAACCTGCAGCCAGGTTGTTCATGTTGTTGAGGTTGTACCACATCTGGGCATAATCGGGTTCCAGGGAAGCCTTGCCGACAGCATCCTGCAGATAAGCCAGGGCCTTGGGGTAAAGGACACTCTTCTGGAGTTCAGGGTCGGAGCTCAAACGCACGGTACCCAGGTCTCCGGTGCCCACCATTCCGTCTTCAGGGCGGATCGCATATCCGGAAGCGGCAAGAGCGATACGGGCATACAGACCTTCAGCGAACACTTTATTCACGCGGTCGGTACGGGAAGTCGCATCTGTCTCACCGGGATTGGGGAGGTACGGGATGGCTTCTTCCAAATCGGCCAGAATCTGTTTGTAGATGACATCACGGCTGTCCTTTTTGGCGTAGATGGTATCAGAGGTAAGAGGCACGAAACGGGCCGGAACATCACCCCATGCCTTGGTGAGGTCGTAATAGATCATCGCGCGCAGCGTGAGGGCTTCACCAAGAAGATAGGCCATGTTGGCTTTATTCTCGACGTCACCGTATTCGCGGAGGCCTTCGATAACCAGGTTGGCGCGCTCGATGCCCATATACATGAGCGGGAACGGACCATTGCTGAGGTTCAGTTGGGAGTTGTTGGGGGCGCAATCGTATGCCGCGATGTCACTCTTTCCATCACCCGGCTTATAAGTATTGTACCATTCGATATCGGTATTGAAGCCA
>ONTQ01000192.1 GCA_900320795.1 uncultured Bacteroidales bacterium
CGACAATGCCCTGCGGCAGTTCACCGGCTCTTATCTCCTGAAGACCAACTTCTACAAAAACAGCATCGGCGTTTTCAACCTGGTCATTCCCAACCCGGCAGCGTCCAGCTCACACATTTTCTACAATTACTTTTTGGTGGACAGCCTGCAGGTAGAGGGACGAAAAACCTATGTCCTGCGCTTCCACCCCAAGAAACTGGTCACCTCCCCCACCCTGGACGGCGAAATGCAGATTGACGCAGAAGACTTTGGCATCCGCAGTGTGCATGCCGCCCTGTCCGGAGAGTCCAATGTAAACTGGATAAGGCACATCAACGTAGAGCTACAGAACCGCCGCCTGCCCAACGGACGCTGGTTCTATGGGGAAGAACGCCTGTTCATCGACTTTGCCATCACCTCCAACGACGCTTCGCGCATTCTTTCCTTCCTGGGAAACCGGCACATCGTGTACGAGGACCCCGTTTTTGAACCCGTCAAGGACCCGGACGCCTTAAGTTCCACAGAGGCTGTTGTGATGCGCGACGTCACAGTTGGCGACGATCAGTACTGGGAATCGGTACGCCCGTACGAACTCTCGGAACGGGAGAAGGGTATTTACAAGATGGTGGACGAAATTCAGAACACCACCGTGTATAAATGGACGTACGGCATCACCCGCACCCTCGTGAACAACTACTATGAGGTAAAACCCTGGCGTTTCGAGTTTGGCCGGTGGGCGCAGACGTTCGCATACAACGACATGGAAGGCTTCCGCGTGCAGCTGGGTGGCCGTACCCTGAAAGAATTCTCCACCAAGGTACGTCTGGGAGGCTATCTTGCCTTCGGCTTCAAAGACCTCAGGCCAAAAGGCCAGGTTACGGTGGAATGGATGCTGGGGCGCGAGAAAACCCGTAAGCTCACGTTCGATGCCAAGTACGACTATGTTCAGTTCGGTGGCGGATATGTATTTACGGCCCAGAACATCTTCTCTTCCTTCCTGGCACGTTCACAGAGCAAGAAACTGAGCATGGTGCGCTACTTCGATGTCAACTATGACCACGAATTCGCCAACTGGTGCAATGCCTCCGTGCAGTGGCGCACGCAGCGCGTATGGAGTTACAACGGGCCGGATCCCAGCAATGAGCGCGTCCGCTTCTTCCGGCAAACGGATGGCCTGGTACAGGATAGTTTCTCCATGAACTCTCTCCGCGTGGGTTTCCGCTTCTCCTTTGACGAGCGCGTCAACCGCAACTTCTTTGTGAAAAGCTACCTGTTCACCAAATATCCGGTGCTGGACCTGAACCTCACTACCGGTTTCAAGGGCATCACCAAGGACGATTTTTCCTTCCTCAAAGCCACCGCCTACTTCTCGTGGAAGGTACCCTCCACGGCCATCGGTTTCGGACGGCTGGAGATAGAAGGCGGCGCCATTTGGGGAAGTGTACCTTTTCCCATGCTCAAGCTGCATGACGGCAACCAGACTTTCTTTCTGGATCGCGGCGCCTACGCATGCATGGACTACTACGAATTCCTATCGGACCGCTGGCTAACCGCCTTTTACGAGCACAATTTCAACGGCTTCTTTTTGGGGAAAATTCCCTGGGTAAAGAAACTGGACCTCCGGGAAGTTGCCACCGTTAAAATGGCCTGGGGCACCCTTACGGATGCCAACAGTATCCACGCGCCCTTCTTCCTCCCTGCCAGCAGCAAAACGCTGGAAAAGCCGTATGTAGAGGTGGGTGTGGGCATCTCCAATATCCTCCGTATTTTACGGGTGGATTTCTTCTGGCGCCTGACCCACAGAGAAGATGCCAAGAAAAACTTTGCGGTCAATGTGGGTATCGATGTAGAATTCTGATTATGCCACACAAATTCCATATTCAAATACTGGATTCCACGGGGAACGCGGAAGGATACCTGCTGCATCCTTTTAAAGTGGCCGTATATGCTTTCTCCTATCTGACAGAAGGCGAAGTCCTGGTGGAGGTAGACGGCCAAAACCTGCTGGTGAGCGCAGGTCAATTCATCCTGGTTCCGGAGAATCTTCCCATTCTTGTCCGGCATTTCAAGGATTGCAAAGGCTTTTATGGCAGTTTCACCCTGGACTTTCTCAAGGATGCGTCCTACCCGGTCCTGCGCTCAGACAGCCCCATTATACAAAGCTTCTGGTTTGATGATGCCGTCTTTATCGGTGCGCTGATGAAACGCATGATAACCGCCCATGAAGACCACGACAAAGCGTTTATGCAAAGCGGCATGGACCTTATTCTGGGCCAGTTGCGTCCTAAGGGGAGCCTGGCGGCCGTTCCGGAAAAGTTCCTCCAACTGGTCTTCGACCGCGAAAAACCGCCTCTCTCCGTATCGGAATATGCAGACATGCTGAATGTTACGCCCAACTACCTGAACAAAACCGTGAAACTTCACACACATCGCACGGCTATTGACTGGATAGAGATTGCCCGCCTGAATATGGCCAAGCAGCTCTTGAAAGACCCTTCCGTCCCCATCGTGGAAGTTGCGTCCCGCGTGGGGCTGGACGACCAGTCCTATTTCTCCCGCTTTTTCAAAAAGAAAACGGGCCTTACCCCGTCTCAATACCGGAACGGCAAATAGCCGGTTACCGTTAATACGCCATCCTTTACCGTAAAGCGCACA
>ONTQ01000175.1 GCA_900320795.1 uncultured Bacteroidales bacterium
CCTCACCATCAACATCGCCAAACAGATGCTCATCGAGAAGGAAAGAGGCAGTATCAGCGAAGGCAAGTATGCCGATTTCCTGCTCGTCGACAAGGACGTGCTGTCCTGCCCGGAGACGGAGATTCACGAGGCTAAGCCCGAAGCCACATTTTTCGAAGGAAAGAAGGTTTTCTCTTTATAGTATGGAAGAGCAAGAGGTGCATATTAGAATATGGAAATATGACAGAGATAACCATCAGCGTGGGCTTGAACGATGCTGTTACTAAGCAGCAGGAACACCCGACGAAGGTGTACGTTGGTATAATGAAGAACGTATGCCAGAGTTACCATGTCCCTTTCTCGTTTATCGTTTCAGACGGTGGGTATTTCCACGAAAATGGTGATTATACACAGGAAAAGACCCTTGTCCTGTGTTTGCTTGATCCCCAGGAAGGTGTTGTGGATGGCATCGCCAGAGATCTCTGCGCCTTTTTCCATCAGGAATCTGTCCTGATAACAGAGAGCAAGGTCAGGGCCTATTATATAAAAGAAGAACTAAAGTGATATGATAAAAAATGAAAAAGATTCTCAATTGGGTGCTCGCCACCACCCTTATTTGCAGCGCAAGTGTATTCACTTCATGTGAAAAGTCAGACACTGTCCTTTCCGACAAGATCCTGGGCAAGTGGATTGTGGCCGATCTGGACGGTGCGGCATGCCCCACCTCATGGAAGTCGGTCGTTACCTTTGAGTCGGCTAAAAAGGGATATTACAGCCTTTCCGAAATCACCACGATGACGTGGGAAAACAAGTCGCCAGCCCAAGTTACATTCTCCAAAGATGGTTTTACCGCCATTGAGGAAGACGGAACCTACAAAAGTGTGCTGACGGTTACCGTTAACTCCATTACCAATAAAGAAATGCAGTTGAAAACCGACTGGACCCTTACCGGGGGCTCCCTCGTTCTTCTGCACGAGGTTTATGACGAACGCTGGGTGCGGGTGACAGACAATTTTGAGCAGTCAGTCCTTGGCACCTGGGAGGCACAGGTCCAGAACGGTAATAAACAGCAAACTTGGCGCTGGGAGTTCAAAGCCAATGGAACCTATGTCTTTTCCCTGAAGGAAGGGGACGCTGCCTGGAAGGTCTTTGAAGACTATGTATCCGAATACTTCGTTGACGGACCGCTCCTTTGCACCCGCTGGCAAAATACCGCCTCCAGTGATGAACAGCGTGACTGGTGGGAAATCGAGAGCATCCAAGGCGGCAAGATGAAGTGGACGGCCCTGCGTATTGACGAGGACCTCACTACCCACACCGAGACCCTGGAGTTGAGCAAGGTTCAATAGCTTTTTTGTAACAAAAACAAAAGGAGAATAGAACAATGAGTGACATGAAAAGGGAATTCAAGGATTTAATCAGGTTCGAGCAGTACGAGTGCCTGAACGGCGAAATTACGGGAGACTACGACAAGGCCCATGCCGTGAAGTGCGTAAACGGCACCTTCGTTGGAATCGAGGAGTATGGAGTGGCGTCGTGGCTGGGCATCCCCTACGCGAAGCCGCCCGTGGGCGAACGCCGCTTCAAGGAGCCGGAATACGTGGATGCGGGCGACGGGGTCTTCGAGGCCAAGTACTACGGGAAAAATTCTTTCGGCGGGACCGGCTATCCGGATTGTGTGCAGAAACTGTGCTCAGAGGACTGCCTCTATCTGAACATCTGGGTCAACACCGATGACGATACCAAGAAGAAGCCGGTGATGGTCTGGATTCACGGCGGGGCATACGTCGTCGGCTCGGGCTCGCAGGCATCCTACAGCGGAGCCAACCTGGTCCAGGCGCACAGCGACATCATCATGGTGACTATCAACTACCGCCTGAACATGTACGGCTTCATGGACTTCTCGTCGGTGCCCGGCGGCGAAGACTTCAAGACGGCCCCCTGCAACGGCCTGCTGGACCAGGCCATGGCGCTCAGGTGGGTGCACGAGAATATCGCCGCTTTCGGCGGCGACCCCGACAACGTGACCATCTTCGGGCAAAGCGCCGGCGGCGGCTCCGTCTCCATCCTGCCGGTCATGAAGGAGGCGAACCGGTATTTCCAGAAGGTCATCGCCCAGAGCGGTTCCACCACCCTGGCCTTCCCAGTCGGCTGTGAAGCCGCGCAGGGCAAGACCAAGGCGTTGCTTGCGTACACCGGCTGCAAGTCGATGGACGAGATTATGGCGCTGAGCGAAGAAGATCTCCAGAAGGCGTATGTCGAGGCGGTGGGCAAGTTCACATCCTGTCCCTACTACGGAACGGAGGTGCTTCCCGAGGCGCCCATCGAACTTTATCGGAAAGGCTACGCAAAGCACATCTCCATTATGGCGGGCAGCACGGCCGACGAGATGAGGCTGTTCATGGGTGAGGGCCCGATGCTGAGCATGGAAGAGCAAAAGCTATACGCCCAGCGCGCCGCAGGCGATGCACTCCCCTACCTGAAAGAAGATGACAAGAAGTATTACGAGGAATTTAAGCGGGTATGCAGGTTCCAGGAGCCAGGACTTGTGGAGACGGAGTTCATCAATGAGCTCATGTTCAGGGTCCCCATGCTCCAGCAGCTGGACGTGCAGAGCGCGTTCAACAAGACGTTCTGCTACTACTGGTCGTACCCGGCGAGCAATCCGGAGATTGGCGCAGCCCATTCCGTGGAGCTCATGTTCGTCTTCAACATGCGCGGCTTCGGGACAAGCAGCGCCTTCAACGGCACCAACAACTCGGATGAGATCTTCACGGCCGTTATGCAGATGTGGACCAATTTCGCCCGCTGCGGTAATCCTTCCACAGACAAGGTAGAATGGAAGGCATACTCGGCCGACGACCAGAACGTCCTTGACATCGCCGGACCGGGCGACATTCGTATCAAAAAGGGCCTTCTGGCCGAGCAGTACAAGGCCGTGCTTCCCTTGCTGGGCTACTACCAGTTCATAGACAAGTTCTTCACGCCCGGCTACCTT
>ONTQ01000052.1 GCA_900320795.1 uncultured Bacteroidales bacterium
AGTTCGCCTATTACTACAACCTGGCCCAGATGATGGACCAACTTTCCAGCGGCGCCATCGCTTCCGAGGAGGAGTATGTACCTTATTACACGCAGGCCAATGTGGATGCGATGCTCAACGGCGACCCCGCCGACGGCTGGGACAATGTGGACTATACCAAGCGCGTTTTCGGGACCGGTATCACCAACAAGCACAACATCACGGTGCAGGGCGGCAATGACAAGACCCGCTACTTCGTGTCCGGCGGTTTCCTCGGGCAGAAGGGTAATATCGACGGATACAATTACCGCCGCTACAATGTGCGTGCGAACATCGAGTCGCGAATTGCCAAACATCTGGTTTTCAATGCCGGACTCAGTTCCGTCATCGGCCGGCGCGAGACGCCGCGTTTCCTTTCCGGCGGCTCCGACAGCGATGCCGGCTATGAAGTGGGCTGGTTCTCCATCGCGCACCAGGTGATCGGCATGTATCCTTTCCTGCCGGAAAAGTACGGCGATTACTATACCGGTGCCATCGCCGACAACCAGGCTTTCCCGAACAGCCCTCTGGCCGCCCTGTACCAGTCGGGCAACAAGCGCCACAGGAGTTATGAGGGGATTGTGAACGCCAGCCTCACCTGGGAGATTCCCTGGGTGAAGGGCCTGCAGGCCAAGGTGAGCGGCTCCTACGATTACCTGGATTCCTACAGCAAGAATCTGGACACTCCATATTATGTAGTGGTCCGCCGCCGCATGGAAGACGGCACCTGGGGCTGGACGGCTCCCATGGTGGACGTGAACGGCGCGTCGGACGGCAACAAGGTAGGGGAGGGCTCCTATTATACCCAGACCCTTACCGGGCAGGCCAGCATCTCTTACGCCAACACGTTCGGCAAACACAACGTAGATGCACTCGTGCTGGCTGAGATCCGCGATTTCCAGACCAACAACCTGAGCGCCTACGTCAAGAATGTCCCCTTCGCCCTCCTTCCCGAACTGAATAATGGTACGCCTACCGCCAGCCCGGTCATCGGCAGCAGCAACGCTTCCCGCAGTGCCGGTTATGTGGGCCGTCTGCGTTACAATTATGACGAGAGGTACCTCTTCGAATTCACCGGCCGATATGACGGCTCCTACAAATTCGCGGGGATGACCAAGACCCGCTGGGGCTTCTTCCCGTCGGCCTCCCTGGGCTGGAATCTCTCGAAAGAGTCCTTCATGCAGGGCGCCGACTGGCTGGACAACCTGAAACTCAGGGCTTCCGTTGGCTTGCTGGGCAACGACGGCGTGAGCGCCTTCATGTTCCTGAGCAAGTATGCCCTCGGCGGAAAGGTGGTGTATCCCGGCGGCGCAGCCGTACCGGCCTACTACACCTCCGGCATTCCCAACAAGGACCTGACCTGGGAAAAGACCCTGTCGTACAACATCGGCACGGATTTCTCCCTGTGGGGCGGCCTTCTGGGCGGCGAAATCGACGCCTTCTACAATTACACCTATGACATCCTTACCTGGAACGGCGGCGGCCATCCCTCTTCCATGGGCGGGTATTATCCCACCTATGTGAACGGCAATTCCATCGACAGCAAGGGTATCGATGTGCTCATCACCCATAAGAACCGTTTTAACTTGGGCGGAAAGCCTTTCTTCTATGAGATCGGCGCCACGCTCACCTATTCCAAGACCCGCTGGCTCAAGTACCTGGACGAGCCCAATGTCCCCGAGTGGCAGAAGGTGACGGGCACCACCTACGGTTCCCATTGGGGCTGGCAGGCCGAGGGCCTGTACCGGAGCGAGGAAGAGATTGACAACAGCGCCTGGTACGGCACCCGTCCCAATATCGGCGACATCAAATATAAGGACCTCAACGGCGACGGCCAGATCGACTGGCAGGACCGCGGCATCTTCGGAAAGAGCAACCGTCCGGAACTCACCTACGGCCTGAACATCAACATGGGCTGGAACGGGTTCGACCTGAACCTGCAGTTCACCGGCGGCGCCCTGTTCCAGGTGTCCATGACCGGAACGTACTTCAATGAGAATGACGATGACACCATCTGGACCAAGACCTTCAAGGAGGGCGGCAACTCCCCGCTGTTCCTGGTGGAGAACGCCTACAGCCTGGACAATCCGAACGGCACTTTCCCGCGCCTGACCCTGGGAACGGCCGGTCATGGCGGCGACAACGGCCTCAGTTCCAGTTTCTGGTGGAAGGACGGCAAGTATGTCCGTCTGAAAACGGCTCAGATCGGCTATACGCTCCCGCAGAACTTTACCAAGAAGTTCGGTGTGCAGAGCCTCCGCCTCTTCGTGGAAGGCAACAACCTGTTCACCCTGGACGGCCTTCCCGAGGGCATCGACCCGGAATCCCCGGGCGTAAACAACGGTTACTATCCGCAGCAGCGCAACATTCTGGGCGGTATCAGCATAACCCTTTAATTCCGGATGCCTTATGAAAAAGCTTTTTTACTTTCTTCCCCTTCTCGGCGTCCTCGCTTCCTGCAATTCCTATTTGGATATGACGCCCAAGGACAGCATTTCCGACAAGGTCATGTGGGCCACTACGGAAAGTGCTGAATATGCCGTAAACAGCATATACTCATACGCTTACGATATTTATGCCACTTGGCCCAGCGCCGTGGGCATGACGGAAGCCTTCACCGACGAGTTCAAGTACGGTTCCTATGTGAACTTCGCCTTCTGCCTCATTCCCAGTCAGGTGGCTTATGGCGGAACCACGCTCACCAACAGTTTCGTGGATGTATATCTGGGCTGCTGGGGAAGCCTGTACAATGCCATCCGCCGTACCAACGAGGCCATTTCCAACCTGCATACTTTGGGAACGGCCCTTCCTGAGGCCGACCAGGCCCGTCTGGAAGGGGAACTCCGCCTGATGCGGGGCTGGCTCTACTTCGAACTGGTCAAGCGTTACAAGGATGTGATTCTCTATGACGAGGACCTGACGCAGATAGCCGTGAACAAGACCCTTTCCACCGAGGCCGAGGCTTGGGACTTCATCTGGCAGGACCTGGACTATGCCGCAGGCGTCCTTCCCGAAAAAGGTAACGCCAAAGGCCGGCTGGACAAGGGCGTGGCTCTGACCCTTATCACCCGCTCCATGCTTTACGCCGGGCAGTACGACAGGGTCATTGCCGCTGCCGACCAACTGAAGAGCCTGGGATATGCCCTCATGTCCCGTTATGCCGATGTCTTCACGGTTCCCGTCCAGAGCGGAAACACGGAATCTATCCTGCAGTACAGTTTCTCCTATGCCGACAATGTCACCCACGAGTTCGACTATTATTATGCTCCGGGCGGAGACTACAAACTGGTGGGCCAGCAGGGCGGCGGTTATGGTACCCCCACCCAGGAAATGGTGGAAAGTTATGAACTGGCGACGGGCGGTTTCCCGGACTGGTCTCCCTGGCACAGTTCCACTACGGCCCAGCCGCCGTACGAGCAGTTGGAGCCCCGTTTCCAGGCCACCATCCTCTATAACGGCGCCCCCTGGAAAAACCGTACCATCGAGCCTTTTGTGGGCGGAACGGACGGCTGGTGCCAATGGAACAAGGAGCCGCAGCCGCAGGGCCGCACCACTACCGGCTATTACCTGCGCAAGTTCGTGGATGAAACGCATGACCTGAGCCAGCGTTCGCAGAGCACGCAGCACTTTGTGCTCCTGCGTTACGGCGAAGTCCTGCTGAACAAGGCGGAAGCCTGTTTCCGCAGCGGGGACACGGCGGGCGCCAATGAGGCTGTCCGGGAAATCCGCAGCCGGGTGGGCCTTCCTTACTCCGACAAAAGCGGGGAAGCCCTCTGGCAGGCCATCCGCCAGGAGCGCCGCGTGGAACTGGCCTTCGAAGGCCAGTGGTATTGGGACCTCCGCCGCTGGGGAGATGCCGTGGAAAACTATCCGGTGGGCCTGAACAACTATCAGGTACATGGTCTGAAGATCGAGACGACGGCCGTTGCCGGCCAGTATCTGTACACCTATGTCCCGGTGGACGACAAAGACCGCAACTTCCCGCAGAAGATGCTCAATCGCTTCCCGATTCCCGACGGGGAACTGAACTCGAACGCTTCGGTAAATCAATACCCTGAATGGAACTAGTTATGAAAAAGAGTACTTTCCTTTTTGCTTTGGCCATGCTTGCATTGGCATCGGCCTGTCACCAGCCGGAGTATGTTCAGCCGACGGCTGACCGGCAGGGTATTACTTCCCTGGCCGCCTATTTCGCCTTCGGTCCGTATGAGGGGCAGGAACTGGGCCGGCTGGAAATCGCCGATCCCGACGTGGACCGTTACGTGATTCCCATTCCCTGGTATTTCCCGGAAACTTCCAACGACATTACCACTCCTTACCTTACGCGGGTGCGTGTCCGTGCTTCCCTGGAGGCGAACTGCAAAATAGAACCCGCCCTATCGGTGCTGGACCTCACGGAGGAGAATCATTTCACCTATACGGATGCAACCGGAACCTCCCGGAACATCATCATTACCGGCGAGCGGGTGAAATCGTCCAAGTGCGAACTGCTCAGTTTTTCGCTCAAGCGGCCCATGCTCAACGGCATCATCGACAAATCCACGCGGCAGGTGTCCCTGATCACGGCCAACGACCTTTCCGTGGCCGAGGCGACCGTGACCCTGTCGGCCCATGCCACCATTTCGCCGGATCCGGCCGAGGCACACAACTACAATGAGGGTTTCACCTTCACGGTGACGGCCGATGACGGCACCACCAAGGCCGACTATTATGTCGTCAAGAACGTGCCCCAGAAGATTGACTATGGCGTAAATACCACCAGCGCCGAAAAACTCTTCAACCTGGATCCTTCCAGCGGACTCGGACTCCCGGCCTTCAACACCCAGGCCAACGTGTCCCTGGCGGTGCTGGATTCCTGGCTCATCGTGAACATGGGAGACGGATCGGCCCCCAAGTACTTCAACAAGATCATGGCTACCGCCGGCGGCACCCTCAAGATCGGGAATGCCGTTCCCACGGGGGCCATCGCTTCCGATGAGCAGGACCATCTCCTCCTCTGCAACCTGGCCGAGCCGGGCGAGGTCTTCAATATCTGGAAAACATCGTCCGTGAGCCAGGCTCCGGAACTCTTGTACAGTTTTACCAACAACCAGGACCTGCAGCTGGGTCTGGAGATGAAGGTGATCGGCGATGTTGAAAAGGAAGCCGTCATCAGCGTCACTTATCCCGGCCTGGCGGGCGTTACCACTTCCGGCCGTTTCCATGCGATACACATTGTCGGCGGAGAAGTGGTCTCGAGCGAAGTCATCGATTTGTTCACGGCGAGCGGCGGAGCCTTCTTCTGGGGTTCCGGTCCGGCCAACAGCACCTGTGTGGTGGCCGGTTCGCCCCGGATGGATGGCGGCTGGTACAGCAGTGCCTATTCCGAGAACAGCCTGCGCTGGTTCAAACAGGACCTTTCGCTGGGCAGCATCATCCCCGGTGAGGGCGTCGGCGAGAGTGAAGACGCTCCGGGCGGAGGCTATTACGTCAACGGCAATGTCGATCCGAACAACCTGGATACCAAGTGCTTCAATAACGCCCGTTATCTGGTGCTCTTTGTCTCCAACCACTTCCCGAAGTGGTGGCCCGGTCCGCAACTCTACGTCTTTGACATCACGGGCGGCTCGCTCAGCGACCGCATCTACAACAGTCCCCAGTTGGTCTTCTCGGTCCCGTTCATGTACAATGAGCAGTATCAGACCGGCAGCAACGAAGGATTCGGCGCTTGCGGCGATGCCATCCTGGCCCCTTCGGCCGACGGCTATATGCTTTACATTTACTACTACGATCATTTCTCCGGAATGATCGGCGGTTACAGCCTGGATTGCATCAAGCGATGAAACGGATTCCCTTCATAATCCTTGTCTGTCTGGCGGCATCCTGTTCGGGTTCGGCCTCGGCCGATATCCCCGGTTGGCGCTGGACGGACGGGGAGGTGCAAGGGGGAGAAGCCGTGACGGAACCGCACCCTTCCATCGTGGAACTGGGCTGGACCAACGTTACCGCCGCTTTCACCGCCGTTCCGGAGGGAATTGCGGTGTACAGGAGTCCCGAGGCACTGGATGGCGTGAAGGCTGTCGCTTATATCGCCGTGGCCGACCTTCAGAAAATCACCTGGGATGTGTACAGCATCGACGACCCTGCCATCCTGGGAACCACCGACGAGTTAAGGACTCCGTCGGCCTGGTTTGCCTGGAAGCCGGCTCCGGTGGTGATGAACGGCGGCTATTTCTTCGCTGAAGGCGGGAAGCGTTACAACGCGTCGGTCGCGGTGAGCGGCGGCCGCACGCGGGGCGTAAACATCAATTATGCATCCCAGGATTGGGAGACGATGTATTATCCCACCCGCGGCGTCTTCCAGGAAAAGGATGGTAAATGCTCCGTGGGCTGGACATATTGGACCGGCGGCGCCCGGCATTTCTTCTACAACCAGCCGGCGGCCAATTCCTGGTCCCGGGACCCTCTTCCCACTCCGAGTGCCCAATTCCCCGAGGAGGCGCAGGACTTCGCGCCCCAGACGGCCATCGGCGGCGGCCCGGTGCTTCTGAAAGACGGGAAACTGGTGAATTCCTGGGAGGCGGAACTGTTCTACGGGAACGGGGCCGATGACAAGATGCCCAAGGCCCGGCATCCCAGAACGGCCATCGGCGTCACCGCAGACGGCCTTCTGATTCTCTTTGTCTGTGAAGGGCGGGGGATGACGGAAGGGGTCGCCGGACTCACGTTTGAAGAGGAGGCGCATGTTTTGCAGTCTCTGGCTTGTACCGATGCCCTGAACCTGGATGGGGGCGGTTCTTCTTGCCTGCTGGTGCAGGGGAGCGATACCATTAAAGAATCGGATGGGGAACAGCGTCCCGTCGCATCCGTAGTTATTTTGAAAGAGAAATGAGAAAAACGAGTTTCATAGCAGTTTTGCTTGCCTTCGCTGCCGTCTTGTCCTGCGCACCGCAGGATGACGGTTCATACAAGTGGAGGGAAGAGTGGAAAGATCCGGAAGCGCCGGTCGATCCGGAAGTGGATCCCGAGATAGAAATCAAGGGAAAGCCCCGGTATGTATGGGTGGATGCGGCCGCCAATTTCCAGTACTATGCCAATGATGCCAACGCTATCGCATCCGACTGCCGGAAGATCGCCGACATGGGCTTTACCGATATCATTGTGGATGTCCGGCCTACCAGCGGAGATGTCTTCTTCGCTTCGGCTGTCGCCCCTCCTTGCACCAAGGTGGCCGCCTGGGTGAACGGGCGGTACAAGTTTATCGAAAGGACCTCGGACTTCGATTACCTGGCCGCCTTCATTGAGGCCGGCCATGCAGCGGGGCTGCGGGTCAATGCCGCCATCAACACCATGGTGGGAGGCTATCACAGTTCGATCGGCGACGTGGGTATGCTTTACGACCACCCCGAACTCAAGGGCTACTGCTCGGTGGACAACCTTGCCGGCGGCCTGACCAATGCCATGGACGACCCGGAAACCGGTCCCCGTTTTCTGGATCCGGCCAATGAGAAGGTACAGGAATTTCTGCTGACGCTGCTGAGCGAACTGGCCGCCTATGAGGGATTGGACGGAATCGTGCTGGACCGTTGCCGCTACGGCGACAACGGAATGGACGCCGGCTACACCGATGCGGCCAAGAAGGCTTTTACCCAATATCTGGGGGACGATCCTTCGGCCTGGCCCGTGCTGCCCAGAGGGGCCCGGACGGCCTCCAATTTTACCACTTTGCAGAAGAACTGGCTCACGTTCCGCTGCAAGGTCATTCACGATTTTGTGGCCAAGGCGGCCGATCAGGTGCACGCCGTCAATCCGAAAGTCCGTTTCGGAGTGTATGTGGGTGCCTGGTTCTCCGATTATTATACCAGCGGAGTCAACTGGAGCAGTGCCGACTACAACGTGAAAACCAACGAATCCACGTACAAATGGGTTCCCGGCAATTACCAGAAAACCGCATTTGCCAATCTCCTGGATTTCATTTTCCTGGGAGCGTATGCCGGTACGGACGGTGTTCACGGCTCTACGGAATGGACCATGGAAGGCTTCGCCAAATTGGGGAGGAAACGTCTGGCGGACGCCGTGCCTTTTGCAGCCGGGCCGGATATCGGCAATGGCACCGGTTTCGAGAACGGACGTCAGGAAGCCCTGATTCCGGACATTGTGAAAACCATGCTGGAAACCTCCGACGGCCTGTTTATCTTTGACCTCTGTCATATCCGCATGTTCGACTACTGGGAGGCCTTCAAGAAAGGCATCGGACAATATTTGGAAACACTATAATTATTAACCCTTTAAACCGTTTTATTATGAAAAAAGTCCTTTTATTTGCTTCTATCGTGATAGCGGCTTTAGCCCTGTCCTGCAACAAGGTACCGCCTGTGGAGGACGCCGTGACCATCTCGACCAATGATCCTACGGTCTCGGTCGAGGGTGGCGTCGTTTCCATCGCCTTCAACTCCACCGTGGCCTGGACGGCCAAGTCCAACCAGCCCTGGGTCACCATCACTCCTTCCAGCGGTGAGGCCGGCAACGGCACCATCAAGGCTTCCGTGCTGAAGAACGAAACCAACGACAACCGTACGGCCGAGGTGACCATCACCGCCGGCACCAAGAGCGCCAAGTGCACCATCACCCAGAGCCAGTTGGATGCCCTGATTGTGAAGGCCACCGATTTCGAAGTGCCTGCCGAAGGCGGCACCGTGGAAATCCCGGTTTCGGCCAATGTGGATTACTCCGTGGTGATTCCCGACGCGATTGACTGGATTACCGTCACCAAAGGTCTTGTTGACAGCAAGGTCGTCCTGGAAGTGGCCGGTACGCAGAAATACGTTCAGGATGAGACCACCTATGAAATCCTGGAGGATGCCATCGTCCGTACCGCCACGATCACCGTTTCTTCCGGTGGATTGTCTCAGAAAGTGACCATCGGCCAGAAGGCGTTCTATCCTTATTTTGAATATCAGGGAGACTGGGCCGCTCTGCAGTGGAGTTTCTATGACGGCGCCCCCGTCATCCTCCCTCAGGAAGGCGGAACCTTCGTGATCGACATCAACACCAATATTGGCTGGCGTGCCTATATGTCTGTGTACGATGCCACCATCGATGCCGGTGTTGACATCATGGACAACGGCTGGTGCAAACTCGACTTTGATACCGAAGCCGCTACCGTCACCCTTACCGTTCAGCCGAACGAATCTTATTTCCCCCGCGAAGATTACCTGTACACCGTAGGTATCATCGACGGACAGGAAGACGGCAACTTCGGCGGCCTGGGTTGGTTCCAGCAGGCGGGTATTCCCGTGGATGGAGCCGGCTATGAATTTGCTTGGAGCAAGACCCTGACCGAACTGGGCATCCCTGCCGCTTACAATCGTCTGGCTTATACCGCTACGGGCGCCCTCCTTGTTTCTGACGGTGAAAAGGTGCATGCCATCAGCCCTGCCGACGGAACTTATTGGAAGGCCATCACATATCCCGGAATCACTCCTTCTTCCATCTGCAGTGATGATGCCGGAAACGTGCTCGTGGCTCCGAACGTGCAGGCCGATATCGACTGGGAGACTTATCAGCTGCTCAGTGGAACAGAATTCACCATCTATTACAGTGCCGATCCCAATGTGATGACCAACTCCATCACGGTGGAGAACAAGGATTATGGCGTGATCGGCGGAATCCGTGTCCGTGGTGATATCTCCAAGGAAGCCGTCATTACGGGTGTTGCCGGCAGCGCCAGTTGCTGGTTCGGCTATGATATCAAGGGTTATGAGGCGGTTCCCAACTATTACGGTACACAGAATCAAGGCCCTGGTCCTGGCCCCAATACGTTCTGGACTCCTGAAACGGCTGCAGCCATCTCTGTGGGCACCAGCCTCCACGACGGCGTTCTGTTCAGAGGTTATGACGGACTGGAGAGCCTGTGCTATCTGAGTGATGCATACACTCCCAACTGGGCTGTCCCGTATGATTGGAAGCTTCTCACCAATGCCGGCAACGGCGGCAACGAAAACCAGAACAACCTGGCCCTTGCCGATTACAACGGAAAACGTATCCTGGCCTATACGCAGGGCTTCCATTTCGACTATTCCTCCAACGCAGCCATCTACGTCCTGGATGTGACGGACCTGAACGATGTGAAGCCGCTGGTAACCATCAACCCTGTTGATGATATCACCCTGACGGAGGCTTTCACCGGCGCCAACAGTGCCGATGTCCTCCTCCATCCTACCGATGAGTGCCTGGAACTGTATGTCGTGAATTCCGGCCGTGCCGTCATCGGCAAGTATAAGATTGTTTTCTAAACTTACTATACTTCTTGTCTTTAGAGCGCCGGACGGTCTTCTGTCCGGCGCTCTTTCTATAGCGCCCAAACGTGCCCCAATGAGCATCTTGGGCAAGAAAAGGGCCCGAAACATGGAAAATAATGCGTACCTTTACCCAAACCATCGTAAATGATATGAAACACCGTTTGACTTCGCTTTCCGCCCTGACCGGTACTTTGACCAACGCCAAAGACGGGAGAACTCGCCATTTAAGGTGGGATGACGGCAAATTTGCTCTGAAGGAATATGACGAAACAATCGTTTTTGAAAAGATAAAAGACGCAAAATAATGAAACATTTCTTCCTTTTGCTTGCTGCCGCCGTACTTGTCTGCTGCACTTCCGGGAATCAGGCAAAGCAGCCGTCCTTCCTGTGGATTGACGCATCGGCCAATTTCAACAGTTATGCCAACGATGCCGACTCCATCGCCCGGGATTGCCAGCGGATTGCCCGGATGGGGTTTACGGACATCGTGGTGGATGTGCGGCCCACCTGCGGCGATGTCCTGTTCCGAAGCACGGTCGCCCCCGAACTCAAGCACGTGCCGGCTTGGTTTAACGGGGAAATCGGCCTGAAGGAGCGCACGGCCACCTTCGACTATCTGGCCGCCTTCATCGAGTCCGGTCACAAAGCCGGGCTTCGGGTCCATGCCGGCGTGAACATGATGGTGGGCGGCTGGCGGATGGGCTCGGATTTCATAACCGGCATGGTTTACGACCGGCCGGAGCGCAAATCCTGGTGCGCCGTGGATCTTCTGCCGGACGGAACGCTGGTGAATCAGGCCGACAATTTCTCCGTGCGGGGTGGCTGTTTTCTGGATCCTGCCCATCCGGAGGTGCAGGACTTTCTCCTTTCCATGCTTGCCGAACTGGCGGCTTACAAAGGCTTGGACGGGATTGTCATGGACCGCTGCCGCTATGACGATTATGCCATGGATGCCGGTTACACCGATGTGGCCAAGGAACAATTTGCTTCCTATATCGGCCATGAGCCGGAGCGTTGGCCCGTTTTTACGGAGCCCGGACATATCTTTCTGGACAAAACCCCTGATACCCTCGAGAATCAGTGGCTTACGTTCCGCTGCCGGGTCATTCATGATTTTGTGGCCAGGGCGGCCGACAGGGTTCATTCCGTGGCCCCCGAACTGCAATTCGGCATCTATGTCGGCGCCTGGTTCAGTGAATACTATCGCAGCGGCGTCAACTGGACCAGCCCTTCCTACAGGCTGGCACAGGAAGAGCCCACCTTCTCCTGGGCCACGCCCGAATACCAGGCGACCGGTTTAGCCAATCTGGTCGATTTTATGCTGCTGGGCGCTTATTGCCCGGCCGCCAACGTGCACGGCGACACCGAGAAGACCATGGAAGGGTTCGCCAAACTGGGCCGCAAACGCCTCTGCGGGGACGTTCCTTTCTATTGCGGGCCGGATATCGGCAACGAAAAGGGTTTTGAAAAGGGTGGCAGGGGAGACCTCCTTCCCGAAATCAAGGAGACCATCCTGAAAGAGGCCGACGGGTTCTTCCTCTTCGACCTCTGCCATATCCGCGCATTCGATTACTGGGATTCGCTGCGTTAGATTTTCAGTTTGATGCCTGCTTTTCCTATGGCCCAGGTGCAGAAAATGCACAGGGCGCTGAAAAAGGCGCATTTCACGATGCCTGCCCAGCCGGATAGCCAAAGGGGAATGGTGGGATTCAGGAATACCCAGAAACTGTAGAAGACATAGGGCATCATATACACCGTCAAGGTGGCCGTGCCGGCCGGAGTAAGGGGTTTGGACCAGGCGGTCCAGCCCTTTCTTTCCAGTACCCGCAGCAGCGTGTACAACGCAACCGATGTGGCCGATACCAGCAGGCACCAGGGGAGCGTCCCCAGGACGAAGATAAACACCAGAA
>ONTQ01000176.1 GCA_900320795.1 uncultured Bacteroidales bacterium
TAGCCCATGTTGTTCCAAATATCTGGAGAAAATTGTTTCTTATTTCCTTGATGAATCGATTTCTTAATGTCATGGGAAGTGCTTCGTAATTAACAGTCCCCATACTCTTACGGACAATTCCAACCAGCAGGTTTTTCAAATTGCCAAAGAAAAAAATGCTCTTTGCAATTGTGCTCTTTCCTGTCGCCTGTGCTCCTGTCAATATAAGAAAATCCTTTATTTCAATTTCACAATGCGCAATCGGTCCAAGCCGATCTATAACAAGCTTTTCCATTGCGTCCTCCCGACATGTAGCCGTTAAAACAAAACTGGTCAGTAACCTTTTCCTGACACAACCGATTCTACCTTACATATTCCAGAATTCCATCAATCTTGGTATCTTCGGTATTATTATATGTATCACACAATTGATTCTACTATATTATTCTTGTATTTTCCATGTGTATCCCTCCGGAAAAATGTTTGTCGTTGTCCGAGCCCCCTCCATCTGTTATCCTTGAAATAGATTTTAACCTGTGAAAGGCCACCCTCCAGAAAGGATAATCCATGATCAAAGTAAGAAATACTCCTCAGCTTGTCGGCGTCACCATTGTCGGTGATTATGAAGACCTGAACGGATTACTATATCACCTACCCGGACATGTACCTGGAGTGGCTCTGTACATGGTGGGCGGTCGCCCCTGTCTCCCGGGAGCAACGACGCTCCCTGCTGCCTCTGCTGTGTCTGGAACTCTCTTCCATCGATGAGGAGGACGGGCGCTATGATGTCTTGCTGGCCGTCCCGGACCAAACACTCCTGGAATCATGATCCGAATCATCGCCATAGACGACGAACCGCTGGCCCTGCGCCAGCTGGAAATGTACATAGCCAAGGTCCCGTACCTGGAGCTAGTGGCCGCCTGCAGCAGCGCCGCGCAGGCGGAGCCCTATGTCGCGAAGGCCGATGCGCTCTTTTTGGACATCAATATGCCGGACCTCAGCGGGATGGATTTCATCAAGTCACTGCCTCATCCGCCCGCCGTTGTCTTCACGACGGCCTATTCGGAATATGCCGTGGAAGGGTTCCGGGTCAATGCCGTGGACTACCTGTTGAAGCCATTCAGTTTCAAGGAATTTGAAGCATCCTGCGAAAAACTTCGGAGGCATCTGGAGATGCAGGCGGCGCTTGAAGCCCGGCAGGCGGACCCGATCCTTCACTTCAAGGCGGACTATCGGACCATCAGCATCGATGTCCGCAAGATCCTCTATGTGGAGAGCATGAGCGAATATGTCAAGATCTTCCTGGTCGATGCGGAGGCGCCGGTCGTCGTCCTCTACAGCCTGAAAAACCTCATCGAACAGTTGCCGGCCGACCGCTTCATGCGCATCCACCGCTCCTATATCATTGCCCTGGGGCATATCGCGGAGGCCTCCCGCACTTCCGTCCGGCTGGACAATGGCAAGACCCTCCCTGTGGGAGAACTTTACCGGCCCGCATTCGGCGCGTATCTGGCTTCCTGCTGACAGGTTTTCCCTTTCGGTTACCAATATTTCAACATCACGGCGTCGTGGTTCTTCTTGAGTTCCGGGGTGTTGTCCAGCACCATCGTGGGATTCTCATCGGGATTGAACGGCTCCCACGCGGGCAGTTCCTTGCAGTTCGGGTTGCCGGTCTTGATGAAAGCGATCCAGGCGCTGCTGACTTTGTCGGCCATCCGGTAGGCCTCGGCTGTTCCACCGGTCATCTCCCGCTGGTTGGCCACATTGTTGAACATGAATGGAAGCTCCATCCCGTGACAGGCGGCAAGCGCTCCGTCATTGACGGCGGATTTCCAGGCGAAGAGGTAGACATAGGCATCTGCGCCACCCAGGGCATGTTTGGCCGTTGCCTGGCGGATGACGTTGGCACGGGTCCGGAAGTCCGTGTTGACCAGCTCTTTGGGGGCCTGCCCCGGATACACGGTCTCAAAAACCTGGAGGAATGCCTGGTACTTCTCCTCGCCCAGTCTCGGGAGCAGGGACGCCCGGACCTGGTCCATGGTCAGGGGAATGTCGTTGGTATAGCAGAACTCGTTGAGGTTGGACCCGATCAGCATGGGCACCGCTGCACTGCATTCCGCGGCAACAGGATCGAACGGATGCTGCACCAGATACTTCCCGTCCACGACGGGGGAGAAGCCGCCCCGGCCGAACCGGCGTGACGCACGGTTCCCGGCCGCCACGAGTTCTTCGTAGGAGAACGGGTCCAGGTCCACGTCCGGCCCCGGCTTCAGCCCCAGTTCTTCCACGACCGCCAGCCCCAGGGCCCGGCTTTGCGCGGGCTCCTGCTGGCGCAGCGTGGAGCCGCTCTGTACGATGGCCCGATGGAAGAGTCCTTTCGCGGCGGGCATCGCCATCAGGGTGGAAGTCTTGCCGCCACCGCCGCTCTGCCCGCCGATCGTGACGCACCCTGGGTCTCCTCCAAAGGCCTCGATATTGTCCCGTACCCACTCCAAGGCCTTCACCAGATCTTGCTGACCGAGGTTGACGGATTCGGCATACTTTCCGCCCAAGGCGGTCAAGTCCAGATAGCCCAGGATGTTGAGGCGGTGATTGACCGTGACCACCACGATGTCTCCCTTCCTGGCCAGCGCCGTCCCTTCCTGGGCCGGCAGGAAGATGGCGGATCCGGAAGAATAACCCCCGCCATGGAACCAGACGAATACCGGGCGCTTCCTGCCGTCCAGGCCCGGCGTCCAGATATTGAGCATCTGGCAATCCTCGGAACTCTTTTCGTTCTTGAATTGGAAGCCGAAGTCATAGTCGCTGGGCTGGCCGCCCCAGTTCATGTTCTGTCCTTGACGGGCCTGCGGTCCGTACACCTGGGTTTTCCTGACACCCTCCCAAGGGTCGGGGTCCGTGGGCGGCATGAAGCGGTCGGCCTTGGCATAAGGGACTCCCTTGAAGGTATAGATCCCGGCGTCGTTGTAACCC
>ONTQ01000182.1 GCA_900320795.1 uncultured Bacteroidales bacterium
TTTCTTTATTTATCTTTGTAGATGCGGTTCAGGATGCCCGCGATTATAACATCTAACAGTAAGAAAGTATGGCAAAAGAAGCAGAAGGAGCCCAAGTGAACGCCGCCAAACTGAAGGCGCTCCAGGCAACAATCGACAAGATTGAAAAAGATTACGGTAAAGGCACCATCATGAAGCTGGGAGACCAGCCGGAATGGGACGCATCCCAGGTGATTCCCAGCGGTTCCATTTCGCTGGACCATGCCCTGGGTATCGGCGGTTATCCCAAAGGCCGCATCATCGAGATTTACGGACCGGAATCATCCGGTAAGACAACCCTGGCCATCCACGCCATCGCCCAGGCCCAGAAGACGGGAGGCATTGCCGCCATCATCGATGCCGAGCATGCCTTCGACCGCACCTATGCCAAGGCCCTCGGCGTAGATCTGGACACCCTCCTCATCTCGCAGCCGGACAATGGTGAACAGGCCTTGGAAATCGCGGACAACCTGATTCGCAGCGGTGCCGTGGACATCGTCGTCATCGACTCTGTAGCCGCCCTCACGCCTCGTGCGGAAATCGAGGGCGAGATGGGGGACAACAAGGTGGGTCTCCAGGCCCGTCTGATGTCCCAGGCCCTGAGAAAGCTCACCGCCAACATCTCCAAGACGGGCACGTGCTGCATCTTCATCAACCAGCTCCGTGAGAAGATTGGCATCATGTTCGGCAATCCTGAAACCACTACCGGCGGCAACGCCCTCAAGTTCTATGCGTCCGTGCGCCTGGACATTCGCCGCACCACGCAGATCAAGGACGGGGACGACGCCCTGGGTAACCACGTGAAGGTGAAGGTGGTCAAGAACAAGATGGCTCCGCCTTTCCGCAAGGCGGAATTCGACATCGTTTTCGGAGAAGGCATCTCCCGCAGCGGTGAGATCGTAGATCTTGGGGTGGAACTGGGCGTGATCCAGAAGTCCGGTTCCTGGTTCAGTTACAATGAAAGCAAACTGGCCCAGGGCCGCGAGGCTGTGAAAAAGCTCCTCATGGACAATCCCGAGCTGTCCGATGAAATCGAGGCCAAGATCCGGGAAGCCATGGTCAAGGTGCAGGATTAATCCAGTTTACACAGGGAAAGACGGCCGGCGTGCTCTTCAGAGAGGATGCCGGCTTTTTTCAGTCCCTCCAGCGTCCAGGCCTCGCGGGGCTGGTGTTCACGGTACAAGACGATGCTGTGTGCTTCGGCCTTGGAGATATGCGGATGGCGGGCCAGGTCGGCCTCCGGGAGGGTCCAAAGGCCGAAAGGCTCCGGCTCCGAGCAGAAGACGAGGTCCTTCAGGCCGTCGAATTTCTCCTGGTCGAAGCGGTAGATTTCCAGCAGTTGTTCCGGACAGGAATACCCGCCGAGGCTCTTCCGGTAAGAGACGATTCTCCCGGCAAAGTACGGGCCGATCCCGGGGAGGTCCAGAAGGGCGGTACTGTCGGCCCGGTTCAGATCCAGGCGTGGAATGTGGATGAACGGCTCCAGGCGGGCATAGACGCTGTCGGCCACCACAAAACTCTTTGCGAAGTCTTCTTTACGGTGAAACCGACCCCCTTTCTGCCTATAGTTTTCGATGGATTGCGCCTGCTTCTGGCTGAAACCCAGGCGCCGGAGGTCATCGATGGAGACCGTGTTGGGATTGAATTGGAAACTCTCCCGTGGTGGCGCCAGCTTTTCCCGGACTTCCAGTACCTCGGCGGAGTGAGGAGCATTGTGGCGTACGGCCGGTGGGGATACTCTTTCCGCCGTGTTGCTCTGCAACCCTGTACGGACAACTGTTCCGGAAAGGGTATCCCCGCCGGCCTCTTTCACATACACGTAAACGGTATCCGGCCTGTCCCGGTTGGCGGCAATTCTGAGCACTGCCGCCTTGTGGATGAACAAGGCGGCTTGATAGCCGATAATCAGAAAGACCAGGGCGATGGCGCCCGTTACAAAACTGGCGTTAAGATTCTTCGATTTCTTCTTCCCCTCTTCCATACCGCTTCTTTTCAGGTTTTACGGCCGGAGCCCCGGCCACGACAAGGACGATTTCCCCTTTGGGTTCATGTTCCCGGAACCAGGCGGCCACCTCTTCCAGGGTGCCCCTGTGATGCTGTTCGTGCATTTTGGAAATCTCCCGGGCGACGGAGCATGGACGGTCTGCTCCGAAGTACTGCGCCAGCTGTTCCAGAGTTTTGACCAGCCTGTAGGGAGACTCGTAGAAGACCATCGTGCGCGGTTCCGTGGAGAGGGCCTGGAGCAGGGTCTGGCGTCCTTTTTTTTGCGGCAGGAAGCCCTCGAAGGCGAACCGGTCGCAGGGAAGACCGCTGGACACGATGGCCGGGATGCAGGCCGTGGCGCCGGGAAGGGTTTGAACCTCAATGCCTTCTTCGGCGCAGGTGCGGGCCAGCAGGAAGCCCGGGTCTGAGATGCCGGGGGTGCCGGCATCCGAGATGAGCGCCACGTTGAGGCCGCCGAGAATGCGTTCCTTGACCAGCTGGACCGTCTGGTGCTCGTTGAACTTGTGATGGCTCTGGAGCGGGCGGTGAATGTCGTAATGCTTCAGGAGGACAGACGACGTGCGGGTATCCTCGGCCAGGATAAGGTCCGCCTCCTTGAGCACCCGGATGGCACGAAGGGTCATGTCTTCCAGGTTCCCGACGGGAGTGGGCACGATATAAAGTTTTCCGCAGGCCGCTGTTTGACTTTTTTCCATAAAGTGTTATCTTTGCATAAGTCAACCTAACAAAGTTAAGGAAATGTTTTTGGAAAACACAAAAAAATCGGGCTGCATCGAGGTAATTTGCGGTTCCATGTTCTCC
>ONTQ01000019.1 GCA_900320795.1 uncultured Bacteroidales bacterium
GATGCCTGGGAGGCCGAAGAGCGTGCCGCTGACGGCACCATCCTCACCAACGAGAAATTCCCCGACATGAAGTCCCTGGCCGACTGGCTCCACGGAAACGGACTCCGCCTGGGCATCTATTCCAGCCCCGGAAGCCACACCTGCGGTGGCTATCTGGGTTCTATCGGCCATGAGGAGCAGGATGCCAAAACCTGGAACGACTGGGGCATCGACTATCTCAAATACGACTGGTGCGGCTACAACAAGGTGTTCAGCGCCAGTAATGATCACTCGACCGCCGCTTATCTGCGTCCTTATGTGAAGATGCAGCAGTACCTCCGCGAACAGCCCCGTGACATCTTCTATTCCCTCTGCCAGTACGGGATGGCCAAAGTGTGGGAGTGGGGGGCCTATATCGATGCCAACTCCTGGCGTACGACGGGAGACATCAATGACACCTGGGCCTCTCTGTACAGCATCGGCTTCGAGCAGCAGGCCGGCCTCCACCCCTATGCCGGTCCCGGCCATTGGAATGACCCCGACATGCTGGTGGTCGGGAAGGTCGGCTGGAGCAACAACCTCTGGGACAGCCGCCTTACCCCGGACGAGCAGTACACCCACATTTCCCTGTGGTCGCTGCTCGCCGCCAACATGCTCATCGGCTGCCCGCTGGACCAGATTGACGATTTCACCTTCAACCTCCTGTGCAACAACGAGGTGAATGCCGTGAACCAGGATATCCTGGGCCACCAGGCCCACCAGGACGTGGTGGAGGACAATGTGCAGATCTGGAGCCGGGACCTCTATGACGGCGGCAAGGCCGTGGGTATCTTCAATCTCAATGAGGCCGCAATGCCCACCCTTCTCAAGGGCGCCCTGGAGAAAATCGGCATCCAGGCCGATACTGCCCGGGATCTCTGGCGCCAGAAAGACATCCCTACCGATGCCGTGTACATGATTCCTTCCCACGGCGTCCTGTATGTAAAAGTGAAGTAACAGATGAGAATGAAGCGCTTTCTCCGGATGCTCCTTCTCTTCCTGCCGCTGTCGTGCGGCCGGGGAGGAGAAGTGCGCATTTCGCAGTTGGAGGACGGATTCCGGAACATTCCGGATTCCGTCCAGACTGCCGTTTATTGGTATTGGCTGGATAACCATATTTCCAAGGACGGAGTGGTGAAGGATCTCCAGGCCATGAAGCGCGTCGGCATCAACCGCGCATTCATCGGCAACCAGGGAGTGGACGAAGGGGACGGTCCCGTGCCCCTTTTCTCCGACGAGTGGCTGGACATCACCCATACCGCTCTCAGGACGGCCGGTGAACTGGGCATTGAGGTGGGCCTTTTCAACTGCCCGGGCTGGAGCCAGTCCGGCGGCCCCTGGATTACTCCGGAGCAGAGCATGAAATACCTTGAGGGACATTTCCAGCAGGTGACGGGGAACGGCCGCGAGCAGCTGCTGGCCCTTCCGGACGTTCCTTTGGACCGGATTGTGGATATCCAGGCATTCCGCAAGATGTTGGGTGCTTCCCGCAGCTGGACCTTGAAAACGCGGAAGGGCGTGCCGGCGGTCCTCCGGATGCAGGCCGATTTCCCGGTCCACAGCCTCAAACTGGAAAGTGACGGGGAACAGTGGACGGAGGCCACCCTCTTGTGCAACGGAAAGGAACTGGCCGCTTTTACCTATGACCGGCATAATCTGAACCCGAATGTGGGGTTCAAGCCGCTGGCCCCCTGGGTGGAGAGTTTCCCTGACGGGCAATCCGGCACCTATGAACTCCGTTTGAAAGCCCCCTCCGACGGCACGTTCACCGTTACGCTTTCCGAGACGGGCCTTATGCCCCATTATGCGGAAAAGAGCCTCGCGAAGATGTTCCAGGAGCCGCTTCCCATGTGGGACTGTTATATGTGGGAACATCCGCGATATGTGAACTACCGGAATTGCGTCGATCCAATCTTTCAACAGAATATCACGGATTGCCTGGTGGACGGAAAACTCCGTTGGAAAGTCCCGGACGGGGAATGGACCATTCTTACCAGCTATATGCAAAGCACCGGTGTTCCCAATTCCCCCGCTGTCTCCGAAGGAACCGGCCTGGAGGTGGACAAGATGAGCCGCCGCTATATCGCGGAGCATTACGACGCCTTTGTGGGGGACCTTCTCCGCCGCATTCCGCCCCAGGACCGCACGGCCTGGAAAGTGGTGGTGGAGGACAGTTACGAAACCGGCGGTCAGAACTGGACGGATGACATGGCCGGGGTGTTTGAAAAAACCTATGGCTACGATCCCCGTCCTTATCTTCCTGTCCTGCAGGGCCTCGTGGTGAGCACCATGGAAGAGAGCGAGCGTTTCCTCTGGGACATTCGCCGGCTGGTTGCCGACAGGGTGGCTTACGATTATGTGGGTGGCCTCAGGGAAAAGGCGAATGCCGACGGCCTTCAGACCTGGCTGGAATGCTACGGTCACTGGGGATTTCCCGGCGAGTTCCTCCTTTACGGCAGCCAGAGCGACCAGATTGGCGGTGAATTCTGGAGCGAGGGAAGTCTCGGGGACATTGAGAACCGCGCAGCCTCGTCCTGCGGCCACATTTACGGAAAGAACAAGATATGGGCCGAGTCCTGCACGGCGGGGTCTCCCCAGTTCCACCGTTACCCGCGGTTGATGAAGCAGCGTACCGACCGCTTCTTCTGCGAAGGCATCAACGCCACCCTCCTTCATCTGTACATCCAGCAGCCAGATGACCGGAAGCCCGGTCGTGACGCCTGGTTCGGCAACGAGTTCAACCGCAACAATTCCTGGTTCGAGGGCATGGGCACGTTCGTGCAGTACCTCAAGCGCTGCAACTTCATGCTGCAGCAGGGCCGATATGTGGCCGATGTGGCCTATTTTATCGGCGAAGATGCCCCCAAGATGACGGGTGTGACGGACCCGGCCCTCCCCAAGGGGTACAGTTTTGACTATATCAACGCCGACGTGCTCCGGCATCACGCCCATGTGAAGGATGGCCGTCTGGTTCTGGACAGCGGCATGGAGTATCGGGTACTGGTGCTTCCCCGGCAGGAGACCATGCGTCCCGAGGTGCTGGAGGTAATTGCCGGATTTGTGACGGAAGGTCTCTGCATTGTCGGGAACGCTCCCCAGCGTTCTCCCAGCTTGCAACACGGCATTTTTGAGTCGGACGAAATGGTCCGGAAACTGGCGGCACAGATCTGGAACGGAAGCGGGAAGGGGATGGTTTATCCTGCAGACACGCCGCTGGCCAGGGTCCTGGACGACCTGGGAACGCGTCCCGATTTTTCTTATCCGGAAAAAGAGGGAAATCTTCTCTTTATCCACCGTACCCTGGAGACCGAAGGTGAGATTTATTTTGTCTCCAACCAGGAAGACGAAGCTGTTTCCGTGCATCCTTCCTTCCGGGTCTGTCCCTCCTGGAAGGCCGAGCTTTGGGATCCCCTTACCGGGGAAGTAACGGGCTGGGACGGGAAAACCCTGTCCCTGGACCGCCTCCAGAGTGTATTTGTGGTATTCCGGAAAGCGGCCAAAGCCCCTGGACGGGCACCGGTCACTGCGATGCCGGTGGATGGCCCCTGGACCGTGGCGTTCGCTCCATCGGCCGGAAATCCGGGCTTTTCCCGTACCTTCGAAAGCCTCTCCGACTGGAGCCTCAGCGAAGACCCGGCCGTGAAATACTACTCCGGAAACGCCACTTATACCGGCACATTCATCCTTGACAAGGTTCCTGCCGATGCTTCCCTGGACCTGGGGGAAGCGATGGTGATCGCCGGTGTTAAGGTGAATGGAAAGGATGCGGGCGGCGTCTGGACCTATCCTTATCGGCTGCCCGTATCGGACTGGCTGCAGAAGGGAGAGAATGTTGTGGAAATCACTGTGTACAACAATTGGCAGAACCGGCTCATCGCCGACGAAAAACTCCGTCCTGAAGAGCGCGGCACCTGGACCAACCACCATACTTTCGAGGCTGATGACCCGTTGCAGCCTTCCGGCCTCCTTGGCCCCGTCAGGCTCCTGTTTTAGCATACAAACAAAACGATATCGATATGAAAAAGTTCTCTCTTGCTTTTGCCCTCGCCGTCATGGCCGTTGCCATGGTTGGCTGCACACCCCGGAAAGTGAATCCGGAAGACCTTCCGCTGGTCCCCGCCCTCGAAGATGCGGCCTGGGACGTTTCGCAGTGGATTTCCGCCGTGGATGCCCCGGTGGCAAAGGGCCCCGGTCAGGAGGTTTATACCAGCGCCCCCGGTTCCAGTTGGTTCCTTTCCACCGTCCAGAATGGAAAGAAAGTGAAAAAAGCGGTCTGGATGACCGCCGGCCTGGGAGTGTATGACCTGTACGTAAATGGCCGCCTGATCGGGAAGGAAGTGCTGAAGCCCGGTTTCACCCATTATGCCAAGACCAAGCGCTCCTTTACCTATGACATCACTCCGGCCCTGGACTGCAAGGCCGGTGCGCAGAATCAGTTCAGTGTCCAGGTAACCCCCGGCTGGTGGGCCGACAAGATTATCACCCCCGGAGACAGGGATACCATGCTGGGCCTCAAATGCGCTTTCCGCGGCGTCCTGGAACTGACTTATTCCGACGGCACCAAGGAGTGTCTGGGCACGGATACCGCCCATTGGACGGCCGGTATTGCCGGTCCCGTCACGCACGCCGGCATCTTTGACGGGGAGGAATA
Source organism: uncultured Bacteroidales bacterium (assembly GCA_900320795.1). GTDB lineage: Bacteria > Bacteroidota > Bacteroidia > Bacteroidales > UBA932 > Cryptobacteroides. Next base: position 4,670 of record ONTQ01000019.1, read on the forward strand.
CGACGCCCGTATCCCGCTGGGCTTCGAGACGCCCGAAAAACTTTCCGTCCCCGAGGTGAATACCGAATTCAAAGGCGAGATTCTTCCTACCTGCGGGGCCGAAATCTATCAGCGTGAAGACCTCAGGCTGCATCCCACCCAGATTTATGTGTGGCAGGGTGCCACCGGTGCCGTGGAGTCGGAGAAGGAGGAAGAAGTGGAGTATGGCGTGGTGGACATCAAGCGCCGCTACACCGACGGGGAAGTGGTGGAACTGAATCCCGGCGAAACCCTTGTGGTGGACTTCGGCCAGAATGCCGCCGCCGTGCCTTCCTTCGTGTTCAAGGCCGCCGAAGGGACCAAAATCATCTGCAATCCTTCCGAAATCCTCAATGACGGAAACGGTGCCGAGCGCCGTGGCATGGATGGTCCCGAGGGCAGTACTCACCGTCGCAACCTCCGCGTGGATCCGGGCGAAATCTGGCTCACCTATACCTTCGGCCCGGCCGATGATTTCGTGGCCTTCCAGCCCCGCGCTTCCTTCTGGGGCTACCGTTACATCGCCGTCACCACCGACGCCCCCGTACAGTTCCAGTCCATTGCTTCCGTTCCCGTCACATCCATCTCCCGGGAAATGGAGACCGGCACCCTCACCACCGGCAACGAACTCGTGAACAAACTCATTTCCAATACCGTATGGGGCATGCGTTCCAACTATCTCTCCGTCCCTACGGATTGTCCGCAGCGCAATGAGCGCCTGGGCTGGATGGCCGACACGCAGGTGTTCACCGAAACCGGTTCCTTCTTCGCCAACACCAGCCGATTCTTCCACAAGTGGACCCGCGACATCCGCGACAGCCAGAGCGAGACCGGCGGCTATCCCGGCGTATCTCCTTTTGCCCAATACGGCAACGAGACCATGCGCCTGGGTTGGGCCGATGCCGGCGTCATCGTTCCCTGGACCATCTGGAAACAGTTCGGGGACAAGGCCATCGTAGATGAAAACTGGGCTTCCATGGAGAAGTTCATGACCCATGTGAACGAGACCAAGTATGACGCAGAGGCCCTGAGAGAAGAAAATGGGAATTACAACTGGGCCGACTGGCTCAGTTATGAGGCCCTGGAGAGTTGCAGCGGCCGTGCCTTCGTGAATGCGGAAACCCGTGCCCAGGCCGGCATCTACTGGAATTATCTGGGCGCCTGCTACTGGGCCATTGACGCGGGCATGATGCGCGACATGGCCGAAGCGACCGGCCGGGAAAAGGATTGCGGGAAATACGAAGAGATGTATGCGGCGGCCCGTGCTTATATCGCCGAAACGTTCCTGACACCGAACGGAACTTTCTGCCTGGATGTCCTGAATACCATGCAAACCCCCACCCTTTTCGCCCTCAAGTTGGGCCTGTTCACCGAAAAGGCGGAAAAAGTGGCCGTGGAGCGCCTCCGCAAGAACTTCGCCGACCATGGCAACTGCCTGCAGACCGGTTTCCTGGGCACTTCCATCCTGATGGAAACGCTCACGGAATATGGCATGTCCGACATTGCCTACGAGTTGCTCTTCCAGCGCAAGAACCCCAGTTGGCTGTATTCTGTCGATAACGGCGCCACCACCATCTGGGAGCGCTGGAACAGTTACATGGCGGACAAGGGCATGGGCCCCAACGGTATGAATTCCTTCAACCACTATGCTTACGGCAGCGTCTGCCAGTGGCTGTGGGAGCGTGCGGCCGGCATCATGGCCGACCCGGCCCGGCCCGGCTTCAGGCACATCTTCCTGAATCCGGTTCCTGACAAGCGCCTGGGCCATCTGGAAGCCGAATTCAAGAGCCCTGCCGGCGTTATCAAGAGCGCCTGGAAGTATGAGGGTGATACCTGGACCTGGACTTTCACCATTCCCAAGGGCTCCTCGGCCTTTGTCACCCTGCCCGGCGAAGCGACAGAAGGCAAGGAGTACAAGGCCGGAACCTATACCGTGAGTTTGTAGCAGAATCAGTGGTCATGAGAAGATTCGCACTTGTCATTGCGTTGTTCCTGTCCGCGTGGAGCGTATCGGCCCAGGTGTTCGACGGCAAGAAGTGTTATGAGATTGCCACCCCGGACGGATGGGTGCTGGATGTGGCCGGTTCCGTCCAGACGGATACGCCCGTGCTGCTTTCCAAGAAAGAACAGGGGAATGCCGGTCAGGTATGGCAGCTGCGTCCGCTTGGGAATGAGGTGTACCAACTTATCAACGGCCATTCTTTCCTGGGGCTGGACTGCGACGGCTCCGGAGAACACCCCGTTCTTCAGTGGAGCGAGGAATCCGGCAATCCCAATCAGCAGTGGACAATTGTCCGCCAGAAAGATGGCAGCTGCTTCCTTACCCGCGAGGAAGGGACGCTCGCCCTTGGCCTCCGGTCAGCGGCGGCTTATGGCAAAAAGGTGTGGCAGGTGAAGGCCGATGCGTCGAGCCCGCTCCAGCGGTGGATTATCCGGGAATCGGCCACCCAGGTGAAATTCATCAATCTCAAGACTTCTTCTGTCAACGATTGGGAGAATCCCAAAGTCATCGGCCTGAACAAGGAGCCCGGGCACCCTACGCTGATCCCTTATGCCACCCTGAAGGAAATGCGGGCCGATGCCGCCTACGCCCATCCTTGGGAGCGGACGTCCAGTTCCCGTTACCTGCTGCTCAACGGCAAGTGGAAATTCCATTGGACGGCCGATCCTGACAAACGGCCCCAGGCTTTCTACAAACCCTCCTTCAATGTGAGCGGCTGGGATGAGATCGAAGTCCCGTCCAACTGGGAGATGAAGGGGTACGGCACGCCGCTCTACAGCAATGTCACTTATCCGTTTGCCAACAATCCGCCTTTCATCCAGGCCTCTAAGGGTTATACCATGGAGAAGGAACCCAACCCCGTGGGCTCATACCGGCGGGATTTCGACCTGCCCGCATCGTGGAAAGGGCAGGAGGTGTTCTTGCATTTTGACGGTGTCTATTCTGCCTTCTATGTCTGGGTGAACGGTAAGAAGGCGGGCTACAGCCAGGGCTCCAACAACGACGCGGAGTTCAATATCACTCCGTATGTCCGCACCGGCGCCAATACCGTTGCTGTGGAAGTGTACAAATGGAGTGACGGCTCCTACCTGGAAGACCAGGACATGTTCCGCCTGGCCGGAATTCACCGGGACGTGTACCTGATGGCCCGTCCCAAAACGCACCTGAAAGACTTCCGTTTCTCCACCGCGTTTTCCGAAGATCTCCGCAGCGCAACGCTGGGTACCCGCGCCTATGTGAGCGGGAAGGGAGGCCTCGTGAAAGTGTCCCTGTACGATGAAGACGGGGCCCTGGTGGGCCGTGCGCAGGGGAGTGGAACCGAAGCTTCCAGTGCCATCGAAGTCTCCGGCGTCCATCTCTGGAGTGCTGAGAAACCTTATCTGTACACGGTCTGCTTCGAATTGCTGGATGCGTCCGGCGCCGTGCTCGAGTGCACCAGTTTCAAGCATGGCTTCCGCAAGGTGGAGTTCAAGGGAAACAAGCTCTATGTCAACAATGAACTGACCTATCTGAAAGGGACGGACCGGCACGACATCCATCCCGTGTATGGCAAGGCCGTGCCGGTGGAATCCATGATGGAGGACATCCTGCTGATGAAGCGGCACAACCTGAACACCGTGCGTACCAGCCACTATCCCAACGATCCCAAGATGTACGCCCTGTACGACTATTATGGCCTGTACATCGTAGACGAAGCCGATCAGGAGTGCCATGGCAACCATTCCCTCTCCAATCTTCCTTACTGGCAGGAGGCTTATGTGGACCGGGCTGTGCGGATGGTCCGTCGCGACCGCCTGCATCCTTCGGTACTTTTCTGGTCTTTGGGGAACGAAAGCGGCCGTGGCTGCAACATCGTGGCCGAGCGGGATGCCATCAAGGCCCTGGACAGCCGTCCCGTCCATTATGAAGGTCAGAACGAGGTGGCCGATATCGACTCCCAGATGTATCCTTCCCTGGAAGGGATGGAAGCCATGGACAGGAACGGAGCCCAAAAGCCCTATTTCCTCTGTGAGTACGCCCATGCCATGGGAAATGCCATCGGCAACCTGGCCGAATACTGGGATTACATCGAGAACAAATCCGAAAGGATGATTGGCGCCTGCATCTGGGACTGGGTGGACCAGGCCATCGTGATGCCCGGAGCGGGAGACGGGAAACTGTACTTCGGCGGCTCCTTCGGCGACATGCCCAACGATAATGACTTCTGCTGCAACGGGATCGTCACGGCCGACCGCCGGGTCACTCCCAAACTCCAGCAGGTGAAAAAAGTATATCAGTATGTGAAAATCGGCCAGCTGACTCCCGGGCTGCTTCTCCTTGAAAACCGTTACTCGGCCTTCAACCTGAACGAGATGGCGTTGTCCTACAGTCTGTTGCAGGAAGGAAAGGAGATTGCTTCTGGCCGGATGCCCCTTCCGGATACTGCTCCCTGGAAGACCTGTGAGCTGGATTTGCATTTCGGAGATTTTCCCGGTGATGGGGATGTGACCCTGCAGGTCTTTGTCTCGCTCCGGGAAAAAACCCGCTGGGCCCCTGCCGGACATGTGGTCGCTTCCGAGGAGTTCGTTCTCCGGGAGCCGGCTTCCCGTCTTGCCAAGGTCGAGGACAGCCAGGCTGAGCCCCTCCGCATCTATACGGAGGAAGGCCGTTTCCTCTGTGCCCGGAACGCGGCTGTGAGCGTCCGTTTCGACCGGGCCCGCGGTACCCTTGCCAGCCTCTCCCTGGATGGACGGGAAGTCCTTCACGGAGTGGAGGGGCCTGTGTTCAACGGCTACCGCTATATCAGTAATGACGGCGTCCGCTTTGTCATCGACGGAAAAGACGAGTCCGTAAGCAACCGGACCGAGGTGCTTACTTTCCGCACCAAGGAGAGCCAGGAACATCTTCAGGTGGAGATTGCGGCCATCGCCCATGTGGGAAGCCAGCAGGTCCCCTTCACCATCATTTACGATGTGCACGCTTCCGGTTGTGTGGACGTGGACGCCCGTTTCACGGCCGATGAATCCTTCTCCCTGCCTCGTCTGGGTCTGCGGCTCATGCTGAATCCTGTGTTTGAAAACCTGTCCTGGTATGGCCGTGGTCCCATGGAGAATTATCAGGACCGCAAGGACTGCGCGTTCCTGGGCATTTACGAAAACACGGTGAGCGGCATGGAGGAGCACTATGTCCGTGCCCAGTCCATGGGCGGGCGCACAGACACCCGTTGGATCCGTTTTGCGGGAACCGACGGCAGCACCCTTTGTTTTACGGCCGCCGAGAGTTTTGACTTCAGCGCCCTGCATTATACTGACGAAGACCTGTATCTGGTGAAATACGGCAACGACCTGGACAAGATTCGCCGGAAGGAGGTAGTCCTGAACCTGGACTGTATCCAGAACGGCATCGGGAACGGCAGTTGCGGCCCGGGTGTCATCAAGGAATACCGGATTGCTCCCGGTCAGGATTACGGGTACCGTTTCCGTATCTCCAACTAATTGTGTATGAAAAAATTAATCTTTCTTATCGGAATGACGGCCTTTCTGGGAGCGTGTTGCTCCCAGGAAGGATCCGTACCTCAGGAAAAGCCTGCTTTTGTAACGGAATACCTGACCCCTGTGCGCATTGTGTGCACGCGAGGTCCGGTGGAGAATGCCGATGTCTTGCTCAAATCTGACATGGGACAGGTGAGCACCAGTGAAAAGCGGGTGGTCACGCTCCGGGAAGGGGGATCGGTCCTCCTGGATTTTGGAAAAGAACTTCAGGGAGGCATCCAGATTGTCCGCACCATGAGCGGCTCCCACAAGGCCGCCCGCGTGCGTCTGTGTCTGGGTGAATCCGTGAGCGAGGCGCTCAGCAGCGTGGACGCTCCCGGCAGCACCGCCACCAACGACCATTCGGCCCGTGACGTAGAGGTCTCGCTTCCCTGGGTGGGGAGCATCGAGTTCGGAAACAGCGGTTTCCGCTTCGCCCGCCTGGACCTGGTGGACGGGGATGGGGAAGAGGTTACCCTGCTGTCGGTCCGTGCCGTCTCCCATATGCGGAACCTGGATTATCTGGGAACTTTCCGCTGCTCCGACGAACGTCTGAACCAGATCTGGCAGACAGGGGCCTATACGGTACATCTCTGCATGCAGGACTACCTCTGGGACGGCATCAAGCGGGACCGGCTGGTCTGGATGGGAGACATGCACCCGGAGGTGATGACAGCCAATACCGTCTTCGGAAACCAGGAAGTGATTCGCAAAAGTCTGGATTACGTCCGGGACAGAACTTCTCCCGTGGACTGGATGAACGGCATCTGCTCCTATTCGCTCTGGTGGATTATCATCCAGCACCACCTGTATCAGTGGTATGGGGATATGGATTATCTCAAAGAGCAGCGGGAATATCTGAGAGCCCTCCTGCACACGGTGATGGACCAGATGGACGGAAACCGGGAGGCTTATGCGGAAGGACGCTTCATCGACTGGCCCTCCAACGACCAGCCAGCGGTGATTCACGCAGGCCTTCAGGCCCTCAGCGTCCGTGCGCTGGAAGCCGGGGCCGATCTGGCCTTCCGGCTGGGGGAAAAGGTCCTTCGGGAAGAATGCCTGGCAGCGGCGAAGTGGCTCCGAACCTATGTTCCCGACATGGTGGAAAACAGCCAGGCGGCAGCGCTCCTGTCGCTCTCCAGCATGGTGGATGCGGCCGATGCATCGGCCATTATCCTTCGCAACGGGGCCGAAAAGTTCACCTCCTTCATGGGTTATTACCTTCTGGAAGCGCTGGCCCGGAGCGGTCATTATTCCGAGGCCATGGACCTCATCTCCGACTACTGGGGCCGGATGCTTGATCTCGGGGCCACCACATTCTGGGAAGATTTCAACTACGCGGATGCCAGGAATGCCGCGCGGATTGACGAGCCGGTCCCTGATGGGAAATTCGATATCCATGCCGACGGCGGTGCCTGGTGCTACGTGGGCCTCCGTCACAGTTTCTGCCACGGCTGGGCCAGCGGTCCCACCGCGTGGCTCAGCGAACATGTCCTGGGCGTAGAACCCGTGGAGCCCGGTTTCCGTCAGGTGCGGATCGAACCGCATCTGGGAGATCTGGAATGGGCGGAGGGCACGGTCTCCACTCCGCAGGGCATCATTCTGGTGAGGCATGAAAAGCAGTCCGACGGCCGTGTGAAGACCACGGCTAAGCTCCCGAAAGGTGTAAAAAGAAGCCAGTAAAAATGAAAATGAAAAAGTTCCTTCTGGCCGGCGTGCTTCTGGGATGTATGGTTTCCTGTTCCCGGCCTTCCCCGGTTGAGATTCCCCTTGATGGCGGCACCTTGTGCATCGCCCCCCTCCGGGAAGATGCTATGCGCGTACGCTATGTCCCGGAAGGCGCCTGCTTGCCGGAAGAACTGATTTTCACGGAAAAAGTGTCTGTTCCCGAATACAAAGTGCAACGGCTCGACGGCGGCGATATTCGCATCACCACCGCCCGGATGCAGGCCGAATACAGCCAGGCTACCGGCGCCCTCACTTTCAAGGATGCAGACGGAATGGTCTTTCTGGAGGAAAAACCCGGCATCCGGGAGAAGAATGCCGTGACATTCCTTTCTCCGAAGTATGAGCACCTCTACGGCACCGGCCAGTTCCAGGACGGGTATCTGGACATCCGTGGTCTGAGCCGCCGGCTCACACAGGTGAATACGCAGATATCCCTGCCCATGATTCTCTCCAGCCGCGGTTATGGCCTCCTTTGGCACAGTTACGGGCTCACGGAGTTCAATCCGGCCGACGAGTCCCTGGACATTTCCGGAGGAAAAACGCCCCTCCGGCTGCAGGAAGCCGGGGAATACGCCTTTTTGCTGGACAGCGGGGAAAAGATGTCCACCCGGCAGTACCTGGCCATAGACGGGAAGCCTCTGGCCGATTACACCAACATCTGGCTGCCTCCCACCGTGGCGGTGAAGGCCTTCCTGGAGGCAGGTGAACATGTGGTGGAAACGGTTTCCAGCGGAGCGTCCCCGCTGCTTTTCTGGCGCAAGGTGACGGACGAGACTACGTTCCGCTCTCCCGATGCCCCGGTGGTGGATTATACCGTTTTTGCAGGTAAGGCCGATGCGGTGCAGCACGCGTTCCGCAGCCTGAGCGGCCATGTTCCCGAGATGCCGATGTGGATGTTCCGCTACATCCACTGCCGGGAGCGCTACGACACGCAGGAAGAACTCCTGACGGCAGCCCGGCGCTTCAAGGAGGAAGGAATTCCTGTGGGAACCATCGTCCAGGACTGGCAGTACTGGGGCAAACTGGGTTGGAACGCCATGCAGTTCGACCCGGACAAATACCCGGACCCTGCCGCCATGGTAGAGGAAGTACACGGCTTGGGACAGCATATCATGCTTTCCGTCTGGTCCAGGATGGATCCCTCCTGTGAGGTGGGGAAGGAGATGCAGGAGAACGCTTGTTTCATCCCCGGCACCGAATGGGTGGATTTCTTCAAGAAAGAGGCGGCCGATGCATACTGGCTCCATTTCCGGGAACGTCTGCTGCCCCTCGGTTTCGATGCCTGGTGGCAGGATGCCACCGAACCGGAGAACGACGACCTGGCTGGCCGCCGGATTGGCCCAGAGGGCATTCCCGGCGAGTTGTATCGCAATGTGTATCCCCTGAAAGTGATTGAAACCGTCTCCGGCGGGCTGCGGGCTGCCGGAAAGACGCCGGTCATCCTCACCCGCAGCGCCTTCTCCGGCATGCAGCGCTACGGCGCCATCACCTGGAGCGGGGATGTCCTGGCCGACTGGGACAGTTTCCGCCGCCAGATTGTGGCCGGTCTGGGCCAGATGGCGGCCGGTCTTCCCTGGTGGACCATGGATGCAGGCGGCTTTTTCCGCCCTTCTGACCAATATACAGATGCGGCTTATCAGGAACTGATGATACGCTGGATTCAGGCAAGCGTCTATATCCCTTTCATGCGGGTACATGGTTACATGAGCCGTACGGAGCCGTGGGAGTACCCGGCGCAGACACGGAGGCTGTTCGAGGAGAGCATCCGTCACCGTGAAGCCTTGCTTCCTTATCTCACGGAATGCGCGCGCCGGGTAACGGAAGAGGACTATACGCTCATGCGTCCGCTGGTCTTTGACTTCCCGGGCGATGCAGAGGCCCTTCGGCAGGAAACGGAATATATGTTCGGCCCGGATTATCTGGTCTGTCCCGTAACGGAACCCGGCGTAAAATCCTGGCGGGTATATCTTCCCGTGAATATCGACGGCTGGGAGGAAGTGAGGACCGGGAAGATGTATGACGGAGGCTCTTATTACGACATTCCGGTGGACCTGGAGGGCATTCCCGTGTTCCGTCGTGTCCAAAATGGCCTTGCTGCCTTCCTGAATGAGGACCTTCCCGTCGGGGACCGTGTGCAGGACCTGCTGGACCGGCTTACGGTCGATGAGAAGATAGACCTTCTCCGGGCCACCTCCCCGGACATCCCGCGACTGGGCATCCAGAAGTATTATCACGGGAACGAGGCCCTGCACGGAATTGTCCGTCCCGGTCGGTTTACGGTTTTCCCGCAGGCAATCGGCCTGGCCTCCACCTGGGATCCCGCCCTGTTAAAGCGGGTGTCCGGAGCGGCTTCCGATGAAGCCCGGGCCCGTTGGAACGAACTGGGCAGGGGAGAGCTGCAGAAGGCTCAGTTCAGTGACCTGCTAACTTTCTGGTCGCCGACGGTGAATATGGCGCGTGACCCCCGTTGGGGACGCACCCCGGAAACCTACGGAGAAGACCCTTTCCTTACCGGAGAGTTGGGGGCTGCCTTCGTCCAAGGCCTTCAGGGAGACGATTCCCGTTACCTGAAAGTGGTATCCACCCCCAAGCACTTCACCGCCAACAACGAGGAACACAACCGCTTCGAGTGCAATGCCCTTATCTCCGAAAAGCAGATGCGGGAGTACTATCTGCCTGCCTTCGAGTCGTGTATCCGCAGCGGCCGGGCAACCTCCATTATGACAGCATACAACGCTATCAACGGCATCCCCTGTACGGGCAATCCCTGGCTGCTGAAAAAGGTTCTCCGTGACGACTGGGGTTTCGGCGGCTATGTGGTGAGTGACTGCGGGGCACCGGACCTGCTCCGGAGCGGCCATCATTATGTGCAGACCAAGGAGGAGGCCGCCGCCCTGGCTCTCTCCTCGGGCCTGGACCTGGAATGTGGAGACGACGTCTTCGTGGAGCCGTTGCGCAGGGCCCTTGCCGGGGGGAAGGTGACGACGGCCGATATCGACCGCGCCGCCCGCAATGTCTTGACGGCCAGGATGCGACTGGGGCTTTTTGACGATCCTTCCCACAATCCGTACAACCGGATTCCGCCTTCCGTGGTGGGATGTCCCGAGCACAGGGAACTGGCCTTGCAAGCCGCCCGTGAGGCCATTGTCCTGCTGAAAAATGAGAATGCAATGCTTCCGCTCAGGCGCGGGCTACTCCGTTCGCTGGCCGTCGTGGGCATCAATGCCGCCGCTTGTGAATTCGGAGACTACAGCGGAGTGCCGGTAGCAGAGCCCGTATCTATCCTGGAAGGGATTCGTGCCCTGGCCGGTCCGGACATCGATGTCAGGCATGTGCCTTGGAAAGAGGAAGGAGCGGACCGGGCGGCAGCCTCGTGCGATGCCGTGGTCGCGGTCATGGGAATCAATCGGGAGATTGAACGGGAAGGGAAGGATCGGGATGACATCGGCCTTCCGGCCTATCAGGTGGAGTTCCTGCAGCAGTTGTATGCGGCCAATCCCCGTCTGATTCTGGTTCTGGTGGCAGGCAGTTCGCTCTCCCTTGCGTGGGAACAGGAAAATCTTCCTGCTATCGTGAATGCCTGGTATCCGGGCGAGCAGGGCGGAACGGCCGTGGCGGAGGTGCTGTTCGGGGACTACAATCCGGCCGGACGACTGCCGCTCACGTATTACCGCTCCGTGGAAGACCTGCCGCCTTTTGACGATTACGATATCACTAAACGTACGTACAAGTACTTCGAAGGTCCTGTCCAGTATCCTTTCGGCTTTGGTCTCAGCTATACGACCTTCGCCTATTCCAATCTTGAGGTGAAGGAGGATGGAAGAATCGTGGAGGTGGCTTTCACGCTGACGAACGAGGGCCCTTGCGATGGCGAAGAAGTGGCTCAGGTGTATGTGCGCATCCCCGGATATGAGGGGAAGGCTCCCATCAGGGAATTGAAAGGATTCCAGCGCGTGTTTCTGCGCAAGGGCGAGAGCCGGAAGATGATTGTTCCGATCCGCCGGGAAGACCTCCGCTACTGGAGTGAATCCCAAGGCCGGTTCGTGGTCCCTGAAGCCCTGCCGGAAGTGATGGTGGGGGCTTCCTCTGCTGATATTCGTTTAACATCAAAATAATCCGACTATGAAACGCAGAACATTTCTGAAGAGTTCGGCGGTGCTTGCCGCGGCGGCCGGTGCCCCGGAACTGGTGAAGGCCGCCGGACGGCTGCCCGAAGCCCGGGAAGAGATCTCCGGGAAACTGATTGCATCGGCCCCCGTGTTGCAGAATTTTGCCGATACGTCCATTGGTGTAACCTTTACCGTGAATGCCCTGGCCAACGGTTATGTGCTGATGGGCGAGAAACCGGACCTCTCCGACGCCCGGAAAATCCTTTGTGGCGGCTATCGGCTCGCCGATATTGATGAACGTGTCATCATGGTACGGGTTACGGGTTTGAAACCGGCCACCCGTTATTATTACCGGATTGGCGCCGATCGTATCCATTATGGACATGGATATGACATGAAGATTCTGGGCAATGAGGAAGATCCTGAAATCTATTCGTTTACAACGGCAGGCGCAGCGCTGGATGGCAGTTTCTGTGTCATTAACGATACGCATGCGCATTGGAACGGCCTCAGCAAGGTGCTGGACAAAGTGGCGGAGCTGTCGCCTTCCTGCGTCGTTTGGAACGGAGACGCTTCCAATTCGGAAGAGACCTTGGAGAACCAGATCCGTATTTTCCTGGACCAGCCGATGGAGAGGAAAGACTACGCCGCCCGGACGCCCTATCTGTTCTGCCCGGGCAACCATGACTCCCGGGGCCGGGCCAACCGGCATCTGGAGCGGGTGTGGATGTACCGGCAGCCGGAAGAGAGGGATGTGCGGGACTGGGACCTGGGCCGGAACTTTGCCGTACGGCTGGGTGACATGGCCCTGATTGGGTTGGATACGGCCGAAGACAAGGTGGACACCAATCCCATCTTCGCCGGCCTGTTCAAGAGCAAGGAGTACCGTGAGGCGCAGACGGTCTGGCTCCGGGACGCCCTGGTCCGGCCGGAAATCGCTTCCGCTCCCTTTCTCGTAGCGTTCTGCCACATACCCCTTTTCGACGATGATCCTACCCACAACCCGGGTGATGTGTATCCCAATGACACCGATCCGCGCTACTCTGCCGATTTTGCCTATTGGCAGCGGACTTGCGCCCAGATGTGGGGCCCCCTTCTCCATGCGGCCGGCTGTCAGGTCCTCATCACGGCCCATATGCATGCATACAAGTACTTCGCTCCGGCTCCCGACCGCTGCTGGGCACAGCTGATCGGCGGCGGTCCCCGCCTGGAAGAGATCAAGTACCCGACGGTAATAGAAGGAAAGGTGGCCGGCGGAAAACTCCGTATCACGGTTCACAATATCCTCAGCGGTCAGATACAGGACGAATTCTCTTTTGCCAGAAGATTCTAACAATAAGATTATGAGACGTTTTTGGTTTATCCTTCTGATGCTGTCCGGATGGCTCGCCGTGGCCTGCCACCCCTCTTTCGAGGTGCAGGAAATGCGCTGCGAAGGGCTTGTCGAGCCGCTTGGCATCGATTCGGCAGCGCCTCACTTCAGCTGGACGGTCTTGAGCAAAGCCCCCATGGTACAGACAGCTTACGAGATAGAAGTGGGCCCGGACCTCTGGCGTTCCGGCAAGGTGGAGAGCGCGGACCAGGTGATGGTTCCCTACGGCGGAGCACCGCTTGCCTCCCGCCAGCAGGCCTGGTGGCGGGTCCGGGTCTGGAACCAGGACGGAAAGGTATCGGCCTGGAGCGGGAAAGCGCGGTTTGGCGTGGGTTTGCTGGAGGGCGACATGAAGGGAGCGTTCATCGGCGCCGTCCCTGGAAAAGGGAGGGCGCCCCTGCTCCGGAAATCGTTCGACCTGGAAAAAGTGCCCGCTGAGGCGCTTCTGTACGTGAATTCCCTGGGCTACCACGAAGCCTCCCTGAACGGGAAGAAGGTGTCGGAATCGGTCCTGAATCCGGCCGTCTCGCAGTTGGACAAGCGCTCGCTCATCATGGTTTACGATGTGACCGGTCTGCTTCGGAAAGGAGAGAACGAACTGCTGATCGCTGCGGGTTCGGGCTGGTACAAGCCTGACACTTTCAAGGCTTCTTATGAAGGCCCCCTGGTAAGGGCCGAACTGGACCTGGACGGCACTCCGGGCATCTGCACGGATGCCACCTGGGAAGGCGCCTGGAGCGGCTATGCCGACCCGGGCACCTGGCTCTATCACGGGTTTGCCGGAGAGGTCATCGATGCCCGCGTGAAGCCGCAATGGGGACCGGTGGAGGTCGTGAACGTGGAAGGGATACAGGCTTCCATGCAAATGTGCGAGCCCTGCACTGTCCAGGAAGTCCTGGAACCGGTGAGCATTGTCCGCAACAAGGACGGTTATCTGGCCGATTTCGGGAAGGTTTTGAACGGTATGCTGGATGTAACCCTGCCGTGCCTTCCCGAAGGGCATGTTACCCCTGTCAGGTTCGGAGACAACACGCCGGACAAGCTGGACCCGCTCATCTGCGGCACAGACACGCTTATCTCTTCCGGAGCCGCGGAAGGAGACCGTTTCATGAACCGCTTCAACCACCATGTTTTCCGCTATGTGCAGTTGGACAGCCTTTCAGAAAAGCCTTTGGCAATCAGGGCTTTCCGTATGCGGACCAACTATCCGAAACGGAGTTCTTTCGAATGCTCGGATGAAGACCTCAATCGAATTTGTTCCCTGGTGGAATGGACCGTGGAGAACCTCTCTTTCAACGGGTACATGGTGGACTGCGCCAGTATCGAGCGCCTGGGCTATGGTGGAGACGGCAATGCCTCCACACTCACTTTTCAGTCCATGGCGGCCGTTTCGCCGCTTTACCTGAACTGGCTGCAGGCCTGGGATGATGCCATTCGTCCCGATGGTGGCCTGCCCCATACGGCTCCAAACCCCTATCGGGCCGGCGGTGGCCCCTATTGGTGCAGTTTCATGGTACAGGCTCCCTGGCGCACGTATGTGAACTATGCCGATAAGCGCCCCCTGGAGCGTTTCTATCCTGCAATGAAGCACTGGCTGGATTATGTGGATGCCTATTCGGTGGACGGTATCCTGAAACAATGGCCCAACCTCGAGTACCGCTACTGGTATTTGGGAGACTGGGCAGCCCCGGAGGGCGTTGACGTGAAGAATCCCGTTTCGATTGACCTTGTAAACAACTGTGCCCTCTGCCAGACATACCTGGAGTTGGAACAGATTGCGAAGGTGCTGGATGAGCCGGCCGATGCCGTGCGCTTCCGTCTCCGGTACGAAGAGTTGTCCCGTCGCATCCACGACCGATTCTATCAGCCGGAGACCGGCTTGTACGGCACGGGAAGCCAGCTGGATATGGTTTACCCGCTTTTGGTGGGGGTCGTGCCGGAAGATATGGTCCCCACGGTGGTGGAAAAACTCAAGGAACGTACGGAAACGCTGTATATGGGGCACCTGGCCACCGGGCTGGTGGGGATTCCCGTGCTCACGGAATGGGCCACCCGCACCCATGAGACCGATTGGCTCTGTTCCCTTCTCAGGCAGAAAGACTACCCGGGCTACCTGTATATGATCGAGCAGGGCGCTACGGGGGTTTGGGAAGAGTGGGATGGCGGACGCAGCCGTCTGCACAACTGCTACAATGGAATCGGCAGCTGGTTCTATGAGGCGCTGGGCGGTATCGTTCCGCTGGAGCCGGGTTGTCGGGAGGTGCTCATCGATCCACAGGTCCCCGAAGGGCTGGAATGGGTGAAGGTGGTGCGCGACACGCCTTATGGCCCCATTTCCGTTGATAGGAACGGCAAGATGCTTCACGTATTCCTTCCGGTGGGCGTATCGGCCCGGGTTCAGGGACAGACCTATGGAAATGGAAATTGGGAAATCGCATTATCTCGCTAAAGATTTTGAAAAAACTTAAAATAATCGTATCTTTACAAGAATAATATTTGAATCAGAACTTGTGAAAATAAAACTGGCAGCTGTGGGAGTTGGGAACCGGACTGGAAAGTATTTGAAATATTTCCAGTCTCATAGCGATTTAGTGGAACTGGTTGCCATCGTGGAGCCCAATGCCGTAAGGAGGGAAGCCTGCCGGAAACAGTTTTCGTTACCGGAAGAAGTCTGCTACGAATCGGCGGAATCGTTCTTTGAAAAAGGGGAAAGATGTGACGGCGTCATCATCGGCTCTCCGGACCGTTGCCACTATGAGCAGGCGCTCATGGCCATCGATCGGGGCATGCATATCCTTCTGGAGAAACCCATCGCCCAGAATTACGATCAGTGCCTCCGCATCGCCCAGTCCGCCCGGGAAAAGGGTGTCAAAGTGGGCGTGTGCTATGTCCTCCGTTTCATGCCGCTCTATCGCAAGGTGAAAGAGATCATCGACGGAGGCCGGATCGGCCGGATTACCGGGGTCTCGCATCAGGAGTATGTAGGCATAGACCGCATGCTGCACACTTATGTCCGCGGTTATTGGAACAGGGCATCGGCCTCTACACCGTCCTTCATCTCCAAGTGTTGCCACGACGTGGATATGCTGCTGTGGATTACCGGGGCTCACATCAAGACGGTACAGAGTGCCGGCAGTCTTGAGTGGTACCGACCGGAAAACGCTCCCGAGGGAGCCGCCGCCCGTTGCGTGGATTGTCCCGTGGAAGGGAGTTGTTCCTATTCGGCCGTTGACATGTATTTGCGCCGGGGCGTGTGGACCAACAATTTCCCCATCCCGGATGGGAAGACCAAGCAGGAGGTGCTGAAGGAGGAAGTCCGTTCGGGCCGTTTCGGCCGCTGTGCCTTCCACTGTGACAACGATGTCGCCGACCGCCAGATGGTCACCCTCACCGCCACGGACGGCATTCTCATCACCATTGAGATGAATGCCCTAACCCGCCGGGAAGGCCGCAGAACGGTGTTTTCGGGTACTTTGGGAGAGTTGGTCGCCACGGACGACTGCATTGAAGTAAGAGACCGGCTTGGGAGCCTGGTGGAGAAGGTCGATTTCTCCCGGGAGGCCGCCCTTCCTCTCCATTCGAATGCCGACCTGGACATTGTGGAAGACTTCATCGAGGCAGTTGCCCGCCCTGAGCATCCCGTTGCCATCCCTATCGGAGAGGCGCTGGAAAGCCATCGCATCTGCTTCTTGGCAGGATAAGAAACATACACTAACACAAAACATTGATACTATGTCGAAAGAAATCTCAAGAAGGTCGTTCCTGAAAGCGGGGACTGCCGCTGCCATCGGCTTATCCGTGGCGCCCAAATCTGTTTTGGCAAAGGCGAAGGATGTACCCCCGCCGCCCATGGACCGTAAGTTGAAAGTTCTGGCCGTCGGTATTGGCGGACGTGGTGCCGCCGACATTGCAGAGGTGGCCAAGACCGAAGAAATCATCGGCCTGTGCGACGTGGACTGGAAATATGCCGACCATGTATTCAAGACGTATCCCAACGCCAAGAAATACAGCGACTACCGTGTCATGTTCAAGGAACTTCTTCCAGAGGCCGATGCCGTGATTGTCGCTACGGCCGACCACACCCATGCCATCATTGCCGCCGAGGCTATCAAGGCCGGCAAGCATGTCTATTGCGAGAAGCCCCTCACCCGCACGGTGTATGAGTCCCGTCTTCTGACCAAGCTGGCCAAGAAATACCGCGTGGCCACCCAGATGGGTAACCAGGGTGCTTCCGAAGCCGGTGTCCGCAAGGTCTGCGAATGGATTTGGAACGGTGAAATCGGTGAAGTCACCCGTGTGGATGCTTTCACGGACCGTCCCATCTGGCCCCAGGGCCTGGAGCGTCCCGCGAAGTCCGAGAAAGTGCCCAAGACCATGAACTGGGACTGCTTCATCGGCCCGGCTCCCATGCGTCCTTACCATCCCATCTACACCCCCTGGAACTTCCGCGGCTGGTGGGACTTCGGTACCGGAGCACTGGGCGACATGGCCTGCCACATCCTGCATCCCGTTTTCGCAGCCCTCAAACTCGGTTATCCCACGAAGGTTCAAGGCAGTTCCACCGCTCTTCTCACCGAGTCCTGCCCGCAGGCCGAGAAGGTGCGCTTCGTCTTCCCCGCCCGTGACAATATGCCCAAGGTGGCCATGCCCGAAGTGGTGGTGAACTGGACCGATGGCGGTATCCTCCCGGACCGTCCGGAAGGCCTGCCGGCCGGCGTAAACCTCAATGATGCCGGTGGCTGCGTTATCTTCCACGGGACCAAGGATACCTTGATCTGCGGCTGCTACGGTGTGCGCCCGTACCTGCTGAGCGGTCGTAATCCCGAAGTTCCCCATGTGCTGCGCGAAGTGAAGACCTCCCACCAGCAGGACTGGGTACGTGCCTGCAAGGAAGATCCGGATTTCCGCACCCCTTGCGTGTCCGACTTCGCCCAGGCCGGTCCGTTCAACGAGATGGTTGCCATGGGTGTCGTGGCCGTGCGTCTGCAGAGCCTGAACCAGGAACTGGAGTGGGACGGCGAGAACATGCGCTTCACCAACATTCCGAAGGGTGCCACCATCCGTACCATGATTCATGACGGATTCTCCATCCACGACGGTCATCCTACCTTCGAGAATGTCTATACCGATCCGGTGGACGCCAACGAATTCGCCGCCGAACTCATCAAGCCCAAGTTCCGTGACGGCTGGGTGCTCCCGGAAATGCCCAAAGACTAATTTTTACATTTAACAGTTTTTTGATATGAAAAAAGTGATTCTTTTCACCGCCATGGCTGCCCTTCTCGTCGGTGCAGTATCCTGCAAGAATACCAACAAGGGCGCTGTCCCCGAGTACAAGGTTGTGGAAGCCGCTCAGGTTGACCTGGCCGATTTTCCCGTGGATGAGGACGGTTATGTCGTCCTGTTCGACGGCACCTCCACCAAAGGTTGGCGCGGTTACGGCAAGGATGCCCTTCCCGCTCGCTGGACCCTGGAAGACGGCTGTCTGAAGTTCAATGGCACCGGCTCCGGCGAAGGCCAGACCGGCGAAGGCGGAGACATCATCTTCGCCCACCAGTTCAAGAACTTCACCCTGGAAATGGAATGGAAGATTTCCAAGGGCGGCAACTCCGGTATCTTCTACCTCGCGAAGGAAGTCACCACCAAGGACGAGAACGGCAACGACCGTTACGAGCCCATCTACATTTCCGCTCCTGAATACCAGGTCCTGGACAACGCCAACCATCCGGATGCACTGCTGGGTGTGGACGGCAACCGCCAGTCCGCTTCCCTGTATGACATGATTCCTGCCGTTCCGCAGAACCAGAACCCTTACGGCGAGTGGAACAAGGTGAAAATCCTGGTTTACAAGGGCACCGTAGTGCACTTCCAGAACGACGAGAAAGTACTGGAATATCATCTGTGGACCCAGCAGTGGACCGATATGCTCCAGGCCAGCAAGTTCTCCCAGAAGGACTGGCCCCTCGCATTCGAACTCCTGAACAACTGCGGCGGCGAAAACCACGAAGGCTATATCGGCCTGCAGGACCACGGCGACGACGTTTGGTACCGCAACATCCGCATCAAACTGATGGACTAACGGTATGAAGAGCGTCTTTTTAGCCTTTGCCGCTGTCGTCATGGCTTTTGCTTGCTGCCCCAAGGAACAGGCTCCTGAAAAGAAGGATATGTGCGTGCAGATGTACTCTGCACGCAGTATCCTGAATAAGGATAATTATGGTGACGTCCTCAAGGAAATCGCCGCTATGGGTTATACCGCCGTAGAAGCCGCCAGTTACAGTGACGGCCTCATCTATGGAGACACGCCCGAGGTGTTCAAACAGAAGGTCGAGGCTGCCGGAATGAAGGTCCTGAGCGCCCATGTGAGCCGGGGACTGTCTGAAGAAGAACTCGCCAGCGGAGACCTTACGGCTGCCCTCGCCTGGTGGGACAAGTGCATCGCTGACCACGTGAAGGCCGGAATGGAATACCTGGTGACGCCCTGGATGGGCCTCCAGAAGAACCTGCATGACCTTCAGGTCTATTGCGACTATTTGAATGAAGTGGGCCGCCGCTGCAAGGCCGCCGGTCTCAAGTATGGCTATCACAACCACGCCTATGAGTTCGAGAAGGTGGAGGGACAGGTAATGTACGATTACCTTCTTGAGCACACGGATCCGGAACTCGTCTTCTTCCAGATGGACGTGTACTGGACCGTAATCGGCAAAGCATCACCCGTCGATTATTTCGAGCGCTATCCCGGTCGTTTCAAGATGCTCCACATCAAGGATGAGTGGGAAGTGGGCCAGAGCGGCATGGTGGGCTTCGATGCCATCTTCCGCAAGGCCGATGTGGCCGGTCTCGAGAACTTCGTGGTGGAAATCGAGCGCTACAAGCATGAGGACATCCTTGTCAGTTTCAAAGAAAGCGCCGAGTATCTGCTCAGCGCTCCCTTCGTAAAAGCCACTTACGTCAAGTAGTTCTCAATACACCAATACGGCAGTAACAGGATAATGGTCGCTCACAAAAGAGCGACCTTTGTATTCCTGTGTCACGCGCAGCATGCTCTTGCAGGCGCTGAAGCCGGAATAGAAGATGTAGTCGATGGGGGTGTCTCCCGTGTTTTTTCCCCAGTCGTGCCAGGTGGTGCCGAAATCGGCCTCTTCCGCAGACTGCCAGGCGTCGGTCATGAGGTTCCGCAGTTCGTTGAGGCAGGGGTTGTCCGGGTGCACGTTGAAGTCTCCCACGAGGAGCATCGGATAGCCTTCCGGATTCATCTGGCCGATGCGTTCCACCAGCAGCAGAAGACCCTTGCGGCGGGCTTCCTTGCCCACATGGTCCAGGTGGGTGTTGACGAAGTAGAATTTCTTTCCGGTCTGAAGGTCTTTCAGGAGGGTCCAGGTGGCGGTACGCTTGCAGGCGGCATCCCAGCCGTAAGAAGGGACCTCGGGCGTCTCCGACAGCCAGTAGGTGCCCCAATTCTCCAGTTCTACGCGTTCGGTGTCGTAGAACACGGCCATGTGCTCTCCTTCATGGACGCCGTCTTCGCGGCCGACGCCCACATACTTGTAGCCGGGACAGTTTTCATCGAGATAGTCCAGTTGGAAGTCAAGGGCTTCCTGCACGCCGAAGACGGCCGGGCGCTGGTCCAGCACCATGGCGGCAGCGGCTTCCTTGCGGTTTTCCCACTTATGGTCGCCACCGTCGTCGGCCGTTCCGTAGCGGATGTTGTAGGACATCACCTTGAGCGTGCTTTCCTGCGCCTGCGTCTTGCAGGCGATGCACACGGGCAGCAGGGCTGCCAGAAGAATCATCATTTTTTTCATTTGCATAAAAGGGCTGCGCCCAGGATGCCGGCATTTTCTACGTCGGCTGGGGCTATTTTGAGATTATCTACGCTTTGGGAATAGGGGAAGCGGCGGGCTTCCTTCCACATGGCTTCCTCAAAGAGCGGGAAAGCCTTGGCGATGCTTCCGCCGATGACAATGGCCTCCGGGTCAAAGGCGTACAGGATGAGTTGGACCAGTTTCCCCACATGGGTGCCGAATTCTTCCCACAGGGGAGACGGTCCGGCGGCTGCGGCTTCTTTTCCTGTGGTGCCTTTTCCCGTGAAGAAACGACTGGAGCAGTAATACTCATAGTCTTTGTCCAGGTAGGGGATGCTGCCGATTTCTCCGGCTCCTGTATTGTGGCCGTTGTATAGTTTTCCGTCCACGACAAGCGAACTGCCCACGCCCGTTCCCAGGGTAATGCAGACCGTTTCCTTCGCATGGCGGAGGGAACCGTAGCGGGTGACGCCGAGGGCGAAGCAGTTGCAGTCGTTGTTGATGGCGACAGGAAGGTGAAAACGCCCCTCCAGAAAGCTTTTTAAATGGACTTCTTTCCACGATGGGATGCCCACTACGTTATAGACGATGCCCTTTTCGCGGTCCACGACGGAGGGGACTCCGATGCCGATGCCTTTTACTTCCGGGGTGAGGACGGCCTCGATGAGACGGCTCATCTGTTCCAGTACGGCCTCTTCGGCCCCTTGCGAAAGGCTGGGCTCGGAAAGGAGGCGGACTATCTTTCCGTCTTCCACCGTGGCGACGCGGATGTTGGTTCCGCCCAGGTCTATTCCGATATACATAAGGTTATGTGGTTTTAGTGTGTAGGTTTCAGTATTTCAATTTCCCGCTTTTCTCCACATGGACCGTCGCGCTTTCCCCTTCTCCCCAGAGGAGGGTGATGTCCAGCGGGACATTGGTGGTGACCGTCACGACAGGCTTTTCGGACGTGTTTTTGCGGGAAGCGACCTTGAGGCTCACGAGACCTTCCGGGCCGAAGGGATAGCGCTCGATCCCATGGGCCTCCAACTGCCGGATGTCCCATTCGATGCGGTTTTCCGAATAGTCCGAGCGGATGCCCAGGATGCACTCGATGAATTCGGCGATGGGCGGGAGACCGGCCCAGCCCACGAAGTCCTTCCGGGCCATGAATCCCGGCTCAATCTTCTCGGGGGCGTAGTACTCCCAGAAGGTGCCGGTGTTTTTCCACACCTGGAACACGTTGCCGAAGTGGTTATCGGCCACCTGCCGGCAGAGGTCCCGGTATCCCTTGCGCCAAAGACCGTCGATGACCATGTAGTTGGCACCGGGCCAGACCCCGCCCTGCCAGTAACGGCCCAGCGGATTGTACTTCTTGTTGTCTGCGCTCAGGGATGGCACCTGATGCGGACGGGCGAATTCGGTGCTGTCCGTGAGGTGGGCTACCAGGCGGTCCAGGCGGTCCTTTTCCAGCACATCCGTCTGGAGGGCCCAGAAGGCGCTGATGCCCTTGGCGCTGCCGCGGCTGCCGTCACGCAGAACGTCGTACAGGTATCCGGTCTCGGGATCCCACATGTTCTCGTTGATCCAGGCCTTGAGGAATTTCATTTCGTCTTCCAGTTCCTCGATTTCCTGCCAGCGCTCAATGTAGAATCCGATCTGCATGAGGCAGTCGTCCACCAGCCACTGCTGCAGGTTGGTATCCAGCCAGGTGATGTGTCCGTTGGAGAAGATGGGATTGTAACCGTCCGGAACGCGGGGCTGGTTGTCCATGCCGGTTCCCCAGCCGCTGCTCCAGTAGGTACCGTTCTGCCAGGTGCGGTTCAGTTGCCACCACTGGGCATAGGCCACCAGGGCGGGGAACACGCGGTGCAGGCGGTCAATGTCTCCGAACTGCTTGTAATAGAGGAGTTCGGCCCAGGGGAGAAGGTTGGGGCCGGTGCTTACGGGGTCGTACCTTTCAAAGCAGTCCGACCCGTCGGCCCGGATTTCCCGGCAGATGAAGCCGTCCTGGTGCTGCTTGGCGTAGAAGTTGTCCAGGGTGCGCTGGAAGGGGAAGAAACGGTATCCGTATCGGGCGAACATCATCATGAAGGAGTCGTCCCACATGAAAATGTTGCCGTTGTATGCTACGTCCAGATAGGGAGACACGAAACCGGAGCCTTCCTGGGGCTGGCGGATATTGCCGATGGCGATTTTCCAGGCATGCCAGTACATGTCCACTTCCCGCTGGTGGCCTTCCCAGAAGGGGGCGGGAAGCATTTTGCGGGCCTGTTCATACGACCCCGGCGTAATGGTTTCCTGCTTCATGGTCCGATAGGGATTCTCTGCCACGAAGATATTCTTCACATACGTGTTCTTGTACGGAAGGTCATAGGGGCCGCTCTTGAGTTCCTGTCCCACAAGAGGCAGGGAAATGGCCAGCAGGAGGGCGGCTGCGGTTATCTTTCTCATTTGGAGACCAGTCTTTTGATGGTGCGTGCGATTTCTGTATTGATGTAGGTGCCCGTGAATTCACGGGAGCCGGGGCCGTAGGCGAAGACGGGAACCACGGTCGGGGTGTGGTCGTCGGAATTGTACACGGCTAGGATGTGGCCGGTTTCCAGGTCTCCGTCCAGGAGGGTGAGGCCGCCGGTCTCATGGTCGGCGGTGACCACTACCAGCGTCTCGCCGTCCTCGTCGGCAAAACGGAGGGCGGCTGCAACGGCCCGGTCAAAGGCCAGTTGTTCGATGACGGAAGCGGGGAAGCAGTCCGAATGGCCGGCATAGTCAATCTTGGCTCCTTCCACCATGAGGAAAAAGCCCTTGCGGGAGAGGCTCCTGAGTTTGTCGGTGGCGTACGGGCGCATTCTTTGGTCGATGGCAATCACCTTGCCGGGGATGGCTGTGGTCCCAAGGGCGTCGTGACTATAGGAATAGCCTTTGGCCTTGATGCCGGCCATCAGGTCCAGGCCGTCCTTCCGGGGATCTTCGAAATAGTCCGTTCCGCTGCCGCACAGAAGGTCCAGGTTGCTGGTGGTGGCGAGGTAACTTGTGATGAGTTCGGTGCTGTCACGCTCCGAAGTGTGGCTGTAGAATACGGCAGGGGTGGCGTCGGCGATGTCTCCCATCGTGACCACGCCTGTGGACTTGCCTTTGTCGTGGAACCAGTCGGCCAGGCTGGGATACCCTTCGGAACCGTCATGGTTGGAGGAGATGTGGCGCGTCCAGGAGAGTTCGCCGGTGGCGAGGGCGCTGCCGCCCGATGCGGAGTCACCGATGAAATCGTCCTGCGGGTTGTAGAACTGGATGCCGATGCTCTTGAGTTTGAGGAGGGTGAGATCCCGGTTGTTGGCATAGGCGCCGGCAGTAATCTGGTTCAGGCCCATGCCGTCGCCGATGAGCAGGATCACATTCTTGATTCTCTTCTTGCTGCCGTCGTTCCGGAAGGTGGGCGTATAGGTGGGGATGCGGCGGGTGAGTTGCAGTTTTTCGTTCTGGAAGCCGGAGAAATCCCGCGTGGCGGCATCCAGTTTTTTGGTGCCGGTGACGCCGGCCTGCACCTGGTGCCGGCCCATGATGAAGTTCTTGTTGCCCCAGTCGCTGAAAAACTGGAAGGCGACGGCGGGCTTGTCCGTATTGATGACGTCTACGCCCAGTTTCCAGAAGGTGAAATAGGCGGTGGTGCCTTCCGGAGCACCCCAGAAACGGATGCGCTTGCCCATTTCGTGGGCCTTGGCAATGGCGGCCTTCACGGGCTCCAGCTCGGCATCAATCATCCGGCCCTTGCCGTTCCACTTACGGGCATAGTTCCGGAAATTGGCGCTGATCATCCCCACGCGGGCGAGTTGCTCCGGGGTGTATTCTTCGGAGAACAGGCCGTCGAACCAGATGCAGGAAGGATAGTTTGCGAACTCCGCTGGGGCCGGCCCGTCACCGGAAATAATCACCTGGACACCGTTGTCGGAGGCGAAGACGTCGGGAAACTCTTCCACAAGACTTTGCACGCCGGGCATGGCATCGGCGGATTTGAGGTCCACCATGAGGATGAGCCGGTCCTCACTTCCTTTCCACATGCGTCCTCCATTGGAGCGGAACAACTTCACAATTGGCTCGATGTACATGTTACGGAGGGTACAGTCGGCCGACAGGTCCTCCCGGTTGTGGGCGACCAGGATTTCGCCGTCCTGGAGGAAGACATCGGCCTCGATGGAGGTGCAATGCTGGGAGTAGGCCTCCCAGAAGGGGACGGTACGGGTATAGTCATTGTGGGAATGCAGGATGACGGGCATCTGTGCAGCAGCGCCAAGAGGCAGCAGGCAGCAAATCAGGGCAAGAAGTCTTTTCATTATTCAAAGCAAAATAAATTCTCTTTGGGAATGGGGCTGAAGCGCTTTTCGCCTTCGGCCCGCCAGGCCCAGCGGAGTTCCTGGCCTTCGTAGTCTTCCAGGTAGATGAGCCTGTAAAGATGCAGGCCTTTCTTGAGGGGCACCCGGCCGAAGGTGGCAATGGCGGCGTGGGAGCCGTCGTTGTCTACCACGCGTACGCCGTCGATGTCCAGGACGGCGCCGTCGTCACTGACGAGGGTGAAATCCCAGATGCCTTCCGAGGGGATGTCGATAAGGCCTGTGAAAACATAGCCGAAATGGTCTTCGTCGGGGGCGTCCGCAATGCTGGGTTCCGGCATGGTGCCGGCGCTCACCGGCTTGGAAGCGAGAACGTCGGCCGTGCAGGAGAACTGTCCCTTATAATAGCGATAGCTCACGCCAGGGGCGGACTTGGAGGCCACCACGGGATTGCGGAAATGGGCCTTGGTGGCCTTGAGGGAGGCAAGGGGGGACGGCTCCCAGCCTTCCAGGAAAGCACGGGCTTTGATGGGGCAGGTTTCCGTAATCACGAAGGGCTTGCCATAGACAGGGCTCTTAAGGGTGGGCTCGCTGCCGTCCAGGGTGTAGTGGATGGTGGCGCCTTCCGTGCGGCAGCCCAGCGTGACGGTGGATTCTTCCTTGAAGAGGGTGAGGTTCTCCTTGACGGAAGGAGTGGAGACCAGTTTCTCCTTGGAGAGGGAGTAGGGGGGCTCCAGCCGGTCGCGACTGTGGTCGGGGCTGGCCGATGTCTGGAAGCAGAGTTCGCCGCCTTCCATGATTTCGCTGTAGCGGAGGAAGTTCCTTTCGATCGGGGTGCCGTTGAGGGTGACGCCGGCGATATAAGGATTCTTGGGGTTGTCCGTCTTGATGGTGAGGATTTTGCCGCTCCCCAGCCGGAGGGTGGATTGGCGGAACAGGGGTACCGTGAGAATGTACTCCCCGCTGCCCGGACAGGCCGGATACATGCCCAGGGAGGCCAGCACGTACCAGGCGCTCATCTGGCCGCAGTCCTCGTTGCCGCAGACGCCTTCCGGAGTGGTGTCATACATGGTGGTGAGGAGTTTCCGCACCGTCTCCTGGGTACGGTAAGGTGCTTCCAGCCAGGTGAAGATATATGCCATGTGATGGCTGGGCTCGTTGCCGTGGGCATACTGGCCTAGGTAACCGGTGATATCGGAGATCCTTACGCTCTTGCTGCGTTCCTCATAGGTAAAGAGGGAATCCAGGGCCGCCAACATGGGCTCACGTCCGCCCATCAGGGCCGTGTGACCGGCCTCGTCATGCGGAACGAAAAAGCGGGCCTGCCAGGGGATGGCCTCCGTATAGTCGCGGGTGCTGGCGATGGGGTCGAAGGGGCTCACCCAGGAGCCGTCGCTGTTGCGGCCGCGCATGAAGCCTGTATAGGAATCAAACACGTTGCGATAACTGCGGGCGCGGCGGTCATAGGCCTCGGCAATGTCCTGATGGCCCAGGGATTCGGCCATGCGCGCGATACACCAGTCATCGTAAGCGAACTCCAAGGTTTGCGAGACCGATTCCTTGATCCGGTCGGCCGGGATATAGCCATATTCCGTATAAAGGGTAGAGACGTTGGTGCCCTTGTAGCGGTTGCTGGACGCCACCATGGCCTGGAGGGCCTTCTCTCCGTCGAAACTGCGGATGCCGCTGAGCCAGGCGTCGGCGATGACCGAGACGCTGTGGTAGCCGATCATAGTCTGGGTCTCCCGGTTACCGAGGGGCCAGATGGGCAGTTCGCCCGTGCAGTCGAACATGTCCAGCATGCTGTTCACCATATCGCCTGCCAGGGAGGGGTTTATCAATGTCTGGAGCGGGTTCCAGCTGCGGAAGGTGTCCCAGATGGATAGGGTGGAATAGAAATGGGAGGCGTTCCGGACGGTTTTGTTTCGGTTCAGGTGATCCCGGTACAGGCCTCTGACATCGTCCATGCGGTTGGGTACCTTGAACGTATGGTACAGGCAGGTATAGAACTGTTCGGTGGGACCGCCCTCTACACGGATGCTGCCCAGGGACTGTTCCCACATGGCTGTGGCCAGGGCGTGGATGCGGCCGAAGCCGGGCTCCGCCGTTTCTGCGAGGCGGTTGGCGCGGGCTCCTTCCACACCGGTACCGGAGAGGCCGGCATAGACTACGAGTTCCTTCAGGTCATCGGGGAAGGTGAGGAGGAGTTTCCCTTTTTCTGTCTCTTCCGCCTTTTTGAACGGGACGGAGAAGGAGGCCGACAGGTAGATGTCACGGCCTTCGGCCCAGCCAACGACGTAACGGTGACCGCTTACTTCCCGGTCTCCGACAGCTTCCAGGCTGAAGGACTCTGCTTTGGTGCCTTCGCCGATGCTGTGGACGGCATCCAGGAGCAGCAGCCTCTCACCCTTACCCGTAAACGTGTAGCGGTGGACACCTACGCGCGGGGTGGCCGTGAGTTCCGCGGTGATGCCCTGGGGGAATTCCACCTTGTAGTAACCGGGCGTGGCCGTTTCTTTTTTGTGATCCAGGGGCAGGGGGGCGACCTGGTCCAGACCCGGGGTGAAGAGGAAATCTCCGAGGTCTGCACAGCCTGTACCGGAGAGATGGGTATGGCTGAATCCCAGGATGAGCGAGTCCGAGTAATGATAACCGGAGCATCCGTCCCACCCGGCTATGCGGGTGTCCGGGCTCAGCTGCACCAGGCCGAAAGGCGTGGTGGCCCCGGGATAGGTATGGCCGTGGAAGTCGGTTCCGTTGAAAACATGAACCTGGGACAGCGGGCTGTTGTCCGCTCCCGTGCAGGAAAAGAGGGCTGCCATAAACAATACAAGCAGCCCGGGAAGGTGGAATTTCATCAAAACGGGCGTTATTAGTTTCAGTTTCTACAAAGATACAAAAGAAAGGATGCGGGAGCGCCATATTTTGCGGTCTTTTTTTACACAAATCACGCATCGCGCGCGTGCGCGTTGAATTCGTTAAAAACTTATCGGCAGAATGAAAAATAATGTTTAACTTTGCATAATATGGGTAAACGATCTACCATTGTGGCTGTCACGGCCTTGGCACTCCTGCTGGCGGGCATCGTCCTGGCCGTCATCCGTCTGTACAGAACCGGTCCCGGAGAGTCCGCGGCTTCGGCCGTCGCTCCCGCGGGATGGTCTGTGCTCAAGGCTATTCCCTCTGATGCCAACGCCGTTCTCGTGTTCGACGGGTCGGCAAAGGCGGCTCGCGTCCTGGCCGATTCTACCGGTTTCGTCCGGGGTATCGTCTCTCCCGAGAATCCGGCTTTCATGGAATTCCTGTCGGCCGAGGGTCGTCACCGAATGGCCGTTTCCCTTCACAACAGTGGTTCGCTGGTTCCCCTCGTCGCCATCGAGACGGACCTGGCCGATTCACTGTCCCTGACCATCGCTTCCCGTGCCGGACTCAAGACCCGGCAGTTCGGCGGCTTCCTGCTGGCTTCCCGTTCCGAGACTTTTATCAACGCCGCCGTCCGTCATCTGGAGGAGGAGATGTCCATTCTGGGCGTCCGTCACCTCCAGGACCTGGTCCGCCATGTCTCCGGCCCGGCCGTGTTGTTTCTGCCCCATTCCCAGGCAGGGAAACTGGTCCAGGTCTATGCCGGAACCGCCTGTCGGCCCCGGTCGTCCTTCGTGAAGGATCTTACGGAGTGGAGTGCCTGGAGCCTGCAGGAACTGGACAAGGAGCACCTCGTCCTGAAAGGTACCGCCCTTCCCGGGGATGCTGCCGCCAGTTATTTCTACGCCTACGCCGGAACGCCGGCAGCGCATCCAGAATTCCCGGAGGTGCTGCCTTATTATACCGGTTCGGCCATCTCGGTCCCCGTGGCCGATGCCGATGCTTTCCTGAATGCCCGCCGTACCTTCGAGGACGGTTGCGCGCGCCTGCCCGCCTATGAAAAGTTCCTGAAGGGAAAGGCGGGCCGCCCGTTGTCTCCGGAGGAGTGGTTCCGTTCCCTGCAGCCCAGGGAGGTGGTCCGGGTTTCTTTCCGTTCGGAAGACGGGCTTATGCGGGATGCCGTCCTGGTCCGCTCGGCCAAGGACTTGAAAATGGGGCAGGAGGCCGCCAATCCGTACAGAGGCTGTTTGGAAGGTATTCTGGGTGCTTATTTTGCCGTAACGGATACGGTTTGTGCGTCGGTCGGTTCCCGCTGGAGCGTTTTCGCGGATATGCCCACCCTCCGCTTTTTCCAGGACAAATTGTTCCTGGAGTACAGCCTTAAGGACAGGCTTTCGGACGCGTCCGTCAGTGTGCCGGACGGCTTTGTGGCCTACGCTTCCTTCTCCGATGCCCCGGAGAAAGTGAAGGAACTCTTTGCCGATAACATAGCCGGACCGCTACAGCGTTTCGTACGGGGTGCCGGCTATGCTCCTGCGATGGCTTCGCTGGACCTCTCAGGAGAGCGTCCTTCCCTCCGCCTGAGCGTGGAAACCAGGGTGCTCAAGGGAACCAAGGTGCAGGTACTGGAACGGGACACTACCGTCGTGGTCCCTACGGGTCTATTCCCGGTTGTCAACTATACCACCGGAAAAACCAACTACTTGTACCAGAACGCCCACAAGTCGGTCTGCCTCAACGACGAGAATGGAAAGGGCGTGTGGGGAATTCCCTTTAAGGAAGACCTCTGCGGCCGGGTACAGAGCATTGATTATTACAACAACAAGAAAATACAGTTCCTCTTCTGCTCTTCTGACAAACTGTGGCTGCTGGACCGCCTCGGCCATTGGGTGAACGGTTTCCCCGTGAAACTCCCGAAGCCCGTGCTCCTGGGTCCGGACGCCTACGATTTCACCGGGGCAGGGGGGTACACCGTCATGATCCTCCATACGGACAATACCCTGGAACGCTACAATCTGCACGGCCAGAAGCCCGAAGGATGGAAGGGAATCCAGGCCCCGGAAACGGTGAAGAACCTTCCGGAACTGGTGGAGACCAGAGGAAAGCGTTACTGGGCGGTACGTACATCGGTCCGCACGCTCGTCTATCCCTTCGAAGGGGGAGAGACCCTCACCCGGGACGAAGGCGGGAAGATGATCAAGCCGGACGCCGAACTCAAACCCGTGTCCAAGGGAATTTCGGCCGAATGCTATGACGGCCGTATCAGGGACTTTAAACTGAACTAAAACCTACCATTGCATATGGAATTCAAATCTGTCAACAAGATCCTCCAGGACAGTTTCGTCCGCAACTGGGACAGGCCGGCCCTTACCAACTACCAGGGTATGACCCTGGCCTATCGTGACGTGGCCCGTCGCATCGCCAAACTGCACATTGCCTTTGAGCAGTGCGGTCTCCGTAAGGGAGACAAAGTGGCCATCTGTTCCCGGAACCAGGCCAACTGGGGCGTCAGTTTCCTGGCGGCCATTACCTATGGAGCCGTCGCCGTACCCATCTTACACGAGTTCAAACCCGGGAACATACACTATCTGGTCAATCATTCCGAGGCCCGCGTCCTCTTTGTGGACGAGGTCATCTGGGAAGGACTTAGCCCTGATGAGATGCCGGACCTTTCCGTTGTGGTCCAAATCAATACCTTCAAATTCCTTTATGCCGACAATGAGGAGCGCCGTCAGATACGGGAGCATCTGAACGAGGAATTCGGACATCGTTATCCCAACAATTTCGAGCCCGAAGACCTCAATTATTATGAGGACAGCGCCGAGGAACTGGCCATCATCAACTATACGTCCGGAACTTCCGGTTTCTCCAAAGGGGTGATGATTCCCTATCGTGCCCTCTTCTCCAACATACAGTTTGCAGCCGAGGATGCCTGTCCCATGCTTAAGGCCGGTATGAACGTGGTTTCCATGCTCCCGACGGCCCATATGTACGGTATGATGTTCGAATTCCTGTTTGAGATGACTATCGGCATGCATGTCCATTTCCTCAGCAGGGTCCCCAGCCCCAAGATTATCATGAAGGCCCTCGGGGAAATTCAGCCGGACATCATCATCGCCGTTCCGCTGGTTATTGAGAAAGTGTACAAGACCAAGCTCAAGCCCCTCATGGACAAGAACAAGATCAAGTACCTCATGCGCATTCCTGTGCTGGACAAGGCCATCGAGAAGAAGTTCTGCACGGAACTCACCAACGCTTTCGGCGGCAAGTTTGAAGAAGTGATCCTGGGCGGAGCCGCCTTCAATCCGGAGGTGGAGCGGTTCTTGCATAAGATCGGCTTTCATTACACGGTGGGGTACGGCATGACGGAATGCGCTCCCATCATCGGTTATGCCCACTGGGACAAAGTGAAGGTGGGATCGGCCGGCCGTGCAGCCCTCAACATGCAGATCCGCATCGACTCTTCCGATCCCCAGAGAATCCCCGGCGAAGTACAGGTGAAAGGCCCCAATGTATGCCTGGGCTATTACAAGAACCCGGATGCGACGCGGGATGCCTTTACCGGGGACGGGTGGTTCCGTACCGGTGACATGGGTGTCCTGGATGCCGACGGTTATCTGTTCCTGCGTGGCCGTTCCAAGTGCATGGTCCTGGGACCTTCCGGCCAGAACATCTATCCCGAAGAACTCGAGGCGACCATCAACAATTTCGCCTATGTGGTGGATTCCCTCGTGGTGGAGGACGATGGCGGTCTTACGGCCCTCATCTATCCCGACTGGCATCAGGGAGAACTGGACGGCATGACGCGCAGCGAGTTCAAGAAACGTATTACGGACATGCTGCCAGCCATCAACCAGGAGCTTCCCAATTATGCTCAAATCAAGAAGATCGAGCTGATGCCCGAGGACTTCGAGCGCACGCCCAAGCGCAGCATCAAGCGTTACCTTTATCAAAGATAATCCATGAAATTCGATCACTCCTACTTGGAAATGGCCGAAGTGTGGGCCCAGAACTCTTACTGCAAGCGCAGGAAGGTGGGCGCCCTTCTGGTGAAAGACCGCACCATCATCTCCGACGGGTACAACGGAACTCCTTCGGGCTTCGAGAATATCTGCGAAGACGAGAACGGTGTTACCAAGCCCTACGTCCTCCACGCCGAGGCTAATGCCATCACCAAGGTGGCCAAAAGCGGCAACAGTTCCCAGGGCGCCACGCTTTTTGTTACGGCCTCTCCCTGTGCCGAGTGTGCCAAACTCATCATCCAGGCGGGCATCACGCGTGTGGTGTACCGCGATGCCTATCGGCTTACGGACGGTATCGACCTTCTGAAGCGCGCAGGCATAGAGGTAGAACAGGCCCAGTAAGCCCATGAAAAGAACGTTCGTACAAATCCTTCAAGTGCTGCTGGGGGTCGTTATCGGCATCCTTCTTACGCTGCTGGCTGTCCGTTACCGGGAAAGCCGGCATATCAACAGCATCAGCCGGGTGGATTGGGGAAAACTCAATCTCATCCTGGACATCGTGGAAAAGAACTATGTCGATACCCTGGACAAGGAGGGAATGACGGAAGCCGCCGTTTCGGCCGCCCTGTCCAAACTGGATCCGCATTCGGTGTATCTCCCGCCCGTCCAGCTGTCGGCCTCCGAAGAGGAACTGGCAGGCAATTTCGAAGGCATCGGCATCCAGTTCAACGTCCCTAATGATACGGCCATCGTATTGGAAGTGATTCCCGGTGGCCCCTCCGAAAAAGTGGGCCTCATGGTCGGGGACCGTCTCCTCAAGGTTGACGATAAGGTGATTGCGGGCGTTAAATTCCCGCAGGACAGCATGGTCCGCCGGATGAAGGGCCCTTCCGGGACCAAGGTTACGGTCACCGTCGGCCGGGGTGGGGAAGAGATTCCCTTCGAAATCACCCGAGGAAAGATTCCGGTCCACAGCGTGGACGCTTCCTTCATGATCCGGGACAGCGTAGGGTATCTGCGTCTGGCCAAGTTCTCCCGCACCACCTTCAAGGAATGCCATGAAGCAACCCTCGCCCTGATGGAGCAGGGAATGACCCACCTTGTCTTCGACATCCGGGACAACACCGGCGGTTACATGGACCAGGCGCTGCTGTTGGCCAACGATTTCCTTTCGCCCGGAGATACCATCGTCTATATCGAAGGCCGTCACCGTTCCCGTGAAGTATTCAAGGCCGACGGACGGGGTGCCTTCCAGAGCATGGGACTGACGGTGCTGATCAGCGAGAATTCGGCATCGGCCAGCGAAATCTTCGCCGGAGCCGTTCAGGACAACGACCGCGGCACCGTCGTAGGCCGCCGTTCCTTCGGAAAGGGTCTGGTACAGGAGCCTTTTCTGTTCACCGACAATTCCGGCATCCGTCTCACGGTGGCCCGTTATTATACTCCTTCGGGCCGATGCATCCAGAAGCCTTATGCCAGTTACAGCCGGGACATTTACAACCGCTACATGGACGGAGAGGTGTTCAGTGCCGACAGTGTCCGGCTGGATACCACGGATGTGCACCGTACACGCGGAGGCCGCCTCGTATACGGCGGCGGTGGCATCATGCCGGATGTGTTCGTCCCGATGGACACCACCCGCGCCAGTAATTTCTTCATCGCTTGCAACCGTAAGGCCACGCAGATGCGGTATGCCTCCCATATCTTCGACCGCTATACAGCACGGCTGTCGGCTATCGAGTCTTACCCGGAGATGGATTCTTTCCTCTCTTCGCTCAACATGAAGGTGGATTTTCCGGATTATGCCCGGAAGATGGACGGCATTCCCTGCACTGAGGCGGAATGGGACCGGACTCAGTCGTATCTGCTGCCCCAGTTGCGCGCCCTCATTGCCCGGTATTCCAAACTGGGCGAGAACGCTTTCTACAAGTATTACCTGCCGGTTGACTATACGGTAGAAAAGGCGCTGGAGTTATTATAACGCCAGTTGAATAAAAAAAAGTAAGGGCAACCATCACGGCTGCCCTTTCTTTTCCTATTATTAACTAAACCAACTTAAAACTAACCTGATTCAGTTAAATGCAAGAGGTGTGCCAAACTTTATTTTTCGTGTTCGACTTCTGCCCGGGCACGCTCTACGGACTTGGAACGTTTGAGAACGAAGCCTGATCCCAGGTATTTGGTACGGACATCTTCATCGGCCGCCAGTTCTTCCGGCGTGCCAGCCTGTAGGATAACGCCCTC
This sequence comes from uncultured Bacteroidales bacterium, assembly GCA_900320795.1. Lineage (GTDB taxonomy): Bacteria > Bacteroidota > Bacteroidia > Bacteroidales > UBA932 > Cryptobacteroides. The sequence goes on from ONTQ01000019.1 coordinate 38,585, forward strand.
ATAGAGCAGATAAGCGCGGTCCGTGATGGCCAGGGTCTCTCCGACGTTGTGGTCGGTAATGATGACGCCGATGTTGCGGTATTTGAGCTTGGCGATGATGTACTGGATGTCTTCCACGGCAATGGGGTCAACGCCGGCGAAGGGCTCGTCCAGGAGGATGAATTTGGGATCCACCGCGAGGGCGCGCGCAATCTCGCAGCGGCGGCGCTCACCACCGGAGAGCTGGATGCCGCGGGACTTGCGCACTTTGGCGCGGTTGAATTCGTCGATGAGCTGTTCCATGCGAGCGATGCGCTGCTCCTTGGTCATGTCCTTGGTGCTGGCCGACATTTCCATCACGGAAAGGATGTTGTCCTCCACCGACATTTTGCGGAACACGGAAGCCTCCTGCGGCAGATAGCCCAGGCCTTTCTGGGCCCGTTTGTACATGGGAAGGTCGGTGATTTCCACGGTATTGCCTTCGTCGTCGTCCAGAAAGATGCGGCCGCCGTTGGGCTTGATCTGCCCGGTAATCATATAGAAACTGGTGGTCTTTCCGGCACCGTTTGGCCCCAGGAATCCCACGATTTCTCCTTGCTGCACTTCCATGGAAACGCCCTTCACCACAGTGCGGACGCCGTATTTTTTGACCAGTTTTTCGGCACGTAGTTTCATTTTATGAAACATTAAAAGTTAAACGTTACCCCCTCCCGAAACCCCTCCCCTCGGGGGAGGGACTTTATTTTGTATCCAGGCCCAGGTCGGCCACGAAGGCGCGGACATCGGGGTTTTTCTCCATCAGGTCCTTGGCTTTCTCTTCGGGCATGTAAGGTACTTTTTCGGCCGATTCTTCCATCGGCGTCACTTCCACCAGGATATTGACCCTGGAACAGGAGAGTATCTCACGGAGCTTGTTCTCGAGCTCGCGCAGGAGCTTTTCCTCCACCCACTGTTTCTGGGCTTCATTGAGCACGAAGAAATCTACAATTTTTACGCCGTCCTCCTCTCGGATGTCGATTTTTCCATTGGCAATCATGCTGGCGAGGCGGGGACGGTCTGTGTATTGCTTGGCCAGTTCCTTCCATTGCATGCGGACCGTTTCGTCTTCCGGCAGGGCCGTGGCCTGTTCCTTGGTTTCGACTGGCGTCTCTTCCACTTTTTTCTCCTCCATGATGGCGCTCATGGATAGAGCCGAACCGGTTTTGACTGTACGCCGACGGGTCGCTGCCGGTGGGATTTCTTTCCCGGCCTGAGAAGGCGTTTCCTTGGGCTTTTGCACCAGGTAACTCAGCCGCATGAGGGCAAATTCAATGTGCAGACGCGGATTGACGGCTGCCTTGTAACCGGTTTCGCAGGAGGTGGTGATGCCCAGGGCATCGTACAGGAACTGGTGCGTGCAACGGGAAGCCTGTTCTGCATAGCGTTTCTTGAGGGATTCCGGGAGTTCCAGCAGGGGCTCCAGTCCCCCCGTCTTGGCCACCACGAGATTTCTCAGGTGGCTGGAGAGGGAGGCTACGAAATGCAAGGCGTTGAAACCCTTGGACAGAATCTCATCCAGGGTGAGGAAGGCATCGCCGTAATTGCCGCCCAGGAAATCATCCACCATGCGGAAACTGTACTCGTAGTCCAGCACGTTGAGGTTGCGGATGACGTCTTCATACTGTACATCGGTGCCGCAGAAGGCCACTGTCTGGTCGAAGATGGTGAGGGCGTCGCGCATGGCGCCGTCGGCCTTGGAGGCAATGACGTGGAGGGATTCGTCATCGATGGTGATCCCTTCCTTGGAAGCGATGCCGCGGAGGTTCCGTACCATGTCCGGAATGCTGATGCGGTTGAAATCATAGGTCTGGCAACGGCTCAGGATGGTGGGGAGAATCTTGTGCTTCTCTGTTGTGGCCAGGATGAAGATGGCATGTGCCGGTGGCTCTTCCAACGTTTTGAGGAAGGCGTTGAAGGCGGCCTGGGAAAGCATGTGCACCTCATCGATGATGTACACGCTGTAGCGTCCGACCTGCGGGGGCACCTGCACCTGTTCCATGAGTGTCTTGATGTCCTCCACGGAGTTGTTGGAGGCGGCGTCCAGTTCGTGGATGCAGTAGGATCGGCCTTCCTGGAAACTCACGCACGATTCGCACTGCCCGCAGGGCTCCATGTCGGCCCCGGGGTTCATGCAGTTGATCATTTTGGCAAAGATGCGCGCCGTGGTGGTTTTGCCAACGCCGCGGGGGCCGCAGAACAGATAGGCGTGTGCCAACTGCCCTCTCCGGATGGAGTTGGACAGCGTCCTGGCGATGGTATCCTGGCCAATCAGGGTTTCAAAGGAATCCGGCCTGTACTTCCGGGCCGATACAATGTAGTCGCTCATAGACTACAAAGATAATAATTTTTCCGCACCGATATAGACCGTTCCTGCAAAAGGTCGGTTTTTAACCCGCACACCTTTTGCGCCCATTCTGCCTCTAATTCCTTATTTTTGACATTGCGGTTCAGGATGCCCGTGAGTTCGTCGTGACTCTCTTTAGTCGCGGCATTGATTGTCTTTTAGTTATGAGGCGCATCGTTTACCGTATCTTACCCGATGGACAGAACAGTCTTGTCCAACCATTTCATGTTTGTTTAAAAGGCCTTGAGAACGCCATCCTATGCAAGGATGACGAAGACTACGGAGAGGCAGTTGGCGCGGATTGTCGGCATGACTCCCATGCGGATATCAGAGGTCCTGCAAAATTTTGCTGAAAAAGAAGAGAATGGTTAAATTTGTCCTTGACAGAACTTATTACGAATGAAAAAGATACTTCTTTCCCTCGCAGCCCTGGCGCTTGTCGCCTGCGGCTCCACCCAGACAGCCCCGCGCACAGAACCCGTAGTTCCGGTTTCCAGTACCGAAAGTCCTGAGGCACCAGTCGTTTATTTCACTTCCGATATCAGCCCCGAAGGGCTTCTGAACATCTACAATGCCCTGGGATGCAAGCCGGAAGGCAGGGTGGGCGTCAAAATCAGCACCGGCGAATCGGCAAAAACCAATTATCTGCGTCCGGAACTCATTGCTCCGCTGGTAAAGGCGGTGAACGGAACGCTCATCGAGTGCAACACGGCCTATGGCGGATCCCGAATGAAGACGGAAGACCACCGAAAGGCCATTGCGGAACGCGGTTTTGAGGCTGTGGCTCCGGTGGATATCATGGATGAGGAGGGCGATATCCAGATTCCGGTCTCCGATAAAAAGCACATTCAGTACGACATTGTGGGCAAGCACATCCAGAATTACGACTTTGTCATCAACCTGGCTCACTTCAAGGGACACGCCATGGGCGGATTCGGCGGCGTTCTCAAGAACCAGAGCATCGGCTTCGCTTCCACGGCCGGCAAGTTCTACATCCATTCCGCCGGTGAATCTTCCGACCATTGGATTACGGCCGAGCAGGATGCTTTCCTGGAGTCCATGGCTGCCGCCGCCCAGGCCGTCGCCAACCATTTCGGCAAGAACATCGTTTATATCGACGTGATGAACAATATGTCCGTGGACTGCGACTGTGATGGCAATCCCGACAAGCCCCGCCTCTCCGACATCGGCATCCTGGCATCCACCGACCCGGTGGCCCTGGACAAGGCCTGCCTGGACCTGGTGTTCTCTTATCCTTCCCAGAAGGGCGATGACGCCAAGCCCCTTCAGGACCGCATCAACCGTCAGCACGGCACGCATATCATCGACTACGCCGTCTCCATCGGACTCGGAAAGGCCGATTACCGCATCGTGAACATCGACAAATAGCCGGTTATTTTTCTGAACAACTGCAAAAGGTCGGTTTTTGAGGAGCCGACCTTTTGCATGTATTGTGGAGTCTATGGTGCTGGGAGGCAGAATGGGCGCAAAAGGTGTGCGGGTTAAAAACCGACCTTTTGCGGAGGGCTACAAAAAAACCGGCCTTGACGGGTCGGTTTTTATCTTAAAAGGTGCTCAGGCAATTACTGCTCTTCTTTGAGACGAAGCTGCTGAACATAGATGGCCTTCTGAAGTGCTACGCGCTTCTTCACGGAAGGCTTCTCGAAGTTCTTACGGGAACGCATCTCACGGACGGCACCGGTCTTTTCGAACTTGCGCTTGAATTTTTTCAGGGCTCTTTCGATGTTTTCGCCTTCTTTGATGGGTACGATGATCATTGCTTTTACACCTCCTTTTTTCAAATGGACTGCAAAGGTAGAAAAAAATTGCAAATGCACAAAATATTTTATTATATTTGTGGTAACAAGAATGTTATCTAAAAAGCACAGATATGAAAAAGACCCCTGAAACCTATCCCTGGAAGTTCGCCTCTGTAGGCGGAGCCGTCCGTGTAAACATCCAGAGCGGAGAAGACATCCGTCATCTGGGAGAACTGGACCGTAAGATGTGGACGGTCCTCAGCTGTCCCGTCAATGGTCTGGAGTTTGATGCCAAGACCCTGCAACTGATTGATACGGATGCTGACGGAAAGATTCGCGTGGACGAGGTGATCAAGACCGCCCAGTGGCTTACCCGTGTTCTCAAAAACCCGGACGAACTCCTCAAGGAAGGAGACACCCTCGCATTTTCGGAGTTCAATACCGACGATCCTGACGGCGCCCGTCTTCTTTCATCGGCCCGGCAGATTCTGTCCAATCTCAAGTTGGAGAAGGATTCCATCGGCCTGGAAGATACGGCGGACAATGTGAAGATTTTTGCTGAGACCCGCTTCAACGGCGACGGTATCATCACTCCGGCCAGTGCCGATGACGAGGCTGTCGCGAAACTCATCGAGACCATCGCCGGCATCGCCTCCGCCACGGACCGCAGCGGTGTCCCCGGCATCACCGCGGACCAGGTGGAAGCCTTCTACACCGCCTGTGCGGAATACGCCGAGTGGCAGAAGGCCGGTACCAAGGAGGTTTTCCCCTTTGGGGACAAGACAGCCGACGCCCTCGCAGCTGTCAACACCCTGAAGGACAAGGTGGCCGATTATTTCATGCGTTGCCGCCTCATCGGCTTCGATGCCGCTACGGCCGGGGCCGTGGATGTTAGCGTCGAGAAAATCGCTGCCATCGAAGGCAACCTTGCCGCCGCTTCCGAGGAAATCGGCCTGCAGCCGCTGGCGAAGCCTGCAGCCGACGGAAAACTGGCCCTGAAGGCCGTTAATCCCGCCTGGAAGGCTGCCGTGGACAATATGGTTGCACTGGTAGGCCTTCAGAAAGAGACCATTGATGAGGCGGACTGGGCCGGTATCCTGGCTCAGTTTGCCCCTTATACCGCCTGGATGGATGCCAAGAAGGGTTCCCTCGTGGAGGGACTGGGTCTGGAAGCTGTCCAGGCCGTCCTGAAAGAAGACAAGAAAGCCGTGCTCCTGGACCTGCTGGAGAAAGACAAGGCCGAGGAAGCCAACGCCCTTTCGATCGAAGAGGTGGACAAACTCCTCCGTCTGAACAAGAATTTCTACCGTTTCCTTAATAACTATGTGGTCCTGGCCGATTTCTATGATCCCGACCACAAGGCCATTTTCCAGGCCGGTCGCCTGTATATTGACCAGCGTAGCACAGACCTTTGCGTGAAGGTAGCGGGGCCCGCTCCGGCCATTTCTTCCCTCAGCGGCATGTACATCCTGTACTGCCTCTGCACCAGCGAGAAACTGGGCAAGAGTTTCAATATCGCCGCTGTCCTGACCGATGGTGACGTAAACGGTCTCCGGGAGGGGAAGAACGCCGTTTTTTACGACCGTGACGGCGTGGATTATACCGCTACGGTAACTTCTATCGTCGATAATCCGATTTCTATCCGCCAGGCCTTCTGGGCTCCTTATAAAAAGGCCGCCCGCTGGATCAGCGACAAAATGGACAGAAACGCTGCTTCCAAGAACGAGAAGTCCATGGGGAACCTTACCGCTATGGCCGACAGCGCGACAGATGGGAAGACAGCCGAAGCCGCTGCAGCGGCGAAGCCCAGTTTTGATGTGAGCAAAGTAGCGGTCATTTCCATTGCGGCAGCCGCCGTTTCGGGCGTGCTGGTGGGTATTGTCGCTGTCCTCAAGGGGCTTACGTGGTGGCAGTGGCTTATTCTTATTGCGGCCATCATGCTCTTGATTTCCGGTCCTTCCATGTTCATCGCCTGGCGAAAACTCCGCAAGCGTGATCTGGGACCGGTGCTCAATGCCAACGGCTGGGCCATTAATGCCGCATCGCTGGTCAGTGTGAAGTTTGGTAAGACCCTCACATCCCTGGCACAGTATCCCAAACTTACCGCCGTCGATCCTGAAGAGCGCAAGAAAGCCGGCAGGCGCAAGTTCTGGTGCTGGACGGCCGTGGTTTTGTTACTGGCATGCATCGGCCTGTGGCTTTGCAACATCCTGCTCCCTTTGGGCCTTAAGAGTCCCCTCTTCTGATGGATACTCCATTTCCTTATGCCCAATATGTAACCGGTAAACAGTTTATCGGGCGAAAAAGCGACGTGACTCTCCTGGGGAATCTCCTTTCCCAAGGAGAGCACGTGACCATTTATGAGCCGCCCAAGACCGGAATTACTTCACTGGTCCAGCAGACGCTGTTCAATATGCGCCTGAGCGGCAAATCGTTTACGGTTGGCCAGTTTTCAACCCTCAATATCCGTACACCGGAAGCCTTCCTTCTGCGGCTGGGTTCCACGCTCATGCGCATGGTGTCTTCTGTACCGGATGATTATCGGCAGATGACGCAGCGGTACCTTGGGGGAACGCATTTTGTCTTCGATTCCCGTGCCTATGCCGAAACCAGTCAGGTGCTATCGCTGGGATGGGATCTGGATAGTGCCGACGTCCTGGCCATGCTGCGGCTGCCATTCCGCCTTTCCGCTGACCGGGGGGAACGTTTTGTCCTGATTGTCGATGAATTCCAGTGTCTGGGCCTTCTGGACGACCCGGACAGAATTCTTCGGCCGCTGGATACGGTCCTTAGGGAAGAACGGGACAACCGTCTTTTCTCTTTTGTCTTTTGCGGAAGCGGTGTGAATGCCATGAAAAGCATCTTCGAGGGGAGTCTCCTGTTCCACCGGGTGGTGGAGCGGGTGCGCATTTCTCCTGCAGAAGACCGTGAGATTTCCGACCATGTGCAGCGGGGATTCCTGGCGGGTGGCAAGGTGGTGAATCAGGACCTCATTCTGGGCGCCTGCCGTCTCTTCCAGGGTAACCTCTGGTATATCAATCATTTCTGTGCCATCTGTGACGCCATGAGCCGTGGCTATATCATGGAGCCCGTCTTTGTGGAAGCGCTGGAAGATTTGGTCTCCCTGCATGAGCCCCGTTTCAAGGAAATCGTGAATGGCCTCACCACGCATCAGGTGAGCCTGCTGCGGGCTACGGTAGATGGCGTCACCCGTTTTTCTTCGGCCGATGTAATCCGGAAATACGGTCTCAATTCATCGGCCAATGTCAAGCGGGTGAAGGATGCCCTAATGAAGAAAGAAGTGCTTGTCTTTGACGAAAATGACACGCCTTCGCTTGTGGATCCCCTTTTCGAGTACTGGGTGAAAAAGTATTATTTTGAGATACCGCAATGAAAAAGCTTGTGATTCTGACCGGGGCCGGCGTATCGGCCGAAAGCGGTTTCGCCACCTTTCGAGATACGGGTGGCCTGTGGGAACAATATGACGTGAACGACGTGGCCTCCATCGAGGGCTGGTACCGGAACCGGAAACTGGTGCTTGACTTCTACAACCAGCGCCGGGCTCAGCTGAAAGATGCCAAACCCAATGCCGCCCATCTTGTGATGGCCGATCTGGAGAAAGACTACAAGGTGAGCGTAATCACCCAGAATGTGGACAACTTGCACGAACGGGCCGGTTCTACCTATGTCCTTCACCTTCATGGTGAACTCACCAAGGTGCGTCCCGAGAACGGTCTTTACGACCGCACCGAATCGGAGGCTGAAGTCATTGACGTGGGATACCGGGCCGTCCATCTGGGAGATCTGGCTCCGAACGGCAGCCAGCTTCGGCCGCACATTGTTTTCTTCGGCGAGTCCGTGCCCAATATCAGCAAAGCAATCGATTTGGTGGAACAGGCCGACATCCTCCTGATCGTGGGCTCCTCCCTTCAGGTATATCCCGCCGCCGGCCTCTATCGTTACGCGCCCAACGACTGCCCCATCTATGTGATTGATCCAAAGCCGGTTCCGCTGTCCGATCCCCGCGTCACGTTCATCTCCGACGTGGCTACCCGAGGCATGGTCCGTTTCCGGGAACTGCTGGAGGCGCTTTAAGCTCTCTGTATGCAAAAGGTCGGCTCCTTAAAAACCGACCTTTTGCATTATAGTGTGTTTCTTTAGTCTATCCGGTCAAAACCGGTGTAGGGACGGAGGACTCCCGGAATTTCGATGTAACCGTCTTTCTGGTTGTCTTCCAGCAGGGCTGCCACCACGCGCGGGAGGGCGAGGGAACTGCCGTTGAGAGTATGGACCAGCTGGGTTTTTCCGTTCTCGTCCTTGTAGCGGCATTTGAGGCGGTTGGCCTGATAGCTCTCGAAATTGGATACGGAGGAAATTTCCAGCCAGCGGCCCTGCGCCGCGCTCCAGAGTTCGAAGTCGTAAGTGATGGCCGACGTGAAACTCATGTCTCCGCCACAGAGACGGAGAATGCGGTACTTGAGTCCCAGGGCGTTCACGAGGCCTTCCACATGGGCAATCATCTCATCCAGGGCGGCGTAACTGTTCTCGGGCTTCTCGATGCGCACGATTTCCACTTTGTCAAACTGGTGCAGGCGGTTGAGGCCGCGCACGTCCTTGCCGTAGGAACCGGCTTCGCGGCGGAAGCAGGGTGTGTAGGCCGTGAGTTTCTGCGGGAAATCATCGGCCCCCAGAATCACGTCCCGGAAGATGTTGGTCACGGGGACTTCTGCGGTGGGAACCATGTAGAAGCCGTCCAGGGGGGCGAAGTACATCTGACCTTCCTTGTCGGGAAGTTGACCGGTGCCGAAACCGGAAGCGGCGTTCACCATCACGGGCGGTTCCACCTCCCTGTATCCGGCGGCCGTGTTGCGGTCCAGGAAGAAGTTGATGAGGGCGCGCTGGAGACGGGCGCCTTTGCCTTTATAGACAGGGAATCCGGCTCCGGTGATTTTTACGCCCAGGTCGAAGTCGATGATGTCGTACTTCTTGGCCAGGTCCCAGTGGGGGAGGGCGCCTTCGGGAAGGTTCACTTCCGGGCCGCCCATCTTCACCACCAGGTTATCCTCGGCACCCTTTCCTTCCGGGACAATCTCGCAGGGGAGGTTGGGGAGGAGGACCAGTTGCTTCTGGAGTTCTTCAACGGTGGCGTCGGCTTCTTTGAGAAGTTCGGAGGAACGGGCCTTGATGGTGGCGACTTCAGCCTTGGCGGCTTCGGCCTCCGCCTTCTTGCCTTCTTTCATGAGTTGGCCGATGGCGGCCGCTGCCTTCTTCTGCTGGGCCAGGAGGGCGTCACTCTCGGTCTGGAGGGCTTTTCGCTTGTCGTCCAGGGCGATGACATTCTCCACGATGGCCTTGGCATCGAAGTTTTTAACAGCAAGTCTCCGGATTACAAAATCCGGAGACTCGCGTAAAAGTTTCAGAGTTAACATGTCTTAGTTCTCCAGGGGAAGTACGGAAACATAGGACTTGTTTTCACGCTTGCGGGTGAATTTGACGGTTCCGTCAATGAGGGCATAGAGGGTGTGATCCTTACCCATGCCAACGTTCAGACCCGGATTGTGAGCGGTACCGCGCTGACGCACGATGATGTTACCGGCCTTTACGACCTCTTCGCCGAACTTCTTGATGCCGAGACGTTTGGAATGCGACTCACGACCGTTCTTGGAACTGGATTGACCTTTCTTGTGTGCCATAATCTGTTTCTCCTTTAAAAGTTAAGCGATAGCGTCGATGTGGATTTTGGTGAGCTTCTGG
>ONTQ01000184.1 GCA_900320795.1 uncultured Bacteroidales bacterium
GGCAATTTCCACCCCGACCACGAAAAAGCACGGCTCCTGTTCGGGCAGTTCCTCCAGAAGTGCAAGCAATATGACCGGGCCATCCGGATCGGCCTCAATCACGGATCGCTGGGTCGGTACATCGTGGAGAAATACGGCAACACACCGCAGGCCATGGCCCTGGCCGCTATGGAGTGGGTGCAGATGTGCATCGATGCGGAATTTTACAATGTGGTGGTATCTCTTAAGGCATCCAATACTGTGGTGATGGTGCAGGCTTATCGCGAACTGGCCCGTCTGATGAAGGAAAACAGTGTGGTTTTCCCGCTCCATGTGGGGGTCACTGAGGCCGGTAATGGCGACAGTGGCCGCATCAAGTCCTGCGTGGCCATTTCGACGCTGCTTTCTGAAGGGATCGGCAATACCATCCGCGTATCCCTCACGGAAGACCCTGCCAACGAGATTCCCGTGGCGCAGTACCTCGCGCACCGGTACTCGGCTGCTGCACCGGCCATTCTGAGCGAACGCGAAGAATCTATTTTGTGTGCGGCGTGCGACTGGGGCGCTCCTCTGCTCAATCACGAAGTGGACGATATCCCGCTGGAAGATGCTTATCTTAAGGACGAGATTTTACAAGCCTGCAGGCGGCGCTTCTACAAGCCAGAGTACATTGCATGCCCCGGCTGCGGAAGAACGCTCTATGACCTTGAAAACACCTTTAACAGGGTAAAGGAGAGTACCTCCCAGTTCAAGAACGTCGTGATTGCCGTCATGGGCTGTATCGTGAACGGTCCGGGAGAGATGGCCGATGCCGACTATGGCTATGTGGGCGAAGGGGCCGGCAAGGTGACCCTGTACCGTAAAAAAGAACCCGTCCTCCGGCATATACCTGAGGACGAGGCTGTTGATAAGCTGGTAGAATTAATCCGGCAGGACCGCCAAGACTGATTCTATGGCGCGGACTTTGTCCCCCACCTTTACTTTCACATCGGCTTCCAGCGGGACGAACAGGTCTATGCGGGAGCCGAATTTGATTACGCCGCACTGGTCTCCGCGGTACTCAATCTTGCCGGGTTCGGAATAGCAGACGATGCGGCGGGCGAAGGTGCCGGCAATCTGCTTGAAAAACACCTCTCCATGCTCTGTCTTCATGCAGGTAGAGGAATGCTCGTTGAGTTCCGAAGACTTGGGATGGAAGGCCAGGAGATATTTTCCGGGATGGTACTTGTAATAGGAGACCGGTCCGGTGACGGGCCAGAAATTGCAGTGTACGTCAAAGAAATCCATATAGACGGAAATCTGGATGCAGTCCCGCTTCAGATACTCTTTTTCAAAGACTTTATCCACGATGACGACTTTTCCGTCGGCCACAGAAGTAACCAGGCGGGTGTTTTCCTCATCAGGCGTGTTCCGGTCCGGGACGCGGAAAAACCAAGTGATGAACACCATGAATACGACAAAGAAAACGCACAGCGGCAGGCTTATCCAGAGTATGGGAATGTACCGCGCAGTGAGGAAAATCAGGACAGCGCAGACGCACCAGCTGGCGAGGATGGTGCCATAGGAGTCGTTATCGATCTTGATGAATTTCATACACTAGAGAAGTCCGATTAATAGCAGATAGACATAGCCGGTGGGAATGGCGAAAAGGGCGCTGTCAAAACGGTCCAGCAGCCCTCCGTGCCCAGGCATGATATTTCCTGAGTCTTTTACACCGAACTGGCGTTTCCACAGAGATTCAAACAGGTCTCCGAACACGCCGGTAACGTGCATGAGACTGGCCATCACCAGCACGTGGACAACGGGGAAAGTAATCATTCCGGTGCGGAGGAGGATATAAGCGGCAAGCAGTACTGTAATCCAGCCTCCCACGAAACCTGCCCATGATTTTTTTGGAGAGATTTCGGGGCACATCTTGGCCGGCCATATCTTCTGACCAAGGAGCATGCCGAAACAATAGGCCCCTACGTCCGAAGCCCAGATGATGATGAAGAAAGAGAGCATCAGCAGCCCGCTGTACCCTTCGGCCGTGCTGACCACAAACGGTGACAGGGATATAGGCAGGCCGATATAGGCCAGCCCGGCCAGCACATAGGCATTGTCCTTGAAGTCTTTGTGGTTGAGCACCATGTACATCAGCAAGGCGACGAGCAGGAGCAATACGATGCCGAGGTATTTGACCGGGAAGACCGAGACCGGTTCTACCAGAGTGGTGACGAAAACCAGTCCGAATGCGATGATTGCAAACGTGATGGCAAGATTCCGTACACCCTTGTTTCTATTTCCCAGGGTTATCTGGTAGTATTCATTCAGCATTTGGCTCTGGATAAACAGGAACAGGGGTAAGAAGAAAAACTTACCCCCCAATAGGCTGCCGATCATGACAGCCAGGAAAACCAGGCCTGATATGCTGCGCGTAACGGTTGTGTTCATGCCTCTGCCGGTGCTTCTTCGGTTGTGAACTGGTCGTCCGCGGCGGGTTTCACCTTGGGTCCCAGAATGTTTTCGATATCTTCTGCAAAGATAACTTCTTTTTCCAAAAGGAGGGCGCCCAGGCGCATGAATCCTTCCTTGTTGTCATCGATGAGTTTGCGGGTGCGGTCGTGCACGTCCTTGACAATGGACTTCACCTCCTCATCCATCAGTTGGTCCGTTTTCTCGGAATAGGGTTTTACGAGGTTGTAGCCGCGGGAACCGGTGGAATCATAGAAACTGAGAGTGCCCACCTTGTCGCTCATGCCGTAGTACTGCACCATGGCGTAGGCCATGCCGGTCATGCGTTCGAGGTCGTTCAAAGCGCCGGTGGAAGGCTCTCCATTGAGG
>ONTQ01000185.1 GCA_900320795.1 uncultured Bacteroidales bacterium
ATGCATCCGTCACTGTCCGGTAAAATCCATCCGTTTTTCTGCAGGCCAGGCACACATCATCCAGGAAGAGTGCATACTCTGCGGCCACTGCTTTGTCGTGTGTCCCCAGAATGCCAAGGAAATCGTGGATGAGACGGAAAAGGTACGTGTCCTGATCCAGCAGGGTCCCGTCTACGTCAGCCTCGCTCCTTCCTTTGCGGCCAATTATGAAGATGCCGGGATTGAAGATATGGAGGAGGCCCTGAAGAAACTGGGCTTCGCCGGCGTGGAGGAAACTGCCATCGGTGCCACCATAGTCAAACGGGAATATGACCGGCTGCTTAAGGAGGAAGGAAGGGACATCCTCATTTCCTCCTGCTGCCATTCTGTCAATCTGCTGATCCAGAAGTATTTCCCGAGGGAGCTTGAATATCTGGCGGATGTGATGTCCCCGATGCAGGCGCATTGCCGGGACATCAAGGAAAGGCATCCGGAAGCCAAAACGGTATTTATCGGTCCCTGTGTCGCCAAAAAGGATGAAGCTCAGATCTATGACGGCCTGGTCGACGCGGTGCTGACCTTTGAAGAACTGACCAAGTGGCTGAAGGAAGCGAAGGTTGAAATCGGCAGAAACCGGAAGAAGGACAATGAGAGCCTGGCCCGTTTCTTCCCCACTACGGGCGGTATCCTGAAGACCATGGCCAAGGATGCGCCGGGGTATACCTACCTGGCCCTGGACGGGATCGAGAACTGTATTGAAGCCCTGCAGGATATTGAGCGGGGCAACATTCATCATTGCTTTATCGAGATGTCCGCCTGTGCCGGCAGCTGCATCGGCGGCCCCGTCATGGAGAAATACCACAGGAGCCCCGTGCGGGATTACGCGGCCATCGCGGGATTTGCGGGAAATGAAGACTTCGATGTCGCACAGCCGGACGAAGGAAAGATTAAAAAGAGATTCGAGCAGATCATCCAGACAGCTTCGGAGCCGTCTGAAGAAAAGATCACGGAAATCCTCCATGAGATGGGAAAATACAAGCCTGCGGATGAATTAAACTGCGGCACCTGCGGATACAATACCTGCCGCGAGAAGGCGGTCGCCGTTTACCAGGGCAAGGCCGAGGTCTCCATGTGCCTCCCCTTCCTCAAGGAAAAAGCCGAGAATTTTTCGGATGCAATCGTCAACAATACGCCGAACGGCCTGCTGGTTCTCAACCGGAACCTGGAAGTACAGCAGGTAAACAGGTCGGCCTTAAAGATCCTCAACCTGCGGGATGCCTCCGATATACTCGGCGACCAGGTGGTACGGATCCTCGATCCGGAGGCTTTCGAAAAGGTAAGGGATACCGGATGGGGGATCTTCAACGAACGGCTCTACCTGGCGGAATACGGAAGGTTTGTGGAAAGGACTATCGTACCGGCGGAAGAAGGAAGGATGCTCGTGTGCATCATGAGGGACGTCACGGGTGAAGAGGACGCCAGACGCGAACGTGAAGAAATCAGCAACCAGACCGTGGAAGTTGCGGACAAGGTAGTGGAAAAACAGATGCGCATCGTGCAGGAAATCGCATCCCTGCTGGGAGAGACAGCCGCTGAGACTAAAATCGCTCTCTACAAGTTAAAGGAGTCCATCACAAATGAATGATCTGTGCACGGAAATCGGTTACAAAAGCATCAACCATGACGGGGAACAGCTTTGCGGGGATCATATCGATATCGTGGAGCAGGGAGACGATTCCATGGTGATCGTACTGGCGGATGGACTGGGCAGCGGAGTAAAGGCAAGCATCCTGTCTACGCTGACCTCGCGCATCATATCCACTATGATGGCAGCCGGGATCTCCATTGAGGAGTGCGTATCCACCATAGCGGCGACTCTGCCAGTCTGTTCTGTCCGGGGTGTCGCCTACTCCACATTTACCATTATCCACCTCATTCATAACCAGACCGCCGAACTGATCCAGTATGACAATCCCATGGTGATCATGATCCGGAACGGGATCGTCAGGAATTACCCCAAAACCCAGATGAACATAGGGGATAAAGTTATCTATCACTCCGTCATTCGTCTGCAGGAGGGGGATGTATTTGTGGCAATGAGCGACGGCTGTCCTCATGCCGGGATCGGCCTGGCCTACAATTTCGGATGGAAGGTCGAGGAAATCGCCGACTTCATGGCAACTTATGCCAAGGTGGATTTTACGGCCAAGGTGCTTTCGACCATGCTGGTCGATGAATGCAACCGGCTATATGGTTCTCACCCGGGAGATGATGCGACGGCCTGCGTGGTGCGGGTCAGAAAACGCGTTCCCATGAATATGCTGTTCGGACCGCCTTCCAACCGGGATGATGCGGGCCGGATGATGAGCCTGTTCTTCTCCAAAGAGGGGAAGCACATCATCTGCGGGGGAACGACGTCCACCATCGCATCGAAGTGGCTCCACAAACCGCTGGTGCCTAAACTCGACTATTCCGGGGACAGTGACGTGCCGCCGATTGCGGAAATCGAGGGCGTGGATCTGGTGACCGAGGGCGTGATCACGATCAGCCGGGTCCTGGAGTATGCCGCGGATTACCTCAAGGACAATAAAGAATACGAAAGCTGGAGCTACAAATCGGACGGCGCTTCGAGGATTGCGCAGCTTCTGTTTGAAGAAGCGACGGATATCAACATGTATGTCGGACGGGCGATCAACCCGGCCCACCAGAATCCGGACCTTCCGATCAATTTCAATATCAAAATGAATCTTGTGGAGGAATTGTCCGATGCGCTGACCCGGATGGGGAAGCGGATCAAGGTGAGTTATTTCTAAGTTACTG
>ONTQ01000186.1 GCA_900320795.1 uncultured Bacteroidales bacterium
ATACACCATCGCCGCCAGGCCGTTGTCATCGGATGCAAACCACAGGTTCCGCGTGAATTTGGGCCAGCCTTGATGCATATTGGCCGTGCAGCAAGGAAAGCCGGTAACGACCCCGAAAAGGCCAGCCGTCCCATTGTAGCTGGTCATGAAATTCCGCAATTGGAGGGAAACTTCCACCTGGTTCAACTGCTGGTAATACTGCCGCCCGTCATAATTGTCCGTCGCCTGGGTAGGAAGGGCGTTGAAAGCCACTCTCTCCAACCAGTCCGCCCAATCGGTCCGACCGGTGATTTCAATCATTTTCTCCAGGGAAAACATCAGTTCCACCGCCGAGCACAATTCTGACCCCTGGGTCGGATTGGCCGAATGGAGAAGCTCATCCGCTCCATACATCCCGTTGGGCCAGCCGATGGCTTCCATCAGGTCCTCGTACCCTTTAACGGCGGCGTCAATATAGGACGGATCCTTCGTTGCCTGATATTCAATGACGGGCGCTTTGAAACCTTGGGCCAGATTCACACAATGGAGACTGTAGAGGGTGGAAAGCGTTTTACCATCCGACAACCGTCCTTTCCAGTCCGCCGTCTGTCGGGCCAGCAGGTCGCCAAGTTCCAGCAGGAACGATTCTCCCGTCAGGTTGTACAGCCAGTACACGACCAGGATATTGTCCGCACCACGCTCGACGGCCCAGTAACTCCAAGTTCCCAGTGGATGCTCCGGAAGTTCCTTGAGCTGATAGTGGAAATACTTCAGCATGAAGGGAATCACCCGCTCATCGCCAGTCGCGTCGTAATACTGCTTCATGAACTTGAGAACTACGATCCGCGGCCACCAGTCATGAGTTCTGTCGCGTTGGAGCCCGTCCACGTTGGGGAGGTCCTCCGAAGGGCCGAAGAATCCGTTTTCCTGCTGGCTGGACAGGGTCCATTCCACCCAGCGTTGCGTCTTCTCAATCAGGGTCTTGTCGTCCAGGATATAGGCAAGGGGCAGCAGGCCGTCTATCCAGTAAGGTCCCCTTTCCCACTTGTCGCCATCTCCTCCCAGCCAACCGTTCCGGTCGCCCATGATGTTCGGAACCATCTCATCCAGATGGCCGGTCATTCCTGCCGCCATCCGCTGAAGCTGGTCTTCCAACCAACCCTGCGGCCTGACAGCCCCGATCGGGAGCTCCATATAGGGTTTGTGCACAAGTGGTGCCCGGTTGTTCGGGTACAAATCCTTTCCCCCGGCAGCCGCCGCCGAGAGAGACATCATTACAGTCAACACAATGGTTACAATTTTATCCGTCCTCATTGTTCAAGGTTGTTTTTCAAAATGCCACCAGGCAAATTCAAAGTCTTTCAGTCGCTTGTCAAAGGCTTCCCCGTCAAAGTCCTCTCCCGCCACCATGCTTGTGGCCAGGCAGTCGAAGAACATCTTCCACCGTACTTTATAATAGGTACCGAGCAGCCCGGCATCGGTCCTGGCCGCATAGTCCGTCAGGCCGGACCCATAATCGCCCCACGTCGTCAGAATATTGCGTGCTTCCTGCTCATAGTAATCTTTTTCCTGAGGAGTCACTCCCCATGCTCGTGCATCGGAAATCCATTTATCGAGAGAGAAATAGGGAACCCTTTCCACAGCTTTTTCCATCTGGTCGATCAGGTCGAGCATTTCCTGGCCCGCGGCCTGCACGCCGGCAACATCGCCGGCGGCATAGGCTTCTTCGTACCGGTCGATCAAGTCGGCAGACCGGTTTGCGAGAACCTGACGTTCCAGATTGGCCAGGTCGAACCGGTAGGCCGGTCCCCTGCCTTCTGCCTTCCGCAGCAAGTCCAGCGCCTCTTCCAGTTTTTCCGGTTCATACCGGGGATGAAGCCACTTGGTGGACAAAGTGAGGGATGGACGCTCAATGACCCCGCAGCTGAGGCCGGTGGGAACCGTCTTGGAATAGACGTCTTCCACCAGGATCTTCCAGGCCTTGCGCGCATTTTCGTCCACCCTCCCGGTCCGGCTGTCCGCGAGCATATCGGCCCATTCCTGGAGATTGCGGTGGGAATCATCCTCCCACGCCTTCGCAAGGACATATTCAAATAGATAGGGATTGCAGTCGAGGGCTTCCAGTGTACAACCGATTCCCTTAAGATTCTCCCCGCCTTCCTCGAAGGTCTTCTCGATCCGGTTCCCGACCTCGGTGAGATTGCCGGTCAGGACCGTATTTCCGCCGAAATTGCCGAGATAGCACCAAATATACGGGACGCCATAGTATCGGTCCGTCCGACGCCAAATCTCCGCGCTTTCACAGAAGTAATCCAGCAAGAGGGACCGGTCGGAAGGATAGGAGGTAATGTAAGCCTTGATCCGCTCCGGCGTCCAGTCCCTGGACTGATACCAGAAAAGCCAGGTCATCTGCAGCCAGGTCGCTTCCGGGTCCACGGCAGAAAGGGAGGAATAGGTCTGCGCGCCGGCTTCCGCCAGAAAACCGGGGTCCCAACTCTTGGGTTCGATCTCGTTGAACAGGTCGATTCCATAGACATGGTCGGTTCCGTACATCCGCGTCTGCTCTTCCAGGAATTTTCGCTGGATTACCGGGAAGAGGGAGTCCATGGGATCCAGGACAAATGGCGTATGCTCCGGAGCAAAACCGGCCCAAGGCTGGATCTGTGTCACCTCCGCTTCAGGGAAGACCCGTTTCAAGGCTGCCGGAACATGGCCGGAGAATGCAGGAAGGACCGGACGCATGTTCAGTGCCCGCTCCCGGGCCAGGATCCGCTTCTGGAGGGCAGCCTGCCCGTCCAGCCAGGACTGGGGCA
>ONTQ01000194.1 GCA_900320795.1 uncultured Bacteroidales bacterium
CTGATTCTGTATTTCTTTATTTCCTTGATGGAGGACTCCGGGTATATGTCCCGCGCGGCCTTCATCATGGACAAACTGATGCATAAGATTGGCTTGCACGGCAAGTCCTTCATTCCCATGGTAATGGGCTTCGGGTGCAACGTGCCGGCCATCATGGCCACGCGCATCATCGAAAGCCCCAAGAGCCGGTGGATTACCATTGCAATCATCCCGTTCATGTCCTGCGCGGGCCGCCTGCCGGTGTTCGTGTTGCTGGCGGGCGCGTTTTTCCCCCAGGCGCCGGCCCTGGCCCTGCTGGGCATCTACCTGCTGGGCATCGTCCTGGCCATCCTTTCCTCGCTGGTCCTGAGCCGGTTCATCAAGGAGGACGACCTGCCCTTTGTGATGGAACTGCCGCCGTACCGGATGCCTACCTGGAAGGCCATCGGCCGTCATACGTGGGAGAAGGGACAGCAGTACCTGCAGAAGATTGCCACCACCATCATGCTGTGTTCCCTGATTATCTGGGCGTTGGGTTACTTCCCGCAGAGCGATGCCCCTGACCAGAAAGAGCAGTCTTACCTGGCCATGGTGGGGAAGGCCGTCGCTCCGGCCATGGAACCCCTCGGCTTTAATTGGAAGATGGATGTGGGCTTGATTACCGGCGTGGCTGCCAAAGAGCTGGTTGTAAGCTCCCTGGGCGTGATGTACGCCGGTTCGTCCGAAACGGAATCGGCCGGAGATATCCAGTTGCAGGAAACCCTCCGACGGGATCTTACCTTGCCCGCCGCAGTGGCCTTCATGATTTTCATCTTGCTGTATTTCCCCTGCATCGCCACCTTTATCGCCATCCGGAATGAAACCGGCCGGTGGAAATGGGCGATTCTTTGCTGTACCTACACCATTGTCGTGGCCTGGATTGTCGCTTTCCTGGGGAACGTCGTGACAGCGCTGCTGATCTAGTCCTTATGCCTGCCAGGCCGGGTCATTGGCCTTGATATCCTCCCAGAAGGCGGCACGGGCGGTATAGTGGTAGGGAACAACCCAGAGGATACCGATACCCAGGGTAAAGATGCCTGCCAACAGGTACCAGCCGATAAAGCTGAGGTCCAGATAGAACAGGTCGAATTTGTGTCCCTTCATCAGCCGGCGGCTCTCGTCGATGGCCTGGTTGGCGCTCAGTTCCGGACGCTCATTCAGGATGTAAAACGTCATGCCGTAGGAATAACACTTGATGAAACCGGGAATGAGAAAAAGGAAGGACCACAGGATAATAAAAACATACATCAGGAATCCGCCCCAGACATTGTGCAGCCAATTGTTGAATCCCATTTGGAACATATTCTGGGTGATCCGGTTGTCTCCCGCGACAAGCAGGCTCCGGTGGGCGTTGAAATAGCCGATCGTCAACGGCCAGGAAACCAGGAAACCCAACACGCAAACCCCCGTGGAAAGGCTCACGGGAACAGGGGCCTTTATTCCTGACAGCGCATTGGAAATGGAATAGCCATAGTACGGCCCCAGAATGGCGCCCACAACGACATATAACACAATCACGGCCAATACCGCAGGTGCCCAGTTGCCTTTCAAGGCTGCCAGGGCTTCATTTTTGTAATCCTGATTCTGTTTCATAATCGACTAATTTTTTTCAAATATAGAATTATTATTTTTGTAATCCAAGGCGGAATCCGTATATTTAGAAGAAATTAAGATACCATGAAACCGTTTTTCCATACCCTCCTTGCCCTGGTGGCCGTGCTTCCGTTGCAGGCCCAGGAATATTCCGACACCTATTCTCCCGGGAAGAACAAAATCTACCGGAAAGGATGGATCGATTTCAACAAAAACGGGGTCAGGGATATCTATGAGAATCCGGCTGCGAGGCTGGAAGACCGCATCGAGGACCTGCTGAAGCAGATGACCCTCGAGGAGAAAACCTGCCAGTTGGTCACCCTGTATGGGTATCACCGCGTCCTCAAGGATGAACTCCCCACACCGCGTTGGAAAACCCGGCTGTGGAAGGATGGCGTGGGGGCCATCGACGAGCATCTGAACAGTTTCTACTCCTCCACCAAACCCGCCTATCAGAGCGAGTACACCTGGCCGGCTTCCAAGCACGCCTGGGCCTTGAATACCGTCCAGAAATGGTTTGTCGAGGAAACCCGGCTGGGGATTCCGGTGGATTTCACCAACGAAGGCATCCACGGCAACGAATCCCTCCGCTCTACCGGCTTCCCCACTCCGTTGGGGCTGGGCGCCACCTGGGACAAGGAACTGCTGAACGAAGTGGGACGCGTGACCGGCCGCGAAGCCCGGATGATGGGCTATACCAATACCTATGGTCCCATCCTGGACGTCATCCGCGACCAGCGCTGGGGTCGGTGTGAGGAATCCTTCGGCGAAAGCCCCTATCTGGTGGCCGAACTGGGGATTCAATTTACCCGGGGCCTGCAGGAAAACGTCCTGTCCACGGGCAAGCACTTTCTGGCCTACTCCAACAACAAGGGGGCGCGCGAAGCCGAGGCCCGGTGCGACCCGCAGATGTCGCCCCGCGAACTGGAATACATCCATGCCTATGTCTGGCGCCGGGTGGTCAGCGAGGCCGGCCTCATGGGCGCAATGGTATCGTATAACGATTATGACGGTCTT
>ONTQ01000188.1 GCA_900320795.1 uncultured Bacteroidales bacterium
ATTCTGCGCGTAGCCAGGGAGCAGGCGGCCCACGACGAAGAACTTCTGGAGCAGATAAAAGAGAGGCGGTCCGCCGGCAAGGTGAGCGACGCCGAAGTGTCGGCGCAGCAGGCCACCCTGGCCCAGAGCCGCCAGAGCGAGATCCAGGCTGACGGCAACCTGCAGATTTCCATCCTGGAACTCACCCAGCTGCTGGAACTCGGGTCGCCGGAAGGTTTCGCCGTCGTCTCTCCCGAGGCCGGCGATCCATCCAAGGCCCTGCTGATGCGGCCTGAGGCCATTTTTGCCGAGGCGGTGGAGATAAAGCCTGCGGTGGAATCTGCAAAGATCGGCGTCGATTATGCCAAGCTCAACATAGAGCGCGCAAAAGGTGCCTACCTCCCCTCGCTGTCATTGAGCGGAGGCCTTGGTACCAACTACTATACCAACTCCAAGATGCCGTCGCTGAGCTTCGGAGAGCAGCTCAAGAACAACTTCAGCCAGTACGTAGGACTCAACCTCAGCATACCCATCTTCCAGCGTTTCTCCGCAAGGAACCAGGTCCGGAGCGCTGAAATCAGCTACCGGGGCCAGATGCTGAACCTTGAGAACGTGAAGAAGAGCCTCTACAAAGAGATACAGCAGGCCTACTACAACGCCGTGAACTCGCAGGCCCGCTACCGCGGCAGCGCCGAAAGCGCCGAAAGCGCACTGCTGCACTATCAGCTTACAGAGGAGAAATACAAAGTGGGCAAAGCCGGCATAGCCGACTACAATGACGCAAGGAACAACTGGCTCAAGGCCGAATCGGAGCACATCCAGGCCCGCTGGCAGTGCCTCTACCAGACAAAACTCCTCGACTTCTACCGCGGCGAGCAGCTGAATTTTTAAGATTATTATTATATTTACCCGAACTCAAAAAAAGAACTTATGAAAAGGATCTTAACCCTGATTGTCTTCGCGACCCTGTCCGCCGGACTGTTCGCACAGAGCGCCCAACTCACAGAACTCAAAGAAATCGCCTCGATAGAAAGCAACGACGGCATGTTGGACGTGTTTTCCGTACCGATCAACGGCGAGCGGACGTATTTCCTGGATGTAGGCACATTGGGCATTGGAGACGAAATCGTACAGATTCACTTCGACCCTCTGTTCAAGCTTTTCATCCCCCTGGGCTCAAATCTTACCGAAGCGATAGAAACGCTTGGCAAACTCAAGGATATGTACAAGGAGCCTGCAGGCACCAAGACGCAGATGGAAGCCTGCTTCGCCGCCGCAGTCCCGAATGACAAGCTCGAGACAATAACAATCACCCGCAGGAAGGTCCTCCTGAGCAACATGCTCGAGTTCGCCGTGGAGCGCGAGGGCTACATCAGGGCCACCTACGTCACCAAGTCAGACCTTTCCGGAATCTTGAGCAGCGTAAAGTTCTACGCAAAGCTGCACAAGAAAGAGCTTTAAGCCCTACAGTATATCCACGTAACGGTACCACTGGTCGAAATCGATTTTCTCCAGTTTGCTGCCGTTCTGGTGAAGCGCGAAACAAGTTACGCTTTCCGGGGAATTCTTGGCCAGGAAGATTGTCACGGCCCCTTCAGGGTCCTGGGCGATGGTTATGACATCCGGTATTCCATAAGTGCCTTCGTCATCAACGTTCCAGACGCCGGAGTCTTCGAATTCTGATTCAATTTCGGTGGTAAGGCAAGCCGTGGCTTCCACTTCTCCGCCGTTAACCCATGCAAAGACCACCATAGCCTGGTGGTTTTTGTGCTTGAATTCAACCATGTCCAGCTCGCCATAGCCGTTACGAAGCCACGCCACCCTGCGGCTGTACATCACCTCGCGGCCATACATTCCAGACACCTGTTTCTCCACATCTGCGGAAGCGGATTTTTCGGGTTCCGGATATTTCCAGCGGCCGAAGGCAGGGAAAGTGTGGAATGCTACGAAATCGGCGTCAGCCACCAGGGCCTCTATTTCCATCGCCTGGTAGCCGCGGAACATTTTTGAGATATCTTCCTTGGGCACTTGCAGTTCATAGAAAACCCCCTTGGTGCGGCCGAAGTCCTGGTCCACACGGCCGGCGAGGGAATTTTCGTCCGCTATCGTATTGTCGCATTGCCGGGCAGGCGCCACGCTCTGTTTGAAAATCACCCACGGGAAGATGTTTTCCGGGCGCTCGAAGCCATCGTAATACGGAATGACGAACTTGTCCCTGGCCGGTCCGGGATAGGCAAAGAAGGGCATCGATATCTTGCTCCAGTCATAAGGCACCTCGGTATATGTGAGCGCTCCGGGGGCCACCCGCTGCTGCGCATCTCGGATCGACACCTGCGTGACATGGCGCGAATAAGCGAATGCGTCCGAATCTATTCCGCTGACTCTGAACACTTTGCCGAACGGGCCGAATACGGTTTCGGGCAATTCTACCTTGCCGGCATAAATACCGCCCATGGCCAGCGTGCAAGTATTTCCCGTCATCCGGTACATATATCCGTCAGGCGTCACGAAGCAGGCAGGGTCGCGGCGGTAATAGCCAGCGATGTCCATGTCCACTGGATAAGGCGGAGCCCCTTCTCCAAGGTGCTCCGTGAGCATGATGGTGTTTTCCATCGGGACGCCTTCCTGGGCCTCGGGACTCAGGTCCATTGTAAGGGTGTAATCGAAACCCTCGCCGGGAAAGCGCCAGACTATTTCATCGCCGGCAACCGTCACTGGGCCGTCGGTGCTGTCATACACAATGGTAAAACCGTCTCCCTTCATGGTTATGGTCAGC
>ONTQ01000189.1 GCA_900320795.1 uncultured Bacteroidales bacterium
CACCGCCTCCGGCTTCTCCGCCACCACCATCTCCACCCTCCTGGAGAAAGACAAACCCTACGTCTACAACCGCCTCTACCGCCTCAAGGAGCGCATCAAAGCCTCCTCCTCGCCCGACAGCGAGGACTTCCTGGCGTGCTTGGAGAAATAAGCGCCGAAGGTCAATAGCCTCGCGGAATACCGGTCCCTTCGAACACCTGCGTCCTATCGTCCAGAAGGCCGATTCCCTGTACACGGATACGGTAAGTCTGGCCGATGGACAGACCTTCCAGCCTGACGCCTACCTGGGGGTTCTCATAGTTATACCAGACATCGAAGGTTTTCGTCTGCCATGCGTCGGATCCCAGGGGCGCATAATCTACCTGATAGCGGAGGACCCATGGACTCGGAGTCACCAGGACTTGCAGGTCTCCAGTCGCATAGTTATGAGAAGCCGGGGCATTGATCGTGACATCCGGGACGACGGTGGTCAGGTCATATACGTCCTGGTTCAGGACATCCAGGCTGACTTCTTTGAGGACAAACCCCACATTGGAGGCAGAGATGCCGATTCGGTAAGGCGAGACAAGGTTATGAAGGACGGTCTCGTAGAGGGACCACCGACCTTCCGTCCCGGTCCTTTGGAAGGACGCAATTGGGATCATCCCCGGGGAGAGGCCCTCGGAATTGAGTTCGTAGGAAGCGGCCGTCGTCGTGTAAACCAGCAACGTGGCGCCGTCGGAGAGCTTCGAGGTCTTGATGCGCACCCGGACGGTGGACGGCTTTGTAAGGGCCGGCAACGGCGGAAGGACGACCGCGGAAGAGAGCCCCCCATAGACTTGGATGCCCAGTGGCGTAGGATAGACCTGGGTCAAATCCCGCACCCAGTTCACCCGCGGAGGCATCATATCCCATTCCGAGAGCCGGGTCGTTTTCTGGAGGGCTTCCCAGGGCAGGTAGAACTCGTTCGTCCTCAGATAATAGTTACTCCGTGTGCCGGAAGGATCCACCGGAAGAATCTTCGGCACCAAGTCGGGGTGAAGGGGTGCATAGCCGACGGAAAAGATGCCCTGGTGGGGTCCCCAGACAAACTCCGAGAAATCTTCTCCCAGCAGGAGATCGCCCGGGCGGGAGGGATTGGAAGTCTTTTCTTGGCGGGTAAACTGCGTCGTTTCGAACGGAAACACGCCCGAACAATCTTCGGCTTCCGCCTTGAAATACCAGGTTTTGCCCGGTTCCAGACCCGTGAAGAAAAAACACGGAACCTGGAACTTGAGGGCGCTTTCCCCCGTACGGAACAGGCCCGGACTGCACGTCCATTCTGCCACAGCCTGGGTTGCCGCCGCATCCCGGTACAGGCCGATCTTCCAAGGAGTCCGGCAGTCTTGCGCGCCGTCCTTGAAGGAGGAGACGGACCATTGGATCGTCAGCGTGGACGAGGTGGCGTCCATCAGCCGCGCCTGGACGGTGCGTGGAGCCGGCGTGGTTTCTATCGGGACAAACTCCCCGTAATCAAAGGGTGTCCAGGTCTTCTTGGTGCAGGACATGCAGGCTGCAGCAAGAAGGATGGAAAGGAGAAAACGGGCGGGTCTCATAGGGCGGTGTATTCAATGATGTTCTTGAACTGATTCCAGGGAGAGGCCGCCTGGTAAGCCGCCTTGCTGCCGGATGGGACCTGCAGGGTCCATTCGCGCGGATCGATGGGCAATCCATTGACGGTCGGAGGTCTGGAAATCGGCACCTGGATGTTGGCGTTTCCATCGTAAGGTACAAACGCATCCTTTTCCATACGGGACGGAATGCCGTTCAGGACGAGTGTCCGGAAGGATCCTTCGAACGCATGGGTTCCAATCTCGACGGTACTGGCGAAAATGCTGATGGGAGAGAGAGAGGAGAATCCCGAGAATGCGTATGCTCCTATCTGTTTGACGGACTTTCCTTCGAAATACAGTTTCAGGTTCGGGATGTCGTGGAAGGCATAGTCACCAATAGTCTGCAGGTTGCCAATCGCGCTGAAAGCCACCAGGGCGGACTGTTCGAACGCGTGTTCTCCGATGGACACCAGGTTCCCGACGTTCCTGAAGGAAACAGGTAGCGGCGAACAGCGGTAGAAGGCATAATCGCCGATCCGGGTGACGGAGGCTGGAATTTGAAGGTCCACGACGTTGTGCTCTTTCAAGACAAGCCCGGCGAAAGCCCAGTTCCCCAGAGAGGTAATGCCATCGTCCATCAGAATCGCCGTGATTCCGAGACTGTGCCAGGGAACCTTTTCCCTGGAAGGATAGTCGAACATCGGCCCTTTCCCCTTCAGGTACAAGATGTTGTAGGATTTCAACCAGAACAGTTCCGGACCGCTGATGCCGCATTGGGAACGTCCTTTAATGACTTTGTCGCGGTCCTCCGACTGGATGGCCGCTGCCGTCCATTCCGTAAAACCATCCCAGTTGCCCTGGAGTGTTCTCTGGGGCTGGTCCAGTTCCATACGGACTTTGAGACCGGAATAGGTGAGAATCTCTAGGGTCCTGTCTCCGATCACCTTGTACCGGAATGGTTCGAGGTTGGAATCGAAATGGACTTCCCTGGAATAATTGTCCAGATACCATACGTGCAGCCTGGACAGGCCCAGGCTGTCATCCACGAAATACAGGGTGAGGGAGTCCCGCTGGATCTCCTCTCCCTGCGCATTTGTACGGACAGACACCCCCGTCCACTTCTGGGAACGGAGGAAACCGGGCAGCGTTTCCAGGGAGAC
>ONTQ01000195.1 GCA_900320795.1 uncultured Bacteroidales bacterium
TGAAAAAGTTTCTGATTCTTGTGGCAGCCGCGGCGCTGCTTGTTTCCTGCGGATCGGCCAGCAAGCTCACCCGCGGGGAGGTGTATGCCCCGCTGTATAACGAGGCTCCCGTCACCCTTCTGGTGATGCCGCCCATCAACAACACGGCCAATGTGGAGGCCAAGGACCTGCTGTACACGTCCATCAGCCGTCCGCTGGTGGAGGCCGGCTATTATGTCCTGTCGCCCATCCTCACCATGGATATCCTCAAGGCGGAAAGCGCCTATGACGCAGAGCTTTTCTTCGAGGCGCCCGTGGGGCAGTTCGGCGCTGTCTTCGGGGCCGATGCCGTCATCTTCTCGGTCATTGACAAATGGGCCAAGCAGGGCGTGGGCATCAGCGCCAAAATCCGCTATGTGATGCGTTCCACGCGCACAAACGAGGTCCTGTTCGACCGCAGCTGCGACCTGTTCCTGGATACGCGCATAAACAGCGGTGGCGGCGGCCTGCTGGGCCTGGCACTGGATGTGGCCCTCACGGCCGTCAATACCGCCCTTACAGACCACATCGAGGCCGCCCGCAAGGCCAACAACTTCATCTTCAGTGACATCCCCTTCGGCAAGTTCAGCCCCCTGTATCAGCAGGACGCCGACTGGCCCGCCGAGCCCGCCAACGTGAGCGCGACGGTGAAAGATTGACATCTACTTCTCGCGGTTGCGGTAGCGCATGGGGGAGACGCCCGTAGCGGCTTTGAAGTAGCGGGCAAAATGGGACTGACTGCCAAAGTGGAGAACTTGGCAGATATGCTGGATGGATTCCCCGCTCCGGAGCATCGTTTTGGCATCCAGAATCACGTGGTCCTGGATCCAGTCGGCGGGATGCCGGCCGCTGTTGGTGTAGATGACCTTGGCAAAGTACTTGGGTGACAACCCGGCCCTCTCGGCATAGTGGGCCACATCCCTGTAAACGGTATAGTCCTCGGCCAGATGGGCGAGGAACTGCTTGAGCACCTTCTCCCCGGCGGAGGCGGGTGCTTCTTTGGCATGTGTCTGCTCCCAGTCCTTCCGGCTCATGGACACAAGCCCGAAGAGCACCTGGACATAGGCCTTCACCAGTTCTTCCTCCACCTCTGCCGGATAGCGGTTCAGTATGCCCACAAGGTGTTTGTAGGCGTCCTTGAATGCTTCCGTGATATCTGTGGAGAAAGGGACTTTCACCGGGTGTACCAGGCGAGTCTTGGCAAAAGCGTAGTTGTAGAAGGAAAGGGACTTCGTGAAAGTATCGTCGGAAAAAGACAGCATGATGAGGGTGCAGTCGGGGGAGAGATAAATGGATTCCACAATGGCTTTGGGGACCACTGTAATGAACTCTCCCTTTCCAATCACGTAGTCCTGCAGGTTGCAGCGCATCCGGATTTCACCGTTGAAGCAGGCGATGGCCACGGTGAAACTCATCCGCATGGGCAGCCCTGCGAGAAACGCCCGCACTTTGTCCGTGAAGGCGATGACCATGGGGGTGTTCAGGTTGTCGTACATGGCCAGTTTGTCCTTATAGGTAGCGGCGAACTCCTCTGACGGCAACATTTGCATGGCCAGGTTGAAAAGTTGATTGCTCATAACAGCAGGATTTTGCTGCAAATATAGTACTATTAATGCAAATTGAGCTCCTTTTGTATAAAAAGTAGTAAAATTGTTAAATTATTTGCTAACTTTGCCGGTCAAAACAGAACGACGTTGACGCGATACGGAAAATATCTCACCGGCCTGTGCCTTCTCCTGTGCGGATGCCAGAAGATGGGCTTGCCTGTCTCCCCTGTGGAAGTAGGGCTTTACGCCGGCAGGGAAGACGCTGTCATCTCCACCAAAACCCATGCGGGGGAGGACGGTCTTTCGTCCGTGTGGGATAACGGGGACCGCATTGCCGTCTGGGCCGTTGCCGGAGACCAGACCGTTCTTTCCGCAAAACCGTTCTCCCTTTATGGTCCCGACGGGGCGCGCGCCTTTTTCACGGCCACCCTGCAGGACGCCATGCCGGAAGGTTTCTATACCTACTATGCCACTTATCCGGAACCCGTGAGCGCTTCCGGCCTTACAGCCACGTTCCGGGTGCCTTCCATCCAGGACGGGCAGTCCGGAGCGGGGGAGGACATCCTTGTGTCGGCCCCGGCCGTTTCCGGACCGCTCTCTCCCATAAACTGGCAAAACTACGCCCACCAGGAGCTTCAGCTGTCCATGAACCACCTGTTGCACCGCTTCCGTTTTTACTGCATGGACCAGACGTCGCTGGAGGGAGAACCCATCCAGCGGTTGGTGGTGAACTTTCCCCAGGCGGTAGCCGGAGACATCTCCGTGGACCTTGCTTCGGGTAGTATCTCATCCTTCTCGGGTGATGCCAGCACGCTCACCCTCTCTCCCGCCACTCCCGTGGAACTCTCTTCCGGGGAGAGCCGGCATTATCTTACCGCATCACTGGTGCCTGCATCCTTTTCCGCCGGGGAGAGCATGAATGTGAGCCTATACACCCAAACCAAAGTGGCGCGGGCCGCCATCCCCCTGAAAGGGAGGGCCTTCGCCGCAGGTCATTCCACGGCCGTGCGGATTATTCCCGATTCGGTGAGCCCCATCTACCGTTTGTATTTTAACCTGGCGAAGATATCTCCGTGGGCCAATCGTTCATGCTGGAATTCGAGGACCAGAGCGCCTTCCTGTCCCTGAGCGGGAAATCGGTTACCGTTACCTACGATTCAGAGCATGTTACCATTGAGGAGACGCTCACCATCCCCACCCTCTCGTCGGTGACATCGGCTTCGCTCAGTCTCAATGTGCCCTGGCTCCTCAAGGAAGATTTCTCCGGGGTCTCTACCTTCTCTTCCAATGACGAGTATTCCAGCAAATTTATCATCGGTTCCAAGGATGCCTATTCTTTCCTTGGCGGCTGGACGGGGGGCCGAATTGGCGCCTCTGCCGGAAAATGCATCCGCATTGCCTGCCGCAGGGAGACATCGGCCGATTATCACGCCCGGGTAGATTCCGCGCCGCTTCGCGGAACGCTCAAGAAAAAGGCTAATCTGGAGGTCTCATTCAATTACGGGGCCAACAACAAGTACTCATCCGGCTGGTTTTCCAACGGCGATGTAGGGCAGACGTTCTATGTCGGGTATGTCACCGCCACCACAGCATACAAGAGCGGCGATACCGACGGAACCTTCGAGAGCGGCAATTCCCAGTACGTAAAGGAGTACACCGGAAGCTATACCAGCACGCCCAACGAAGCCCGATACACCATTCACGGCGCTCCTGCCGGAGGGGTGTTCCGGCTTACCATCCGTACCGAAGTAGAACATAAGGCCGGGACCCACAATACCACAGCCTGGCTCTATATAGACAATGTAACAATCAAGATACAACAATGAAAAGTCTTAACGTCTTATTGATGGCCGCAGCCATCCTTGCCACACTCTCCTGCGAAAAGACCCAGGTGAGTGGCGGAGTCCGTTTCTCCCTGAAGGAGGGTTCCGTGGACGAGGTGGTTACCAAAGGACAGGTGTCCGACTATGCGGCCCTCCCTGCAGCGGGGGACTTTACCCTCACACTCACAAACAGCTTGGGCGCCACCCTGTACAGTGGCCTCCTGAGCGCCTGGGATGAATCTACGCAGTTGCAGGCCGGAAATTATTCCGTAACTGCGACCTACGGCAATCTCACTGACGAAGGCGCCTCCAAACCCTATTTTGAAGGGAATGCCGCATTTACCGTCACCGGCGGAAAAACCGCTACCGTGAGCATTCCGGTCACGCTGGGAAATTGCCTGGTGAACATTGTCTGCACGGAGGCTTTCCAGCACTACTATCCCACTCGCGTATTCCACATCTCCACCCCGGAGACGCCCGCCGGCTTTGACTATAGCGGTACCGCCGTCTTTGTGGCCTACCAGTGGAGCATCAGCGGCACGCTCACTTCCCAGGGAGGCGCGGAATACACGCTTCCCCTACAAACCTGGACCGGTGAACCGGCCACCCGCTACACCATCAAGTATGACGTTTCCAACATTGGAGGCGTCGCCATTACCATCTCGTTCAGCGACACGGTGGAAACCGTAACGTTGGAAGAGGTAGAGTTGAACGACTAAGAACAACAGACCATGAAAAAGACAGTATCTTTGATAGCGGCAGCCCTGGTGGTCCTGGGTATGGCTTCCTGTACCAAA
>ONTQ01000196.1 GCA_900320795.1 uncultured Bacteroidales bacterium
AGGGCGACACCATCGGCGTTTCGGGCATGGTTGCCCTCAGCTACGGGGACAGCAACAGCATCGTGTCCATTGACGATGAGGCTGTTATCACTGCTCCCGAGGTTTCGCTCGAATCCGAGAACTCTACTAATATTGATAACTCCGCCCACAGCGAGTCGGAGGGAAGCGAAAGCTCCAAAGCATTCGGCATCGGCGTGGGGATTATAAACTATGATGTGAACAGCATTGCCATGGTCGGCGACAATGGCAGTGGGATTGCTACGCCCACCGTGAAGGATGCCAAAAATCCCACGGATGCGGAAAAAGCTGCCCGCAAGATTTACGAGGATTCCAAGCTGGCGCGGGATGTAGCCGGGAGTACCCTTACCGGAAAGCTGGGCTCTAAAACCGGCGGCAGCGCGAAGGGCAGCATCATCACGGGCGACCTTGACATTTCCGCAACCACTACGGGTATGCTCAAGAATGATGCCAAGGCCAAGGTCGTTTCCAAGGAAAAAGAGGACGAATCGGAGGACGCGGACTCCCGGACCGATTCCGAGAAGTGGACCAAGTGGTCCAAGCAGGGCGAGGAAGGATCCGGCGAGGCCGGGCAGAACACCCGGGACCTGGAAGAGGACAATGTAGAGTCCCAGAATGAGTCTGCCCCTCCCGCCGCAGGGGGAACTGCCCAGGATAATAACGCGTCTGGAGCAGGGCGGGAAGCCGCAAGCGAGGCGAACCCGGATGCAACACCGTCGGAAGGAGAAGCAGCTCCTGCTGCCGGCTCGGAGGAAAGCGCAGGAGCAGCCATCGGCATCGAGGGCAGCGTAGCCCTGACCTTCCTGGGCGGGAAGACGGATGCCGTGCTGGACAACGTGACCGTGAAAAGCGGAACGGATCCCGAGAGTTTAGAGGGCTTGGTGGATTCTATTTCCGTCTCCACCTCCGCTACGGATTTCCTCGGCTCCATCACCCTGGGCGGTACGAGCATCAAACACTCCCTGAAAGCGGGCTCCCAGACCAAGGTGGGCATTGGCGGCACCTTCGCCATGAACAGCTCCAATCGGAACGTGGATTCTTTTATACGTAATTCCACGATTGAGAAGGCGGGATTCCTTTCCAACTCGGCTACCAAGATCGGCATCGAAGTGGCGGCGGGCATGGGCCTCAGCTCTGCCAAGGGCAGCGGCACGAATGTGGCCGGAGCCGGGGTGGTTTATTACAACCGGGCAAAGCAGGACGTGCATGCCCTTATGATCAATAATACCGTAACATCGGATTTCATAAGTAACATTTTAGGCCTGGGTATGCTTTCCAACGAGGCCACCAGCACCGATTTCCAGATTGCCGGAGGCCTGGCGGCAAATATTGCCAGCGGCTCTGATACCAATGTGGGCGTTGGCGGCGCAGTAGCCATCAGTAATCTGGAAAACAACCTGGCCAGCGGCATCATCGGCGGCAGCTATGAGAATTTCGCTTCTATAGATGTGGAGGCCCAGAAGGGAACCACCCAGATCAACGGCGCAGTGGCCGGAGGGAAAAGCGGCTACGGCTTCAATGGCGCTTTTGCTTACGGAAGCACGAAGAACACCACCCATGCCTATGTTTCCGACGCCACAGTAGGGGGGCCTCTGACAGGGGCACTCAATGTCAAGGCGGGAGAAGTCCCCGTTGTCAAGACTCAGGCAACCCTCAATAAAGAAAACACCGAACTGGCAGACAATCAAAAGAAGGTTGATGGTAAAGAAAAACTCACTGACAACTCGAAAAAACGGCTGAAGGAATCCCTGAAGGAAGACGCGGATGACAGCAAGAAAGACGCAAAGCAAGCCGCGGATAACAAGAGCACCCTGGAAGACGCGGGCATAGACCCCACGGGGAAGAGCTATCTCTATGAAGGCGACGAGGAATCCTCCCTGGACGATGAGTCGAAAAATACCGAGGAAGGCAAAATCGCGGACGAAGCCGCGAAGGACGAGGACGAACTCAAAGGCCTGCTGGGCGAGAACTACGGCATCACCATCACCGCCGCCATGGCCGGCGGCCTGGTCAGCGATGTGGGCGCCGGCGCGGGCATTGCCTATAACTATGTAAAGAATGACATCGCGGCGGACATCAAAGGCTCCACCATCGCGGCGGATGTTGTAAACGGCGAGGCGGCCACGGACTCCCTGATCGTTTCTGTGGGCGCAGGCGTTGCCGTTGGCGGCAAGACCTTCAACGGCGCCGGTTCCGGCAGCTGGAACGACCTGAAGAACGATACCAGGGTTACCATTGCAGATAACACGATCAATGGAAATAAAATCAGCGCCCAGGCGAACAACGACTCCTCCATCTTCAATATTGCCGGCGAGGTGGCGGGCGGAAAGGGCATGGCCATGGGGCTGTCCCTTGCCTACAATTCCCTCAACAACACTACCGGGGCCTACCTGACAGGCAATGACATCGACATGCAAAATCTCACCAGCCTGCTGGAGGGGGATAATTCCGTCAAGCTGGCGACCAGGAACACGAGTAAGACGCTGGCCGTAGCAGGCGGCGTGGACGTGAATATCACTCAGTCCAATGCGGGCGCTGTGGGAACTGTGGCTATCAACCGGGGCGTCAGCAA
>ONTQ01000197.1 GCA_900320795.1 uncultured Bacteroidales bacterium
AGGGCCTCATCGGTCAGGAGGGTCCCGTTGGTAAGTACATTGACCTTGCAGCCCTTGAATCTCGCATGAAGGACCAGGTCATGGACATTGGAAAGCAGCAGCGGTTCGCCTCCGGAAAAGGAAAGACTGCCCACAGAAGCCTGCGAAAGCAGCTTTTTCAGGGTTTTCCGGGCCGCAGACGGGTCCGGTGGCGCAATCGGCGTACGGCCGTCACGCCAATAGTTATAACAGAACCGGCAGCACTGGTTGCAGGCTCCGGTCAGTTCGTAGACGAGATGGTCAATCCGCACTGGTTGTTACGAGCAAGAAGTTGGAATAGAGCAGACTCCCGTCGTCTTCTCCTTCGGGATACCCATAAATGTCCACCTGGGCGGTTCCCGCATAGGCTTTATCTTCCGGATCATACGACAGTTCGTACTGGAACTGATCTTTTCCCTCAGATTCGAAGACGGCGGCCTGGAGGACTTTCCCTTCCTTCATGTCTTCGAATTTACGGATGACGATCTCGAATTTCTCGTAACGGCGACATTCGACTTGCACCGTCAGGACAGCCCCCGGAAACAGGATATACTGCCAATTTGCATCGTGTTTTCCCGTGCTGACCGTAAAAGAATAATCCGGCGGCGGATCGTAGCACATCACTTCACCCGGATTGAGAATCTCGCCGCAGGAGGCGACGGACAGCATGGCCATGCACATGAGCATGATTCCGCCCAGCTTATACTTGGCCCGGATGGCCTTCGCGTTCTTCCCGCGCGAGAGAAACACCCACGCGGAAACCGCCAGAAAGGCGATTCCAACGAAGACATATAGGAGGAAATACTTGGTTTTCATACGGCTCTTTCATTGGTGTCCATTCCTATAAACCGCCAGACGGCCGAATCTTGCATCCGATGCAAAACAGAAACAGGACACAGACGGTTTCGGGGTACCTTTGCCTTGCGAGGTTTCCGGAAATACCGCGACCGCGTCTTCCGGAAAGACAATCAATCACCGGCAATAAAGTCGGCGCCGAGCCTTGCGGGCGTGCCGAGGTCTTCCGGATAACAGTGGGACAAGCCTTCCAGGGGAATGAATTCCGCCTGCGGAAGATAATCCAGATAACGCTTCGCATCTCTGATCAGACCGGGCGAATCGTCCATTCCCTGGAGGATGCGTACCGGTCCTTCGTATCGGGCCGTAATCCCATATACATCGCAGTCCAGGGCTGATTGCAGATAGGCTTTCCCCAGGTATCTTCCGCCCCAGAATTGCAGGGAATCCGGGAGTGTGTCGCCGGTTTCGTAACCAAACAGCGAGCCTTCCTCGGCCATGGTGTGGATGCAGGCGGCAGGGGCCAGCAGAAGCAGTTTGTGGACCTTTCCGGCGCCCAGTTCGCCGGCCAGCAGTCCGGCTTCCAGGCCTCCCTGCGAGTGCCCGGCAACGGAAATGGACTTCGGGTCCACCCAGGGCAAAGCGGCAACATAGTCGTAGATGAGATGCGCATCCTCCAGTTCGTTGAAAAGCGTCATGGAAGAGAAACGCCCCTCCGATTCTCCGTGACCGTTGAAATCGAACCGGACGGTCGCCACGCCCCTGGCCTGCAGGGAATCGGCCAGCGCATTCAGATGGGGCTCTGTCCGGTAGCCGGTAAGACCGTGGAGGATAATGGCCACCGGCGCCTTTCCGTCAGGAACGGCCGGCCGGTCCACCTGCCCCTGCAACTTCCCGACGCTCCCGTCAATGCAAACGGTTTCATGGAGCTCCGGGAGGGAAGTTGTGCATGCTGTCAAGAATAGGATGACGCACAGGAAAGCATTCAGAAATCTCATGGTGGGGTTTTTTTACGCAAAAATAGAAAAAACGCTTCATTCCGCCATGATTTTGTGTTTTGTCGCTTGACAAAGGGACTCCGATTTTTACGTGTATCTTTTGTGCGAAGGCCCATCCGACACGCATAAAGACGTCATAGACCTGGTCGTTCTCAGGCAAATCGGCTTGTTTTCGGTGAAATAATGACGATTTACGGCACGAATGGTTGGAAATTGTGCCGTATACGCTTTCCTTATGAGCCGGAAGAAAGAGCCGATATAGATTCCGCCCGTGAATGGATTTGGGTGGAGCGGAGAACGAGAAGTGGCCGTCTCGTTTCATAGCTGGTCTCTTCCGGACAGTGTTCCGACAAGCCTTATCTTTTGGCCGGGGCAGATTGTGTTTAATCCGAAAATGACTATCTTTATCCAGATCAATCGCGAAATAAAGAAATGAAAAAGCTCATCGCACTTCTGGCATTCGCATCCCTGCTGGCGAGCTGCGGGGTGGTCGGGGTATCCGGCTTCGAGCCCGCTTCGGAGCCTGTAAGTTATATCGACTACCGTCCGTTCGTGGAGGATGATTTCTATTTCATCCCCAACCTGCCCTGGACTGGAGGGTTCACCCCCATCGCCGAACTGAAGGTGGTGCTCACCCCTTCAACCTATCGCCACGAAGGTTTCTCCGAAGGAAGGCCTCCTTTCGAAGAACTTGATTATGAGGGATTCCTGCGGATCGTCGAGGAAAAGGCGCGCGAGCTCGGTGCCGACGCCATCGTCGATTTCAAG